>NZ_CP035107.1:632500-940000 GCF_004088395.1 Ornithobacterium rhinotracheale | reverse complement strand
CACCTTGCATTCTGTCCGAAGAAAAAAGTGTTTCCACTCCTGTCATAATGCATTTAAGCCTTGGTAAGGTTCCTCGCGTATCATCGAATTAAACCACATGCTCCACCGCTTGTGCGGGCCCCCGTCAATTCCTTTGAGTTTCATTCTTGCGAACGTACTCCCCAGGTGGCTAACTTATCACTTTCGCTTGGCCTCCGAAGATTGCTCCCCGAAAACGAGTTAGCATCGTTTACTGCGTGGACTACCAGGGTATCTAATCCTGTTCGCTCCCCACGCTTTCGTCCTTCAGCGTCAGTTAATACTTAGTAACCTGCCTTCGCAATCGGTGTTCTGTGTAATATCTATGCATTTCACCGCTACACTACACATTCCAGCTACTTCAATATCACTCAAGACTAACAGTATCAATGGCAGTTTTATCGTTAAGCGACAAAATTTCACCACTGACTTATTAGCCCGCCTACGGACCCTTTAAACCCAATGAATCCGGATAACGCTTGCATCCTCCGTATTACCGCGGCTGCTGGCACGGAGTTAGCCGATGCTTATTCGTATGGTACCTTCAACTACCTACACGTAAGTAGATTTATCCCCATACAAAAGCAGTTTACAACCCATAAGGCCGTCTTCCTGCACGCGGGATGGCTGGATCAGAGTTCCCTCCATTGTCCAATATTCCTCACTGCTGCCTCCCGTAGGAGTCTGGTCCGTGTCTCAGTACCAGTGTGGGGGATCACCCTCTCAGGCCCCCTACAGATCATCGCCTTGGTAGTCCGTTACACTACCAACTAGCTAATCTGACGCATGCCTATCCTTATCCGAATTTCTTTCAATCTTATCTGATGCCAAACAAGATCCTATGAAGTATTAATCCGAGTTTCCCCGGGCTATCCTCCTGATAAGGGCAAGTTGCATACGCGTTACGCACCCGTGCGCCGGTTCCCTCAGTCCGAAAACTGATTCTCCCTCGACTTGCATGTGTTAAGCCTCCCGCTAGCGTTCATCCTGAGCCAGGATCAAACTCTCCGTTGTAATTCCTTATTTTTTTTCTAATCAATTATAACGCTAAAGCCCTACCTCCTGATAACTCATCGAATTGACACTTGGCTTTTATTTTTCTTCTATCTTTTAATCTTAATGAACTCCTCTTTTTCGCTTCATCTCTTAAAGCGGATGCAAATATAGTAACTTTTTTATTCCTACCAAAACTTTTTTCAAGTTTTTTTTTTTCGCACCGCTCTTTTGGTTGATTCTGAAACGGACTGCAAATATAATGTCTTTTTATCTTACAATCCAAATAAAATTTTACTTTTTTATCTTCCTTTCCTCAACCTTCAATGAACTGCCCTTTCTGTTTCAAAAGGAGTGCAAATATAGACACTTCCTACCTAACCTCCAAATTTTTTAACCACTTTTTTTTCTGTGTTTTTACAGGTTTTTATTAATTGATTGTTTTTCTGCTCTTTACACTGTAAAGTTTTTTCATCCTTTTTCAATGATGTTATGCGATTATAGTGCAAAATGTGGTCTGGGGGGGAGCTTCTGAATCATGCGCAGAAGGACTTTTGGAGGCGTTTTTATATCTAATTTTTTAATAATGTAATCAGCGATTGATTATATGATTTCATTTTTGATAACGAATTTGATGATGTAACTGGCAATGATTAATACACCAATGACATTTAGAACTAATGTCTTCTTATCTGTTCTACTATAATCTTTTAGAGATGTTCAAAATCAAAGTTCCTAAAATAAAAAATGCAGCAACCAAATAAATAATCTCAGCTATCATATATTTTTCTCATTTAAAATTTATCAATAAGACAATTTTAACCCGTAGTGCATTATCCAAATGAGATTAATTTATTGTGATATTGAATGATAATCAGGAAGATCATTTTCGCCAATATTCCCAAAGAAAGGAAAAATTTTCGTTTTCTTCGCTGCAAACGAGCCTTTCAATTTTAGATAAAAATAAAATTGCAACTTGTCCCTAGGCGGCTTGTAATTTTATTTAATTGAAAACCAGTAAAATTCACTATTCTTCCGTCACATGAGCAACCTTTTTTATAATGCACTACGGGTAATTTTAATAAAAAATATGCTGAAATACAAATTTTAACCCGTAGTGCATTATCGAATGAGGTTAATTTTTAAATTGTTAATGTTACTATGAAAGACAAATTTATTGAGATATTGAATAGTAGTCAAGGAGGTAATTTTTGCCAATATTCTTGTTTTGAATCCTTCAAAAGATTTGGCATAATTACGCCGTATCATAAATTGGTCACACAACTGCGAGAATAAAGTTTCTATACGTTTTCTATACTTTCTGAATGGATAGAACTGAGGTTTGTAATCTTTTTGATTTTTTCTTTTAGGGGTTTCTAACTGGATTTTCACCTCATTGAACAAGTCAAGCTGAACCGTTTGAGAAAGATAGCCCCTGTCTCCAAGTAACACGCAATCAGAAATTTGAAGTTTTATGTCTTTCAAATAATGAATGTCGTGAACGGAGGCGGGAGATAAGTCAAAACTTTGGAACACACCAGCAATAGAACAGATCGCATGTAGCTTGTAACCATAAAAGTGTAGATTTTGAGAAGCACAAAAACCTTTATTTGGCATTGAAAAGCTATTTTCTTTACAGATTTTGCTTCTGGAAGAGCGGGATAATTTACACACTTCTAAAGGCATGCTGTCCACCAAGAAATAGTTTTCAAAATCATTGAACTTTTTCACCATTTTGCACCTAATTTCTTCAAGAAAAGGGAAGAGTTTTCGTTTTCTTCTGTTGTAAACACTCCTTTCAATTTTAGATTCAATAGCCCAACCTTTTATCTCTCTAAAAAGCTGGTACTCAGAGTCGATAGATTTAAATTCTGCTAAAATAATTAAGCTTATCAGCTCTATATCAGATAATTTTGGTTTCACTGGTTTAAAATAGAAATTTTCAGTTCCTGAAATTTCTATTAGTTTATTCAAAATAAAATTGTAACTTGCCTCTAGGTTGCTCATAATTGTATTTGATTGGTAACCAATGCAATTTACTTTTCTTTAGGCTCATGGGCAACCTTTTTTTATAATGCACTACGGGTAATTTTAATTATAAAAAACATACGCACAATAACTACAATAAAAAATATTTAAAACAAAAAAAGAGAGCTTAAAAACTCTCTTCTTGGTTATATAAATTGTGCTGTAATACTCTTCTTCGATTTTTTTATCTCATTGGGCGTGCCTTGTGCCACTACGGTTCCGCCTTTGGCGCCGCCCTCAGGGCCTATATCAATGATGTAATCTGCCATTCGTATCACATCAATATTATGCTCTATGATGATGATGGTATTGCCTAAATCTACCAATCGCTGTATTACATTCATCAAAACTCGTATGTCCTCAAAATGCAAGCCCGTCGTAGGTTCGTCTAATATATATACCGTTTTTCCTGTTTGTTTTTTGCTCAATTCCGTGGCTAGTTTGATCCGCTGAGCCTCGCCACCGCTTAGCGTGGTAGATTGTTGCCCTAGGGTTATGTATCCCAATCCCACTTCTTGGAGCATTTTCACCTTTTGGTAGATTTTTGGTATTGGCTCAAAGAATGCCACCGCCTCGTCAATCGTCATACTCAAAACATCGGCAATAGATTTGCCTTTGTATCTCACCTCCAAGGTTTCACGATTGAAGCGCTTGCCGTGGCAAGTTTCGCACGGAACATAAATATCTGGCAAAAAATTCATTTCAATCTGCCGTAGCCCTGCACCTTGGCAGGTTTCGCAGCGGCCTCCCTTTACATTAAAGGAAAATCTACCAGGTTTGTAGCCTCTAATTTTTGCCTCTGGCAGATTGGAAAACAGCGCCCGAATGTCTGAAAACACCCCTGTATAAGTCGCTGGATTGCTCCGCGGTGTGCGCCCTATGGGCGATTGGTCTATATCTATAACCTTGTCCACCAGTTCCAGCCCTTGATTTCCTTGTAGGGCAATGGTTTCTGAATGGCGTGATAGATTTTTTGGTTTAAAATACGGTAGAGCGTTTCATTTACAAGCGTAGATTTTCCACTGCCTGAAACTCCTGTAACCACGGTGAGGGTGCCCAGCGGAATTTTGATATCTACATTTTTTAAATTATTACCACTTGCTCCTTTTAGCTCAATGTATTCGCCTGTGCCTTTGCGCGGCTCTTGGCGCATCTCAATTTTCTTAACCTGATTAATGTAATCCGCGGTGAGGGTTTTAGCCTTTTTTAAATCACTGGGCTTGCCTTGCCACACTACTCTACCTCCACGCTTGCCTGCATAGGGGCCAATGTCCACCACATAGTCTGCCGCCATAATCATCTCCTCGTCGTGTTCCACTACGATAACGGAGTTTCCTATATCTCTAAGGTTTTCCAGTGAATGAATGAGCTTTTGATTATCGCGCGGGTGCAAGCCTATTGAGGGCTCATCTAGAATGTAGAGTACATTTACAAGCTGTGTGCCTATCTGCGTTGCCAAGCGGATTCGCTGTGCCTCCCCTCCTGAAAGGCTTTTAGAGCTTCGGTTAAGGCTTAAATAATTAAGTCCTACATCTAGCAGAAAACTAATGCGCGTTTCGATTTCTTTTAAAATCTCTCTGGCAATTTCTTTTTCGCTACTGGTGAGCCTCTGTGGCAAAGATTGAACCCACTCGTGGAGAGTGTCTAAATCCATCGCAGATACTTGGGCAATGTTTTTTTCATCTATTTTAAAGTAAAGCGATTCCTTTTTCAAGCGGGAGCCTGCACAAGTGGGGCACGGAGTATCCTCGGCATATCTTTTTTCCACGCCAGAGGTTTTTGTATTCTCTTTATCATTGATGATTCGCTCCAAATAAGGAATCACACCTTCGAAATCTATGCTAAATTTCTTTTTAACTTTTGATGCTTTAAGCTCAATTTCTACCTCCTCTACTCTACCATACAAGATAGCATCTTTTGTTTCTTCGCTTAAATCTTGAAAAGGCGTTTTGTCATCTTCTTCAAACTTTGCTAAAATGTATGCTATTTGCTGATTGAAGTATTTTTTGTGCTTAATATCTTCCAGCGGAGCTATGGCGCCCTTGCTTAGGCTCAGGCTAGGGTCTGGAATCACACTATTGGGCGATACGGTTTTGAGCGTGCCTAAGCCGCTACAAGTGGGGCAAGCGCCTTTTGGCGAATTAAATGAAAAGGTATTTGGCTCTGGCTTAGGGTAGGAAATTCCCGAGGTGGGACACATCATTTCGCGACTATAATATTTCACTTCGCCATCATCATAATTGTACACCATCATCACATTATCGCCTTGGGACATAGCGGTTTCAAGGCTTGACTGTAAGCGCTCTTCGGAGGTCTCGGAGTTTAGCAATAATTTATCCACCACGATTTCAATGTCGTGATTTTTATAGCGGTCTAGCTTCATTCCTGGCTCAATGTCAAGAATCTCACCATCTACGCGCACCTGCACAAAACCCCGCTTACCGATTTGTTCAAACAATTCGCGATAATGCCCTTTACGAGTTCTCACCACGGGGGCCAAAATCGCAATTTTCTTATTATCGTATTTTTCTCTGAGTAACCCCTTAATTTCATCATCGGTGTAGCTTACCATTTTCTCGCCCGTAACATAAGAATATGCCGTAGAAGCTCGGGCAAAAAGCAAACGCAAAAAATCATACACTTCGGTAATTGTGCCCACCGTAGAACGCGGACTTTTGGAAGTCGTTTTTTGTTCAATCGCCACCACAGGAGACAGTCCGTCGATTTTATCAACATCAGGGCGCTCCATTCCACCTAATAGCTGACGAGCATAGGCTGAAAAGGTTTCAATGTAGCGGCGCTGCCCTTCGGCATAAATCGTGTCGAAAGCGAGTGATGATTTTCCGCTGCCACTCAATCCTGTGAATACTACTAATTGGTCTCGCGGGATTTCTAAATTAAAGTTTTTGAGATTGTGTTCTCGTGCTCCGTATATTTGAATGCTATCGTTTTCCATGTAGAAATTTGAGGGGCAAATTTACAAATTATTATTGAGACGGAGGGAGGTGGGTGGCTCTATGGCTGATTTTTAAATAAAATATGGAGCTAAATTTAGCTCCATATTTCCTAAAAAAATCTTAGTTTTCACATTTGTTATTCTGCTAGTACGGCAAAATTATAACATTATTACCCCTGGTATTTCCCCCACTTTCTTGTAATAATGGATTACTTGGTCTGCATCCATAGCATAAATCACGACTGTGATACTGGTGTATTTTCCGTTTTTAGATTCGCGGTTTTGAAACTGTGCTCTTGCATCGTCAAACACCTTTTTCAATTCTGCAATTTTTTGATTATCCGTAGGGAGAATGAATTTGTAGGTAAATTCTACTGGGAAGTTTTCTACTTTATTTAATTCGTCTTTTAATTTTATATAAAATTCCTCCGTCGTTTGCTCTTGCGTTTTATTTTCTTCGCTCATAGTTTTATATTTATTTTTGGTTCTCCCTCTCTATATCAAATTTTAAACCAAAATAAATTAAGGTGCCAATCTTTCAATTTTCCAGTCATAATCTTCCTGCAAGGTATAGCGGAGCCTATCGTGCAGGCGGTTGGCTCTACCCTGCCAAAACTCAATACTCACAGGGCGCACCAAATATCCTCCCCAGTTTTTAGGCCTCTGAAAATCAGCAGATTGAGAGTCTCTCTCTACCTCTTTCACCTTGTTTTCCAAAAAATCACGACTAGGCACCACGCTGCTCTGAGGAGACACTATGGCACTGATTTGGCTTTGCTTAGGGCGGGATTCAAAATAGCCATCAGACAAATTTTCAGGCAACTTTTCTGCCACTCCCTTTATAATGATTTGGCGTTCAAGCACTGGCCAAAAAAAGGATAAGCATACTTTATCATCAGCCGCGATGGCCTGCCCCTTTTCGCTATCATAATTTGTGTAGAAAATGAACCCCTCGTGCGTAAACTTTTTAAGCAATACTACACGCGTTTTGGGGTAACCATCTAGCCCAATTGTTGCTACACTCATCGCATTTGCCTCGCTGATTTTAGCCTCATTATCTGCCACATAGAACCAATCTCTAAAAAGCTCCATCGGATTAGCTGAAACCTCGCTTTCAATCAGCTGAAATTTCTCATAACTTTTTCTGTAATTACTTAAATCTTGCTCCATCGCTTTTTATCAAATCCCAAACAATTGATTTACTATACTTTGCGTATATTCATTTGAAAACTTTGTTTTCTTAAATCCTTTTAAGGAAACGATTCCTTGCCCATCAATGGCTACAAAAGCTTCATCTGCCTTGGTTACCGCAAAGGGGAATACGCCCCCCTCCTGCACCTCGTCGAATTCGGGCAACTTTTTAGCCGTATCTAGAATTTTATTTCGCAATACGCTTGATTTTGCGCCGTCCTCTATGGATGGGGTGGAAATTGTAGTCCCTTTTATGACAAAAATGCTCCCTTTCAAGCTACGCGCTAATTCCTTTTTATCGTTTTGGAGCAACAAATCTGAGAAATCATTTTCTTGGCAATAAATGCCTAAAATATGGTCCACAGGGCTTAAAAAATTAATTCTATCAAAAAAAGTATTAGACACGAAGGATTCGCGGTACAAATCCATCGCATAGTCCTCAAATCTATATAATTGACTGATTTCCTGAGCTCTTACAACAAAATTAATTTTATTTTTATGGTATAAAATATCAAATCTTACACCTAAATTTTCTTGGACAAATTCCTCTAATAACTGATTGATTTGATTTTCAAAAAATTCTGGCGTAAAGCTCAATGGAATTTCAATTCGGCTCATACGCATAGCCGCCATTAGATTAAAATAATGCTGCTCTGCAAATAATATTTTATGCGAGGCTACTAGCAATTTCTCGGTAATGATAAGCCCATTTTGAAAAAAATCATTGCTTAAATCTAGCTGAGCCTCTGCTGATTGAATGATATTTCCATTAAAATTAATCATAATTATACTTTTAGGTTAAGAACCTATGATGTGTTTCAAATCCTCTAATTGACTAAACCACAAATCTTTGGCCTCCTCCAATTCATCTTCCTCAGCAAAATCCGTTACAATCAACGAGACATCTCCCGTTAATTCATCTTCCTGAATTTTTAGCTCAAAATAATACTTAGAATCCTCATCTTGCTCCCAGCGGAAACGCACATATTCATCAAATTTTGAGCGAACTAGATGCGCCACCTCTTCATAATCGTCCCAAATAAAGGTGAACTTATCACTTCTTGAATTTACATTATCGGCAAACCACTCGGACAGCCCCGAGGGCGTGGAAATATAATTGTATAAAAAACTTGGTGAGGCTTGTACCGGCACCTCTAATTCATACTTTTTCTTCGACATAGAATTTTAATTATTTCCGCAATATATAAATTTAAAACTATTTCAAAAAAAAGAAAATCAAAATAATTAATTCTAAAAATCTCTTCTGTTAAAAAAACATCTAATTACCAAACACTTACACACCTTTAAGACTTACAAAATATGTTAATTATCAGAAAAAATTCACCGTATTTGCTCCTTTATATACTCGCCCATCGCTTGAACTTCGCTAGGGGAAAACCACTTTATACACTCATCTTTTCGGTACCAAGTAAGTTGTCTTTTGGCAAATCTTCTCGTATTTTTTTTAATTTCTTCAATGGCAAATTCTAAGGAAATCTTCCCCTCAAAGCAGGAAAAAAGCTCCCTATACCCCACTGTTTTTAAGGCATTTAGCCCCCTAAAAGCATAAAGCTCTTTTGCCTCTTCAAGCAATCCCGCCTCAATCATAATACCCACGCGCTGATTGATTCTTTCATAAATTTGCTCGCGGGGCAAAGTCAGTCCTACTTTAATGATATTAAAATCGCGCTTGGTCTCATTTTTGCGCAAAAAACTCGAATAGGGTTCTCCCGTGTGGCGAATTACTTCCAAAGCTCTAATTACACGATGCGGGTTCTGAATATCAACTCTCTTAAAATAATCTAAATCTCTATTTCTCAATTCTTTTTGCAAAAACTCTAAGCCCTTTTCATTTAAATCATCATTCAGCTGCTTGCGCACATTAGGCAGAATTTCTGGAAAATTATCTAGCCCTTGCGTAATAGCTTTTTCATATAAGCCAGAGCCACCAGCCATAATTAAAATGTCTTTTTTTTTGAAATATTGAGTAATGAAATCTATTGCCTCTCGCTCAAAATCCCCCACCGAATACTCCTGATGAATGCTTAAATGCTGAATGAAATGATGCTTAATTTGTGATAACTCTTCCTCTGCTGGCACGGCTGTGCCAATGCGCATTTCCTTATAAAATTGGCGGCTATCGCTAGATAGAATTTCCGTGTTGAAATGCTTTGCGAGCGCAATGGCAGTTGCTGTTTTGCCTATGGCTGTGGGACCTACAATTACCACTAAATTTTTCATATAACAAAAATAAAAAAAAGAGGCTGAAAATAAAATTCTCAGCCTCTTTGTCTAAATCTATTATAACTCATTAAATGGCTACTCTTACAAAATCTACAATTGTAACACCAGCTTTTTCTGAATTTACATAATCCTTAACAGAAACTTTGTCTCCCATAATATACTCTTGGTTTACAAGGGTAGTTTCTTTAAAGAATTTATTTAGCTTACCTTTTGCAATATTATCCAACATAGCTTCTGGCTTGCCTTCTTGTCTTAGTTGATCTTTAGCGATTTCTACTTCTTTGTCGATAACTGCCTGATCTACTTTAGATTCATCTAATGCAATTGGATTCATAGCAGCTACTTGCATAGAAACATTTTTTGCAACTTCTGCAGCGTTATCAAAGCTTTCGCTAAGACCTACAAGAGCAGCAATTTTGTTTCCGTTGTGGATATAAGAACCTACAAATGGAGCTTCTAGCGTTTCAAAGAATTTAATATCTAGTTTTTCTCCAATCACACCAGTTTGTTCAGTTAATTTATCAGCCACAGTCATTCCACCAATTTCAGAGGCAAGGAAATCCTCCTTAGAAGTGAAATTAAGAGCGTGGTTAGCAAACTCTTTAGCCAAAGCCACGAATCCTTCACCTTTGGCCACGAAATCAGTTTCACAGCCTAGTGCGATGATTGCCCCTTTGGTATTATCTGCATTTGTAGCTGCGATAACAGCGCCTTCAGAAGTTTCTCTATCGGCTCTTTTTGCAGCCACTTTTTGTCCTTTTTTTCTAAGGATTTCAATTGCTTTATCAAAATCACCTTCAGCTTCTACGAGGGCTTTTTTACAGTCCATCATACCCGCGCCAGTTATATTTCTTAATTTGCTTACATCAGCAGCTTTTACTTGATATGCCATTGTTTTGTATTTTTAAATTTTAGTTTTACGAATCTACTTAAATTATCATTTATAAATTTTCAAAGTTTTTAAATTAAACCTCAAAAATTATTCTTCTTCGTTAGAAGTTTCTGTATCTCCGTCTTTATTTTGTTTTGCTTTTTCCTTCTCAGCCTTTCTCACAGATAATCCCTCCTTGATGGCATCTGTAACAGTCTGCATAATGATTTCAATAGATTTAGTAGCATCATCATTAGCAGGAATTGGGAATTCCACCTCTCTAGGGTCTGAGTTAGTATCCACCATTGCAAATACAGGAATATTTAATTTTTGAGCCTCTCTAACTGCAATATGCTCATTTACAATATCCACAACGAATAAAGCTGATGGGATACGAGTCATATCTGCGATAGAGCCCAAATCTTTTTCTAACTTAGCCCTTTGGCGGTCTACTTGTAATCTTTCTTTTTTAGACAAACTCTCAAAAGTACCATCTTTTTTCATTTTATCGATGGCGTTCATCTTCTTCACTGCTTTACGGATGGTAACAAAGTTTGTAAGCATACCACCTGGCCAGCGCTCAGTGATGTACGGCATATTCACTTCTGAGGCATATTTGGAAACGATGTCTTTAGCCTGCTTTTTAGTAGCTACAAATAAAACTTTTCTTCCAGAAGAAGCCATTTGCTGAAGAGCCTTGCAAGCATCTTCTAACTTTACAGCTGTTTTGTGAAGGTCAATAATGTGGATTCCATTTTTCTCCATAAAGATATAAGGAGCCATATTAGGATTCCATTTTCTAGTTAAGTGTCCAAAGTGAACACCAGCTTCTAGCAATTCTTTTACGCTTTTTTTTGCCATTTTTTTTAATTTGTTTTAATTAGTTTACTTTCCGCTAATCAGCAATCAATCCAGTGGTGGTCATACTTTTATCGCAATCGCCCGCTGCATTTGGATGCTAAACTAACCGGCTTTTGTTTTTATTTTAATTAATTATTTAGTTTGAATTTAGAAAAATATTCATTAATTTAAATAGGAAAAGTTTGCCTAGTACAAAGACTAAGCAAACTAATTTTTCTTTCAAAAAACTGAAAATATATTTTCCCAACAGAGGATTGATTAACGTTTTGAGAATTGGAATCTCTTACGAGCTTTCTTCTGTCCGTATTTTTTACGCTCAACCATTCTTGGGTCACGAGTAAGCAATCCTTCTGGTTTCAACAATGCTCTAAACTCTTGGTTCACTTCGCAAAGTGCACGAGATAAAGCCATTCTGATAGCCTCAGCTTGCCCAGTGATACCACCACCGTGTACTAATACATTTACATCGTACTGGTCTACAGTCTCAGTAATCACGAAAGGTTGCAATACTTTATATCTTAACACATCTGTACCAAAATAAGCTTCTAAATCACGCCCATTGATTGTGATTTCTCCCTTTCCTTCTTGGATATAGGCTCTAGCAACAGATGTTTTTCTACGCCCTATTTTATGAGTGATAGCCATATATTTTATTTGAATTCGTTTATATCAATTATTCTTGGTTGCTGTGCAGTTTGCTCATGCTCTGCACCTTCGTAAATCTTCACATTTTTAAGAATTGCTCTACCTAATTTATTTTTAGGAAGCATACCTTTAATTGCTTTTTCTACCAATCCAGTAGCATCTTTTGCAAAGAATTGCTTTGCCGTAATGCTTCTTTGCCCACCTGGAAATCCAGTATATCTTTGGTAAACTTTATCAGACCATTTATTTCCGGTCAAGTTGATTTTATCTGCATTTATTACTACTACATAATCTCCACAATCTGCGTGTGGGGTAAAATTAGGCTTATGCTTACCTCTTAGTAATTTAGCTACCTTAGATGCTAAACGCCCTAGAGACTGCCCTTCTGCATCTACCAACAACCACTCTTTGTTAGCGGTTTGCTTATTTGCTGATATTGTCTTATAACTTAGTGTATCCACCTTTTTGATTTTTAAATAATTATTATGTACTTTTGGATAAAATCGGGTTGCAAATGTAAGAAAAACTTTTAACCCTACAAATTTTTTTACACTTTTTATTTATAATCTTTTCCAGCGTAGGCTTTTATATTCCATACTCAGACTAGAAAATATAACAAAATCCCATTTTTCAAACACATTATATCACAATAGCATCATAATTAAATCTTGAAATATTTAAGTTTTTTTTATTAAATTTGCCACCTATATTAATTATATACAATTTGAAAAAGTTTGCAATCATTGCGATTATCATCGTAATCATAGATCAAGTTTCTAAAATCTACATTAAAACACATTTTGGCATCAATAGCGAAGCCTTTGATATTTTTGATTGGTTTAAAATCGTATTTGTGGAGAACCCTGGCATGGCATATGGCATGAACTGGGGTGGGCCACTCGGCAAGTCTCTTTTAGCGATTTTGCGCTGGGTAATGTGTGGAGCTATCGTTTGGGCAGTGACTATAGGACCGTGGAAAAAATATATGAAAAACAATTACTTCGCCATACCTATGTCGTTCATTTTGGCAGGTGCGCTAGGCAATGTGATTGATAGCACTTTTTATGGCATAATGTTCGATTCTGGCACCACTTGGAACACCGAACTCCTTCAATGGAACCGCTGGTATGCTGGCGTATCTCAGTTAAATTTTGAGGGCTATGCACCGCTATTTCAGGGCTGTGTAGTGGATATGCTTTACTTCCCATTGTTTAGCTACTATATTCCGGATGCAATCCCTATCATTGGTGGCACGGAGGGCGTTTTCTTTTCACCTGTGTTTAATGTGGCAGATAGCGCCATTTCGGTAGGGGGCGCATTGCTCTTAATTTTCCAGAAAAAGGCATTTCATTAAATTTTATAGGGTGTAAAAACAAAAAAGCTTTCTCCAAGGAAAAAGCTTTTTTTTCGTTAATAACCAAATACATTTAATCCACATTATACTCCAATCGGATAGTGATGCTCGCTTCTTTTTCTTTAGAAGCTGTATTAAATGTTCCGCCGTATGAGAAATCTTCATCAGAGTTTGGTGCTGTGATCTGGATCACTCCCATCGATGCCTTTTTAAGTTTCCCAAGTTTGCTACCTGCATTATTTGCAATTTTTTCTGCACGCTCTTTAGCATCCTTGGTCGCGTTGGCAATCATATCTTGCTTCACTTCAGCTAATTTGGTATAAAAATATTTAGGCGAAGACGATGTAAATTCAATTCCTTGATTTATAATTTCGGTAATATCTCTTGACAAATTTTCAATTTTAGACACCTCTTGGCTTTCAATCGAGACGCTTTGAGTCAATTCATAACCCGTGAATACTCGGCGAGACGAACCATCGCTATTGGTTTCATAATCATATTCTTTCTCAATATTTACTGCAGAAAATACAATTTCTTCAGATTTCACCCCTTTAGAAATCAAATAGTTGTAAATAACCGATTTGTCTTTTGCCAAGGCATCATAGACTTCTTTTAAGTTAATGCCCGTGGTAGAAAATTTACCCGACCATGTAATCAAATCAGAGGTAAACTGCTTCGTTCCCAGTCCTGTAACAGAAATTGTGTTTTGTTTTTCGTTTCTGTTTTTAAGCGATACGCCAAAAACCCATGTTGCAATAATCAACCCAAGTGTGGCGATGATTACTGAAATGACTAATTTACTTTTCATGACATTTTTTAAGATATTTAAATAATTAAGTTTAAATGTTAAAGAGATATATAATTAAGTTACAAACTTCAGACCAAAACGATTCAAAAAAGTTAAATTTTAAATTATTTTTCAGTTAAATATTATTTATTTAAGTTTTTACAATTAAAGTCAGAAACAGGTCTAAAAATAGGAATTTGTATAAAAAGTAAAGATATCGTAACTTCGCGAAATTGTGGTAGCAATAGCCATCTAAACGAATATATTACATAACTTAAAAAGTTTCAATAAAAATTGTAAATCTCACGAAAATCTTTTTCTCTAGAGTCTACAATTTTTGTTTAATAAAACATATAAAAATGCGTGTATTAACCGGCCTACAAAGTACAGGAACGCCCCATTTAGGAAATATTTTGGGCGCAATTCTACCCGCCATTGAGATGGCAAAAGATGAGAAAAATGAAAGTTTTTTATTCATTGCAGACTTGCATTCTTTAACGCAAATTAAAGATGCTCAGACTTTGAAAGAAAACACTTACCAAACTGCTGCCGCTTGGCTTGCACTAGGTTTAGACACCTCTAAATCCGTCTTTTACCGCCAATCCGATGTACCACAATGTACTGAGCTCACATGGTATTTGCTAAACTTTTTCTCATACCAGAGATTGACTTTGGCTCACTCCTTCAAGGACAAAGCTGGGCGCCTAGATGATGTAAATGGGGGGCTTTTCACCTACCCTATTTTGATGGCAGCCGATATTCTGCTCTATGATGCCAATGTGGTGCCCGTGGGCAAAGACCAAATGCAGCATCTTGAAATTACGCGCGATGTAGCAGCTAGATTTAATCACCTGATGGGCGAAACTTTCGTAATTCCAGAAGGAAAAACCAATGAAACCACAATGTATATCCCTGGGATTGATGGCGAGAAAATGAGTAAATCACGCAATAATTATATCAATGTTTTTCTGCCAGCAAAGCAACTTAGAAAGCAAATTATGAGTATCCAAACGGATAGCACTCCACTAGAAGCTCCCAAAGATTACCACTCTTGCAATGTCTTTAACCTATACAAAACGATGGCTAGCGAGAGCCAAATCGCTGAAATGAAGGAGAATTATACAAAAGGTGGCTACGGATATGGACACGCTAAACAAGCTCTTTTTGAACTGATTACTGAAAAATTCGGAGAGGCTCGTGAGAAATTCGATGCACTTTTAGCCAATCGTTCAGAAATTGATGAAGCACTAATGCAGGGTGCAGAAAAAGCCAGCCTGATTGCCAACGAAACATTGAAGAAAGTGCGCGAAAAATTAGGCTACATCAATAAATAATATCGCCTCGCGTACTTATTATAAAAAATATTTATCATCGTATCATCAGAATATTGCTTACAAATTAGACTAGTTTTAAATTAATCTGTACTTTTGTAAAAATAATTGACAAAAATCATGATTAAAGTTTCTCAACAAGCTAAAACCAAATTAGAGCAACTACTCTCCGAAGAGGGAAAATCCTTTGATAATGCCTATGTGCGCGTGGGTGTAATCAGCGGTGGGTGCTCTGGCTTGTCTTACAATTTAAGCTTTGATACACAGCAGACTGAAAACGATAAATTATTTGAAGATAATGGCGCAAAAATTCTGGTAGATAAAAAATCCTTCCTCTACCTTGTAGGCACTACGCTAGAATATTCTGGCGGGCTAAATGGGAAGGGCTTTGTTTTTAACAACCCAAATGCGAATAGAACTTGTGGCTGTGGCGAAAGTTTTTCGCTATGATTAAAACAAACATTTAATACAAAAAAAACATGTCAAAATATACCGAAGACGATTTAAGAGAAGAACTAGAATCAGGCAAAGAGTACAAATTTGGCTGGACAACCGATGTGGAGTACGAGGACTTTCCCAAAGGGCTAAATGAAGACATCATTCGCAAGATTTCCAAACGAAAAAATGAACCCGAATGGATGACCGAATGGCGCCTAGAAGCTTACCGAATTTGGCTCACTATGGAAGAGCCTGACTGGGCTAATGTAAACTATGAAAAACCTGACTTCCAAGCCATTCAATACTATGCCGCACCTAAAAAACAGAAACAGCTCAACTCGCTTGACGAGGTAGACCCTGAGCTTTTAAAGACTTTTGAGAAATTAGGCATTTCGCTTGAAGAGCAGAAAAGATTAAGCGGCGTGGCAGTAGATGCGGTGATAGATTCCGTATCTGTAAAAACCACTTTTAGCGAAACTTTGGCTGAAAAAGGAATCATCTTTATGTCTATGAGTGAAGCCATTAAGGAGCACCCTGATTTAGTAAAAAAATATCTGGGTAAAGTCGTTCCGCGTGGAGATAACTTTTACGCTGCCTTAAACTCTGCCGTTTTCTCCGATGGCTCTTTCTGCTATATCCCCAAAGGCGTGCGATGCCCGATGGAGCTTTCCACCTACTTCCGTATCAATCAGGCGGGTACTGGGCAGTTTGAACGCACCCTTGTGATAGCCGATGAGGGCGCTTATGTCTCATACTTAGAGGGGTGTACCGCGCCTCAGCGCGACGAAAACCAATTGCACGCCGCTGTGGTAGAGCTTATCGCGCTTGATGATGCGGAAATTAAATACTCCACCGTGCAAAACTGGTTCCCTGGGGATAAAGATGGAAAAGGCGGAATTTACAACTTCGTAACCAAAAGAGCCCTTGCTGAAAAGAATGCAAAAGTCTCTTGGACACAGGTAGAAACAGGCTCTGCCGTTACTTGGAAATACCCGAGCTGCATACTAAAAGGCGACAACTCAATTGGGGAATTTTACTCAATTGCTGTAACCAATCACCACCAGCAGGCCGATACAGGTACCAAGATGATTCACCTTGGGAAAAACACTAAATCCACCATTATCTCCAAAGGAATCTCCGCAGGAAAATCTCAAAATAGCTACCGCGGACTGGTAAAGGTGGCCAAAAATGCACAAAACGCACGAAACTTCTCTCAGTGCGACTCCCTGCTAATGGGCAATAAGTGCGGGGCGCATACCTTCCCTTATATCGATATCAAAAACAGCACGGCTAAACTTGAGCACGAAGCCACGACTTCTAAAATCGGGGAAGACCAAATTTTCTACTGCAATCAGCGTGGAATTGATGAAGAAAAAGCCATCGCGCTCATTGTAAACGGATTTAGCAAAGAGGTTTTAAACAAACTTCCTATGGAATTTGCCGTAGAGGCGCAAAAATTACTTGAAATCAGTTTAGAGGGTAGCGTGGGCTAAGTCTAAACTCATATAAAATCACTTATAAAGTCGTTTTTTTCATTGCAAAAAGACGGCTTTATTTTTTATCTTTACCCCAAATTTAAACTATGAATATTGATACTATTATATTTGATTTCGGTGGTGTTCTGGTAGACTGGAACCCGCGTTATGTATTTCAAAAGTACTTCGACACGGAGGAAGAAATGGAATGGTTTCTCGCCAATGTCTGTACCGATGAGTGGAATATGGAGCAAGATCGCGGAAGAAGTTTTGCCGAAGCCACAAAAATCCTTCAAAATCAATTTCCTGAACATAGCGAAATGATCGCTAAATTCTATGGAGAATGGGAAGATATGTTGAAATCTGACATTCCTGGAACGGTAGAAATTCTGAAAGAATTACACCAGAAATATCCTTTATACGGGCTCACCAATTGGTCCGCCGAATCCATTAACATTGCCTACAACCGATATGATTTCTTTTCGCTTTTTAAAGGAATTGTAGTTTCTGGCGAAGAAAAACTCATTAAACCTGAACCTGAAATTTACCAAGTTTTGCTTAATCGCTATAGCTTAACACCTGAAAAATGTTTGTTTATTGACGATAATTTGGACAATGTAAAAGCCGCACAAGCGCAAGACATCAACGCCATTCAATTTACATCGCCAGAAAAACTGAGAAAAGATTTAGAAGATTTAAACTTATTATAAAAAATGAGATTATTTAATATTTTTAGTTCAAAGAATAAAAGCATCAAAGCCCTCGAAATCAACGAAGCCAACTTTAACCAAGAAATTGCCGAAAGCAATTTGCCCGTTGTGCTTGACTTTTACGCCAGCTGGTGCCAGCCATGCCAAGTGATGAGCTCGCTGATTACTCGTTTGGTTAAAGAAAATCAAGATTTAGCACAAAAAGTAAAAATAGGAAAAGTCGACATAGAGGTCAATCCACGCTTAGCCGAAATGTTTAAAATACGTAGCACACCGAGTCTTTTGTTCATTCATGAACAAAGCGTTTTAGAACACTCTTCGGGGCTTCTTCCCTACAACGAATTACTGCAAAAAGTGCAAGAATTTGCCGAAGATTTTGAAACCGAAGAGTAGAAAAAAATCAAGAATAAAGAAAGTGCAAGGTGGAAAATATCTCGCACTTTTTATAGTATAGGGAAATTCAATTTTTAAGCATTTTTCTCTTTTCTGCTTTTGTAAAAATAGAAACCGCTACCCAGAATCAATAAGGCAAAAATCACATTGCTTGCCAAAGTGATTATAGAACCTAATTGAATGGATTTTGGTTCAAATTTGAAAACAATTTCGTGTTTACCTTTAGGAATTTCAAGCCCACGAAGGAAATAGTTAGTCTGCACGATTGGTGCTTCTTTTCCGTCGATGCTCGCTTGCCAGCCTTGATCATAAAACACTTCAGAAAATACCGCAAAACCATCATTAGCATTCTCGCTAGTATAATGGATTTCAAATGGTAAATACTTTGTCAATTCAATATTAGCATTGGCAGAAGAATAATTTTTATTCGCTGAAAAATTATTAACTACCGCTTGATTTTTGATGTCGATTTGTCCAATTTTCACAATAGACTCGTTGTCATCTTTTACTTTAATTACTTGCTGCACAAACCAAGCATTTCCTGCGGCATTGGGGTTTTCCACCACCTGCGGCTCCTGCGGGCTGCCTGCTATGATGTAGCGCGTATTGAGCATATTTAAGATGTTTTCAAGCGAATGAGCGCTTAAGCCCAATTGTTTTTTCTGGATAGAATCACTTGTAAAATAGACATCTATGATATTTTGATAATTCTGCAATTTAGCACCGTGGTACCCCCCAATTGCATTGACGAAATAAGATGTCGAGGCATCATTGAATGTATTGACTGCTCGGTTAAACACACGATAATGCCCTTTGTCGTTTTCTTTGATTTGGTTTAAAACATTATTCATCGGGATTTTGTATGCAATCTGCATCACCATCGGATTGCTTTGTGCCGCCTGCATCATGCGATCGGTCATTTGTGTAGGAAACGGATTTTTCACCCATTGTGCAGGAATAAAGTTTTCATCGTTTAAGTATCGTTTATCCACGCCCCAAACATCAATTAAACTTAAAATTGCAATACCCGCAATCACGATTTCTTTGTGTTTTAAAGCCTTGAATTGATACAATAAAAACAAACCTAATGTGAGCACAACAAAGACAATCGTGCGCAAAGTATCTGCTTTAAACATCGCAATTCTATCAGCTTTAATGCCTTTTGCCATGGCTTGTGGCAATTGTGAATCTATCTCAGATGTAAACGAGAACATACTGCCACCGGCCACATACAAAATCGCTAAAAACAGCACCACTCCTCCACCTGCATAATACAAGATTTTCTTCTTTGTTTCTTGGCTTAAAGTTTTATCCTTAAAGTAGCGGTACACGGCCAAAGCGGCAAGCAGTGGCATAGTGAACTCGGCAATGACTAAGATAGAGGATACGGCTCTGAATTTATCATAAAACGGGATATAATCAATGAAAAATTCCGTGAGTGGCATTAAATTTTTGCCCCAAGCAAGGATAAAACTCAACAGCGTAGCACTCAAAAGCCACCATTTGTATCTTCCTTTAACCAAGAATAAGCCCAAAATAAACAAAAATACAACCACCGCACCTTGATAAGCTGGACCACTGGTAAATGGCTGATTGCCCCAATAAGTGGGTATTGCGCTGATGTTTTGGCTCATAGCGGCTAAGGCCTGTGGGTAAATCTGCTCATAGCTCACTTGCGGATTCTGTGCGGCATACTGTGCCGCTAGCTCGCTCGCTGCCTGCTGAACGGATTTTTGCAAATTTTCCTTATAAGTTTCTGGCTCAGTGGAACCGCCGCCCATAAAGTTTGGGATAAAGAGGTTTAATGTTTCTAGCTTGCCATAGCTCCACGCGGTGATGTAGTCCTTGTCTAGCCCCGTGTGGTTGCTTTGCTCATTTTGTAGCAGGGTTACGCTATTTTTGCCCCGCGTGCTTAGCTTGCTATACTCGTAGGTGGCTAGATAATTAGAGCTATTAAGCCCTAAGGCTAGTAATAATGCCACGGCACTTAGCCCAAGAGAGATTCCAAATGCTTTGATTTCCTTTTGCTTAAAGGCCTGCACCGCTTCAAAAATGATGAAAAGCCCCATCACAAAGCCAAAATAATAGGTCATTTGTGGGTGATTAGCATTCAGCTCCAACGCCATAAAAAGCGTGGTGAGCAAAAGCCCTAAAATGTATTTTCGCTTAAATAAAAGAATGATGCCTGCGGCTAATGGTGCAAAGTAGGCAATGGCGTGTGCCTTAGAGTTATGCCCCGCCTCTATGATGATGACAAAGTATGTGCCTAGCCCAAAGAGGAATGCGCCCATTAAGGCATATTTCCAATTCCTGAATAGGACTAAACCAAGCATAAAAAATCCCGCCAAAAGCAAAAACATATAGTCGGCAGGGCGGGGCAAAAATCGAAGGACTTGGTCTATTTTTTTCACCATATTATACGGGTAGCTAGCCCCCGTTTGGTAGGTGGGCATTCCGCCAAACATAGCATCGCTCCAATATACCTTTTCGCCAGTGGCTGCTTGGTACTGGTGCATACTCTGGGCGCTGCCCTTATAATTCACGATGTCGGGCTGCAAGAGGGCTTGGTTTCCGCTTAGCACGGGCATATTATAGGCTAGGGCTACAAGGGCTATCACGAGGATAGAAATCAGCCCGAAGATTAGGTTTTTACTTAGTTTCATTCTCATCAATTTCTTCAAAATCTACCGTTTCGGCATTTACATTATATTTCGGTTTCTCTACTTCTTTGGTCTTAAAAATACGCACCTCTCGGTCTTGCTTTCTACTGCTACGAGAGGAGGAACTTCCTGTAATTTTCCGAAAATAATCATAAACAAAATATACGATTACGCCGAGTAATACTAGTTTTAAGATAGGTGTCATTTCATTAAATGTATATTTATTTTAATAATAAATAATAATAAAGAAAGGAAACTTACTCAAACACTTTTTCTCAATAGCGTTTAAGCCAGTTTCCTTTTGCATTTTTATTGCCTCAAAAACTTTTTTTAATTATTGATTTGAGTGTGAGTATTGGTAGTTGAGGAGAAGTTTATTTTCTGTCCTTGATACTCTTGTGTCTCTCTCACTACTTCCTTTCTCTTAATATCAGCAGAAGAAATCCAGCCTGATTTTTGGTCTAATTTAGCCAATCCATCTACGCTGCCCTCTAAGCTTCGGTACACGCTTATGCCCTCAGGGCTTGTTTGCGAATCGCTACCTTTGCTGCTACCATCAATTTTAATGTCTACCACGCCGTTATCTATGGCTTGCAGGGTGTAGTTCATAGTAGATTTGGCTTTATCCGTACCTTCGGATTTGCTCCATTTCTCGCCTAATTTCACAGCTTTTTTAGGGTAAAATGAAGTTAATTCATCAAAAATCGTCTGTATTCCTGTAATGTTTAGCGTTTGGCTTAACACTTGGTCTAGGCCTTCTAGCTCTTCTTGGCTTAAATCTTTTTTAAGCTCTTCCTTCACTGCGTTTCTCACGGGGAGCAAATTAGTTACATCAATCACTTTTCCGCTTCGGGTGATTTCCATTTTAAAGGTTTTGCCTAAAATGGCTTTATTAAATTCCCATTGCCTTGCGAGTGATTTATCCGTAGGCTTCTCTGCATCGGTGTCAAAGCTAATGGTTTTTTTATCATTTTTATTCTCCTCCTTGAAGCGGATAAACTTCACATCTAGCACATAAGTACTATCCTTTACCTGCGCCACAGTATACTCAAATGCCGTGGTGGAAGTTTGCTTTATCGTCTGGCTCTGCTTCCCGTTGGACTGGGTTACAGTGGCGTTATTAGTAAGGCTAAAAGGGTAAGTTTTGCCTTCTTCTAGATTGAAGCCAAATTCATACTCATCTTGCGCATTTTTAACGAAGGCTTCCGCAGGGCGCTCTACCTTATTTTCCACCTTTGTAGTTTCACCTGTGGCGGTAGCGGGGCTTTTTTCTTTGCACGAAAAAGCTAGGGCTACGATTGAAAGTGCTATTATTGATTTTTTCATATTTTTAATTCTATTTTTAAATATTGCAAATATACGATTTTAGTTTTTTAACATTCTGTGTTTCGCAAGGAATTTATTTTAAAATCTCGCGGCCTATCACCAATTTTTGAATCTCCGTAGTGCCTTCGCCTATGGTGCATAATTTTGAATCCCTATAAAATTTCTCAACGGGGAAATCTTTTGAATACCCATAGCCTCCAAAGATTTGCACAGCATCAGTTGCAATTTCCACGCAAGACTCTGAGGCATACCACTTAGCCATAGCGCCCTCCTTGGTCATTTTTAAATTTTTCTGCTTCAATTCGCAGGCGTTTAAAATCATTAATTCCGAGGCGTGAATTTTAGTCGCCATTTCAGCCAATCTAAAATTAATCGCCTGAAAATTAGCGATGGACTGCCCAAATTGTTTTCGTTCCTTAGCATACTGCAAGGCGGCTTTATACGCTCCCTTGGCAATCCCCAGCGCCAGTGCCGCGATTGAAATTCGCCCACCATCTAGAATTGCCAGCGCTTGGCGGAATCCATCTCCCACATTGCCTAAGCGGTGAGAATCAGGCACGCGTACATTATCAAAGATTAATTCTGCTGTTTCTGAGGCGCGCATACCTAATTTATTTTCCTTTTTGCCTGAGGTGAAGCCCGGCATTCCTTTTTCGAGGACAAAGGCCGTAGCATTGCCCGAGGTGCCCACCTCGCCTGTGCGCGTCATAACCACCGCAATATCACCAGAAATGGCGTGTGTAATGAAGTTTTTAGCGCCATTAATTATCCATTCGTCGCCCTCTCTCACCGCGGTGGTACTCATACCTCCCGCATCGGAGCCTGTGTTATGCTCAGTAAGCCCCCACGCTCCTATCACTTCGCCCGAGGCTAATTTAGGAATCCATTTTTGTTTTTGCGCCTCATTCCCAAAGGTTAAAATATGATTGGTACAAAGCGAGTTATGCGCTGCCACGGAAAGCCCTATCGAGGGGTCTACCTGCGAAAGCTCATCTATTATATCCACATACTCCTCATAACTTAAGCCCGAGCCGCCTAATTCCTCTGGCACCAAAATGCCCATCAAGCCCATTTCGCCCAATTCTTTAAATAAATCCACGGGGAAGTGCTGCGCCTCGTCCCACGCCATTACATTGGGTTTAATTCTCTGCTCGGCAAAGCTCCTAATGGCTTCAACTATGATATTTTGCTCTTCTGTTCTTTCTCTCATTTTTTCAAAATTTTCAATCAAATTCTAAAATATATTGATTTTTCAGCTGGGTTAAAAGTTCCACATTATTAATCTTCAATTTTTCTAAATCTTCGACTGAGTGAAATCCGCCCATAAAACTGCGAAATTTAAGAATATTTTTAGCATCTACCTCATTAAAGCCTATTTTTAACCAATCTTTTAAAGTCATTGCATTAGGGTAAAGTCTTGAATTTTCCTGCTTTTCTTGGTGTTTCTCCTCCGCTTTTTGAGGTAAAATAATGTAGTTTTTAATTTGATTAAATTTAAAATCATTTATCACATAACAATCCTTTATCTGCTGTAAATTTTCAAACTTTCCGCCAAGGATTTTATCTCGGTACTTAATGATTGTTTGCGCCTGTTTTTCAGAAAAGCCTAATTTCTCCCAGCCTTTTTGGTCTAGTGAATTCGGATTAAACTTTGAAATTTCAGGGCGTTTTTGCTCTCTAAAAGTCTTGGGCGTTTTAAGCTCGGCAGACACGGCTACCTTCCTCAACTGAATGTATGGCAAAAGCTCCTGAAACTTTTTCTCGCTCACTACAAAGCATTTAGCAAAATCCTCTGGCGTACTAAAATTTCCTCCCAGCGAATAACGGTACTTTACTATGATTTCCGCCTGCTTTTTTGAAAAGCCTAATTCCTGAAAGCCCGCTGCATCTAAGGCATTCGGGTTAAATTTTTCTAAATGAACTTTGGGCGCTTTTTGCTCAATATTTTCAGTTTGGGCTAAATAATTTTGCACCTCGGCGGGGAGCGGCGAAACGCTACCCTCTGGCAAAAATTGAGGTATAAATTCAAGCCCCAAAAGCCCCACAATAACCAGCAGACTAAGTGCAATGAAAGCTCCTCGCTGCTCCTTACTGACTGAAAAGTGTTGAAAAAAATCTTTCAAAATTTAATGTTTTTCTATAAATCAAATACAGATTTTCTTTTTTTGATAAAGCCATCTTTCACCCAAAGGAAAAACGCCATTATTAAATAAAAAACAAAGGTGATGCCCAGCGTGGCAAAAGATAGGTAGATGAATAGCAATCGCAATTTGGTAGCGCGCATTCCGAGCTTATCTGAAATGCGAGAAATTACCTCAAATCCGTGAGCCTCCATTCTGATTCTTAAATCGTCTAGCATAATTTTAAAACTTGATTTCCAATGCTACAAGATAGGCATTTTTTGTGAGTGCAAAAACTTTTTTTCAGTTCCAGTAGCGCTTGGCTATCTTGTGCATTTTTAGCTAAAATGCCTAATTCTTTGAATTTCAACAAAATAGAATTCTCCTCCGCAGGGATTTTGCTATAAGCTTCTAGGAATTTTTCCATATCAAAATCAGATTGATTTTTCTTAAAAAGAAAGAAAATGGGATACCAAACATTGATTAATATTAAGTGTATCAATGCTTTTGAAATTTTCTTAACCGTTTTTCGCTTACTTTCTACCCCTATTTTATAGTGATTATCCCAATATTGACTCGTGGAAAATTCTCCAAAAATCGCATAGAATTCTTTCAAACTTTCTGCCCATTGCAAGCGGGAAAACAGCTGCGGACTATGGTGATAAATTGCGGCTAATTGAGCTATCCTAAGCGTGGGAAAACTCGGCGGGCGCAATCGCAAGAATTTAAATAAATGATTGGGCAAGGGCGCTAATTGATGCTTATGCCGAATGAAATCATAGGAATTCTTTAACAAAATGGAATATTCATCGTTTGGCGTTTCTAAAAAACCTGCCTGCCCAAGGAGCAGCGCCTCTGCTTGGCTATGATTGGCTCGCAAGACTTGAAATGGGAAAGATTTTGCTAAAAGTTGCATTGGTTCCGCATTGATTTTCAGCCCAAATGCATAGCTTAATTCTTCAAACAAGAGAGCCTCCCAATCGCCTTTTAGAAACTTCAATCGCTGATTAAGCTGCTCTGCTTTGCGCTCTAATCTGCTGATGAATAGGCGCTCGGTAAAAGTTTTCAGATAAAAGGAATCTAGTGTGCCTATGAATTTTTCGCACGGAATAAAGTTAAAATTTTCTTGTAAATTTTGATACCGCTCAATGGTGGCTTGCGGCAAATATTTTTTTAGCTCCAATGTGGGAAAGGCTCCTAGGGAAGCGCTGTAATCATCTTCGAAAACAAGGTGCAAAATAATGTTTTGATAATTATCATCTTGCTGGTGTTTATGCTGAATCCAGTCTGAGGATTTTATATGAATTTCCACATTGCCCACCCATAAAATTCCGTTGATTTTCAGTTTTGCATTGGTAAAATCTGGGCCTGCATTCTCGTTTCTTTCCCCTGGGGCTATTACCTCAATTTGCTCCCCTTCTGTGGATAGCAAAGGCGCTTCTTTACTCCACAATTTAAATTTCCATATGTAGTAAAGAAACGCCTCGCTTATCATTTTCTATTATTTTTTATATGGCTTCTTCGCCTTTCATTTTTTCGGCATTTTCAGCTAATTTAAGAGAATCTATCATCTCCTGAATATCTCCATTCATAAAGTTATCAAGATTGTAGATTGACTTGTTGATTCGGTGGTCGGTTACGCGCCCTTGTGGGTAATTATAGGTGCGTATTTTGGCCGAGCGGTCGCCCGAAGATACTAGCGAACGGCGCTGTGCGGTGCGCTCGCTCATAATTTTTTCAAGCTCTATTTCATACAATTTGGTGCGTAGCATTTGTAGAGCCTTCTCACGGTTGGCGTGCTGTGAGCGGGACTCTTGGCACTGAATCATAATTCCTGTGGGCTTGTGTGTTAATTGCACTTTGGTTTCTACCTTGTTTACATTCTGCCCTCCTGCACCACTTGAACGCGCAGTTTGGTACTCTAAATCTGCGGGGTTAATTTCCACATCTACCTCCTCCGCCTCTGGCAACACGGCCACTGTGATAGCCGAAGTGTGTACACGCCCCTGAGACTCGGTTTCTGGCACACGCTGCACGCGGTGTACTCCACTTTCAAATTTCATAGTTCCGTATACAGAGTCGCCACTCACTTCTAGTACTAATTCTTTGTAGCCTTTTACGCCGCCCTCTGTGGCGTTTAGGACTTCAAAGCTCCAATTTTTATTTTTAAAATACATAGAATACATTCGGAAAATGTCTTCCACAAAAATCGCGGCTTCATCGCCTCCCGTGCCTGCCCGCAGCTCCACTATTACATTCTTATCATCTTCTGGGTCTTTGGGAATTAAGAGGTACTTCACGCGCTCCTCTATTTCTGGAATGACCGCTAGCGCGCTATCTTTTTCCTCCTTGGCTAGCTCCACCATATCCCTATCCTCGGCTGATTCTATGATTTGATTGGCCTCGGCTAGCAGGTTTAATTGCGCTTCATATTCTTCCTTTGCTTGTATAATTTCACGCAAATCTGAGTACTCCTTATTTAGCTTGGCGTAGCGCTGGTGGTCATTGATTACATCTGGCTGAATAATTAAATCAGCGATTTCATCAAAGCGTTGCTGTATTCCTTGTAGTTTCTCTATTAAGTCTGACATAGATTGAATTTCTTTGAAAATGGCTACAAAATTACGGATTTTATTTCAATTTCGTTTAGCCCTTGTTTTGAGCCAAATTATCCATCAATCTTTCAAGAAAATTGGATAACGGGCGCTTGACCATCATCTCAATCATCGGGTTAAACTTTCCGCTAAAATCTATATAAACCTGTGTTTGGGCATCGCTCACGGGTTCCAACACAAGCCTCATTTCATAATTAAAACTTTCGTTGGGCGACTCAAATAAAATGTAATTTGGCGCCCCCGCCTCTTTTAGCCTCAGCCCCACACGCGGCATTCCGCTCAACTGAAAATCAAAGCCTTGCCCATCTTCATATAAATGAAATTGTGTATTCTCTGGCATCAAGGCTTGGTAATTGGCGGGCTGGGCTAATTCTTGAAAAACTTGCACTTGTGGCTCATTTATAGTAATTTTTTTGCTCTCGAATTTCATTTTTTCATTAATTTTATGGCTTAAAATCGTAAAGCTACAAAAATGTTCAGAGTTTTTATCAATAATGTAGAAGTTTCTTTCGCTAAAAAAGCAAGCAAAAAGCCTGATTGCTTAAATATCTTGGCTGAAAATCCCAACGCCTTTCAGCATATTTACGACCTCTGCACGCTTGAAAGGGGCGAGAAGAAAGTGGCGTTCCGCGTAGTGTCTCAAAACCCTAAAAACACTTTTAAGGACTTTAAAGCAAGTTTTGAAAACATCAGAGCGGCAGGCGGAATTGTGCTTAATCAAAAAGGGGAAATTCTAATGATTTTCCGCCTCAATACTTGGGATTTGCCCAAGGGTAAAATCGAAAAAGAGGAAGGAAAACGAATGGCCGCTCTGCGCGAGGTGGAGGAAGAATGCGGCATCTCTGAATTGGAAATCATTAAAAAATTACCGAAAACCTACCATATGTACCCCCTGCGGGATAGAGCCATTTTTAAAACCACCTACTGGTATGAAATGCGCTACAATGGCAACGATGCGCCCACGCCTCAGACTGAGGAGGCTATCTCCCAAGCTCAATGGTGCGACTTATCTTTTGTGCGCGATGTGCTGAAAAATCAATCCACTTATAAGAATATTGAGATTTTGCTGAAAAGTTATTTAAAAGGAATTTAAAGCTAAATAAAGTAAGGGCTTACCTCGCTAAAAATAACGCAAGCCCCTCCTTACTAAATACTCAGCCAATTCCCTCTGCGGAATTGGCTTTCTCTTATGTACAATACGGGTGATACGTCCCGCCTAGTGCGAGTGTGTCGCTCCGCCTAGCGCGAGTGTATTGCTCCGCCTAGTGCGAGTGTGTTGCTCCGTCTAGTGCGAGTGTGCCGCTCCGCCTAGTACGAGTGTGTTGCTCCGTCTAGTGCGAGTGTGTCGCTCCGCCTAGTGCGAGTGTGTCGCTCCGCCTAGTGCGAGTGTGTCGCTCCGTCTAGTACGAGTGTGTCGCTCCGTCTAGTGCGAGTGCGTTGCTCCGTCTAGTGCGAGTGCTTAAAAAAGGCTTTAAAACAAAATCGCCCTGATGAGGTCAAGGCGATTTCATTTATCAAAATTAAGCAAACAATATTTACATTCTCTGCGGCACTTTTATGCCAAGCAATTGGAGGGATTTCTGGATTTTTACCGCTACTTGCTCTGCTAAGTGTAGGCGCACTTGTTTTTGCAACTCAGTATCGGCATTTAGAATGCTATGATTTTGATAGAATGAATTGAATTGCTTTACCAAATCATATACATAATTAGCTACTAATGCGGGGCTTAACTCTTGTGCCGCTTTGTTTACAACCTCTCGGTATTCGTTAATGGCTTTAAGCAAATCTTTTTCGATAGTACTGAATTTGTACTCGCTCATATCCACTGGCTGCGGCTGCTCTTTGCGCAATACGGACTGGATTCGCACATAGGCGTATTGGATGAATGGCCCTGTGTTCCCGTTAAAATCAATGCTTTCCTTAGGGTTAAACATAATTCGTTTTTTAGGGTCTACTTTTAGGATAAAATATTTAAGTGCCCCTAGCCCTATGATTTCATACAGCTCCTCTTTTTCTGCCTCGGTAAGCCCGTCCAATTTTCCAGCTTCGGCGGCGATGTCTTTGGCTGTTTGCTTCATTTCATTCATCAAATCATCTGCATCGACTACTGTACCCTCGCGGGATTTCATCTTGCCATCTGGCAAATCTACCATTCCATAGGACAGGTGGTGTAGCTGGGCTGCCCAATCAAAGCCTAATTTCTTTAATATTAAGAATAAAACTTTGAAATGGTAATCCTGCTCATTGCCCACCACATAGGTTAGGCCATCTATGTGATAATTTTTAAATCGCTCTACGGCGGTGCCTAAATCTTGTGTGATGTAGACGGAGGTGCCATCGGCGCGCAAAACTAGTTTTTCGTCTAATCCCTCGCTAGTTAAATCTATCCAAACTGAGCCATCTTCTTTTTTAAAGAATACGCCTTTTTCTAATCCTTGATTTACTAAATCCTTGCCTAGCAAATAGGTTTCGCTCTCGTGCTGCACCTCATCAAAATCCACCCCGAGGCGCTCATAAGTTTGGTCAAAGCCTTCATACACCCAATCGTTCATTGTAGCCCAAAGTTGGCGCACTTCGGGGTCATTAGCCTCCCACTTTCTGAGCATTTCTTGTGCTTCTAGGAATATAGGGGCGGTCTTTTTTGCCTCCTCTTCGCTCACGCCTTTTGCTACCAAATCTTTCATCTCTTGGCGGTATGCTTGGTCAAATGCTACATAGTATTTCCCCACCAAGTGGTCGCCCTTCGTATGCGCACTTTTGGGGGTTTCTCCATTACCAAATTTTTGCCACGCTAGCATAGATTTGCAGATGTGAATTCCGCGGTCATTTACAATTTGTGTTTTAATCACTTCATTGCCCGCAGCCTTTAAAATCTCGGCAACGGAATAGCCTAGTAAATTGTTTCTAATATGCCCTAAGTGCAGGGGCTTATTGGTATTTGGCGAAGAGTATTCCACCATTAATTTTTGCCCAGTTTTGGGTGCCTCTTCCCCTTGAATTAAGCGCTGCAAATACTGAGCGAAGAATTCCTCTGATAGCTCAAGATTTAAAAAGCCCTTGACAACATTATAGCCTGAAAAAAGATTATTTTGCATCAAGGCATCGCCAATCATTTCACCCGCTTGCTCTGGCTTGGCTTTTAGCAAACGCACCAGCGGAAACACCACTAGCGTGTAATCTCCCTTGAATTCTTTTCTCGTAACTTGCACCTCCACACTCTCTGGCGAGAGCTGAAATTTTTCTTTTAGTGTATCTAAAATTGCCGAGGCAATATGTTGTTTTATGTTCATTTATTTTCAGATTTTACAGTTAATTCCCCACTTTAATAACTCTAATTTAAACGACTGCTAAATAAGCCTTTAAATCGATTTAATTAAAGTTTAAATTCAGTTGTTTAAATCCCTTGATTTAGGGGCTCAAAAGTACGATAAATTACAATTCCTGCCAATATATTGCACTTAATATTTCTTGTGATGATACATATACTGCACCATACCATCAGCCAGTCCAATTTTAGGCACATACATCTTTTTGGCCTTGGCAAATTTCATCACAGAGGTGTAAATTTCCAGTGCGGGAATGATGACATCACCTCGGTCGGGCTTCATATTGTAAATTGATAAGCGGTCCTCAAAATCTAGTGCGCTTAGTATCTTTCGCTGCTGATTTAGATAAGTAAAACTAAGTGATTTTTTCTTGCCTGAATACTTAAAAATATGGTTAATATTTCCGCCTGAGCCTATCATTTCTATATTGCCCAAATTTTTACAGTTCTCCATTACCCACGGCTTAACTTCCCTTGTCAAGTAGGAGCTATCCACCTTGCCATTCAGCCAGCGCACAGTTCCGATGTTGAATGAGCGTGTATTTAGCACTTTGCCGTGTGCCAAAATTGTGAGCTCTGTGCTGCCTCCTCCCACATCTATGTATAGGTAAGCATTTTTATTATTGATATATTCTTTTAGCTCTGTTTCAAAGATGATTTGCCCTTCTTTTTGCCCATCGATGATTTCTAAATTAACGCCTGCTTTTTCTCTGATTTTTTGCACAATTTCCTTTCCATTTTTCACCTCGCGCATAGCGGAAGTGGCAAAGGCGCAATATCCTTGCACTTGGTGCACATCCATCAGGAGCTTATAGGCTGTCATTGCTTGAATGAGCCTTTTTTCGTTTTCCTTGGAGACTTCCCCTCTCACAAAGGCATCTTCCCCTAGGCGAATTGGCACGCGCACCAAGCTAGTTTTGTTAAATGTTACGCGGCCTTCTTCCTCATAAATGGCGCTCACCAAGAGCCTCACGGCATTGGAGCCTATATCTATTGCGGCTAGTTTAGTTATTTTCATCATACAATTTTTTATAATATTCGTAAATACTTATTTGCGAACGATTTTCTGGCAAATCATTGCTTTGGTAAATTTCATCTTGGGTATTGTTTTGAATCCTTCCCTTAACATTGTCGTTAAAACTCAAATCAAAGGTATCCATTATTTCTTTTTTCAACTCAGGATCATAGATTGGGCATCCTACCTCCACTCGGTGATCGATGTTACGCGTCATCATATCCGCGGAGGAGATATAAACTAGGTCATCGCCTCCATTTTTAAACCAATAGATGCGCGGGTGCTCCAAAAACTTATCCACCACGCTGATGGCTCTAATATTCTCGCTCATACCAGGGATGCCTGGGATTAAGCAACAAATTCCGCGGATTACCAATCGCACCTCTACCCCTGCTTGGCTAGCTTGGTACAGCTTATCTATCATTTTTTTATCGGAGAGGCTATTGGCCTTAATATTGATTTGAGCGGGCTTTCCTTGCTTTTTATTTTCAATTTCTTGATCAACGTAGTGAGTGAGTTTTCGGCGCATTTCGTGTGGCGAAACGATGAGGTGTTTATAAGGCTTCACTTTATAATTAAACTCAAAGAAATCAAACACCTGAGACACCTCCTCTGTGATTTCCTTACGCGAGGTGAGTAGTGTGAAATCTGTGTAGAGCCTTGCCGTTTTCTCGTGGAAATTCCCCGTACTCACAAAGGCGATTTTCTTTTCCTCGCCCTCGCGCTCATAGGTTACTAGCCCCAGCTTGGAGTGCACTTTTAAATCTGCTACCCCAAAGATTACTTTCACGCCCTCATCTTGCAAGGTTTTAGACCAGTGTACATTATTTGCCTCATCAAATCTAGCGCGCAGTTCCAGCACGGCGGTTACTTTTTTCCCATTTCTAGCGGCGTTCACAAGGGCGCTCATAATTTGGGACTCGCTTGCCACGCGGTACACCGTCATTTTAATCGATTTCACCTGAGGGTCTATGGCGGCCTCGCGCAAAAATTTCAGCAACACAGAGTAATCCACATACGGCGCATAGAGCATATGGTCTTGCTGCTCAATGGCGCGAATGTAGCTTTTCACATTTTGCAACGCGGGCGGCACGAGGGGTTTGATTTTCTTAAACTCTAAATCGGTTCTGCCCAAGTTGGGGAATTTAATGAAATCGCGCTTGTTGTGGTATTTGCTCCCTGGCGAAATAGTATCATAGGAATCAATGTGGAGTATCTTTTTCAAATATTCCAAGGTATCGGGTGCCATATCCCTATCATACACCAAGCGCACAGGCTCGCCACGGCGACGGCGCTTCACGCTGCGCGAGATTCTATCCATAAAACTTTTTTGAACATCTTGGTCCAAATCCATTTCGGCATCTTTGGAGGATTTAAAGGAGTGCGCCTCAATATGGTCATAATCAAAGATGTTAAAGATTTCATTTAAATTATAGCGAATCACATCTTCAAGCATCATAATATAGTGGCGATTCTCGTCCATTTTAGGCAGCACCACAAAGCGCGAAAACAGGTGTGTAGGCACCTCCACTATGGCATAAGTATACGCGGGCTGGGCCTCATTCTCGGGGCTTATTCCCTCCCAAGCCTTAGAGTTTTGTCTCAGGCGGCGGGTTTCAGATTTCACCTCTGGGTTTTTCACCATCTTCACCGCAAGGTAATTTGCCCCCTCCCGAAGCTCTGGAATCTTGGTAGTATCTGGCGGTACCAAGTACACCGCGATGGTGTGGCTTAATTTATCTTGATAATAATTGCGAATATAATCCGCATACTTGCCCGAAACCTCGGTATCATCGATAAAGAATATATTCTCCTTTTCCAGCGCTTGAATGATTTCATCATAAGTATCATCATAAGTCTGTTGCTGCAACGACACGCTCTCCTTGATATCATTGAGCAAGGTTTTGAGCGATTGCCCTTTAATGATGTTGGAATAAATCTTTTGGTCTATCTCCAAAGCACGCACCACCGTGGCATACCGCACCTTGTAAAACTCATCTAAATTATTCGAGTAAATGCCTAAAAAACGCAGGCGTTCTAGCAGTGGCACGCTCTTATCTCTGGCCTCCTGCAACACCCTTGCATTAAATTTAAGCCAGCTAATCTCTCGATTAATGTATTTATAATCACTCATATTACTTTGCTTTGAATTTCTTTTTTCACACCATTCAATTAAGCCTAAAAATCGGACGATAAAGCTACAAAAATTTAGAAACATTCCATACATAAAATCGATTTTCGGGCAAAAAAAGCCCCTAAACCTTGCCCAAGCCCTCATTTTTCTTGTAAAAAAAGCGCCACAAGTTATTTTTCAGCCTAAATGTTATGAATAGGGAGCTTTTAGTCTGTTTTTTATATTTTTTGTATTTTAGCCGAAATTTTTACCAGTTTAAAATGAAAAAAATACTTTTACTTGCGTGTGCAATATCGTTCAGCGCGTGCCAATTCCAGCAAAAGGCTAAGGCGCCCGAGGAGCAAGCAGCCGCCGTGCCTAGTGAGGTGAAGAATATTTACCAATTTACGGTGCAGGATATTGATGGGAATGAGTTTAAACTCTCAGATTTAAGGGGGCAGAAAATTATGATTGTCAATACCGCCTCCGAGTGCGGATTTACACCACAGTATGCAGATTTGGAGGAGCTATACCAAAAGTATAAGCAGCACAACTTCACCATCATTGGGTTCCCCTCTAATGATTTCAAGGGGCAGGAGCCTGGGAGCAATGCAGAGATTAAGAAATTCTGCACCAGCCGATTTAATGTTAGCTTCCCGATGATGGGGAAAATCAATGTGGTGGGCAAAGAACAAGCACCGCTCTATCGTTTTTTAACCCAAAAGAGCGAAAACGGGGTGATGGATGCACCAGTGAAATGGAATTTTCAGAAATTCCTAATCAATGAAGATGGCAGCGTGGCGCGCGTCTATGAATCGCGCGTGAAGCCTACGGATGCCGAGATTCTAAAATGGATTGAGCAATAATATTGAATGCTCGGATTAAATAATGGATTTTAATTTTACTTGAATGGATATTTTAAAGAAACTTCTTTTATCTACCCGTGCTATGGCGGTGATGCTTTTAATCTATGCCGTGGCTATGGCGGTGGCTACTTTTATAGAGAATGATTACGGAACGCCTGCGGCTAAGCAATTGGTATATTACAGCACTTGGTTCAGCCTTTTGCAGGTGCTTTTAATCATTAATTTCATTGCCAATATTTTTAGGTATCGCCTCTGGCACAGGGGCAAGTGGAGCGTGTTGCTCTTCCATTTGGCCTTTATTGTAATATTCATCGGGGCGGCGTATACGCACCTCTTCTCGGTGGAGGGTATGATGAATATTCGTGAGGGGCAAACCTCGAACCATATCATATCCAGCAAAACTTATGTGAAGCTCGATATATTTGATGGAGACCAGCATTTAGCCTACGAAACGCCCTATACAATGACTTTTTTGAATAGCAAAAAAGTGGGCTTCCCCCTGCATCAAAATTTTAGCCAGAGGTATTCGTTTAAAGATAGAGACATCTCGGTAAAATCACTGGACTATATCCCTTATGCCAAAGATACCGTGATTGCGGGCAAGGGCAAATTAAGCATTGAAATCGTAACTGTGGGACAGGGCGGACGAAAGACTAATTATATCCAAGAAGGTGAGATTAAGGAAATCGGCGGGGCTGTCTTTACCTTTAACAACCCTATCGAAGGGACTATCCAAATCTCTGGAAACGAAAATGCACTCACAATTAATTCGCCACTTGAGGGGCAGAGCATGAGCATGCAAGGGCAGCAAATGGGGGCTGTGACAGATTCTGCCACCTTTGCCCAGAGTTTTCAAAAAATCGAAGTGAATACACCACAAAATACAAGATTGCGTGCCATGTACCAAATTGGGCCTGTAAACTTTGTTTTGGCTAAACCTGCCTACCGCGGAACGCTAGAATTTATTGCGGGCGATAAAAATAAAGACCAAGAAAACAGCAATGTGGTAGTGCTTGAGTATAAAGATGGGAATGTAAAAGACACGCTCATCTTACGCGGTGGCGAAGGCTATACCAACTTGAGTGCACGCAAACAAATCAATGGGCTTATGATTTCTGCAGGCTATGGCTCCAAAATCATCAATACTCCTTTTGCAATTAAATTAAAGGATTTCCAAATGGAAACCTACCCAGGCTCGCGCAACCCCTCCTCCTTTGCCAGCGAAATCGCCGTGATAGATGGCGGCACGGAAAAGGATTATAGAATCTATATGAACAATGTCTTGGACTACGGCGGGTATCGCTTCTTTCAATCAGGGTATGACCCCGATGAATTAGGCACACGCCTATCAGTCAATCAAGACCGCCCAGGCACCATCATCACCTACATTGGGTACATTATGCTCTATCTCGGAATGTTCCTCACACTCTTTTGGAAGGGCTCACGCTTTATAAATCTTGCTAAAATGCTCAAAAATTTAAGTCATAAAAAGTATATACTCCTAGGCTTTTTAAGCCTACTCTCGCTCCAAAACCTGAAAGCTCAGGAAGCCGAGCAACATATTAAAACACTGGATAGCATTGCCAATTCAGCCGATGAAGCACAGCACCATCAGCACGATGGGCATAACCACGACGGCGAGGATTTTGCCCTAAAAGCTGAGGATATAAACACCATAGAAAAGGGTGAAGACATCGTAAAACAAATTAATTTCTCGCCCGAACACCTCAAAAAATTTGAACACCTATTAATTCAAGATGACCGCGGGCGCATTAAGCCCGTAAGCACCCACGCCCTTGAATTGCTTAGAAAAGTGTATAAATCTGATGAATTCTATGGGCTGCCTGCCACAGCGTGGTTCCTCTCCGTGCAGCAAAACCCTTCGCTGTGGGCCAAAGCGCCAATCATCAAGGTGAGCAAAAATATTGGTCCAGAATTTTATGAAAAACTGAAAGTGGACGATACCCAGCACACCTCCTTAATGAATATGGTGGACTTGGCCACAGGGGAGTTTTACCTAGCAAAAGCCTACGGCGAGGCTTTCAGAAAAAAGCCCTCCGAAAAAACTAAGCAAGACAATGAGATTATAAATGTAACTGAACGCTTTACCATTCTAGATAATTTGGCAAAAGGCTATTACCTTAAAATGATACCCGTTCAGAACGATATTAACGACACTTGGACAAGCTGGATAAAACAAGGCGAAACTATGGAAATTGATACCACAGCGCTAGCCTTCTTCAATAAATATTTTAACTCCCTAAATCAAGCACAAGAGGATAACAATTGGGCAAAAGTAAATGCCGTGGCCGATGAAATAGGCAACTATCAGCAAAAATGGGGGAAAAACATCGTTCCGCCACAAAACAAAGTGGAAATTGAAGTGTTTTACAACCATTTTGAACCCTTCTTCCACGCAATGAAGGTGTATGCCGTGCTGGGCTTAATCTTCCTGATTTTAGGATTTATGAATTTATTTTCGCACAAGAAAATTCTTAAAAAAATCACCCTCTATACCTTAATTGCTACTTGGCTTATATTTATAATTCACGCCATTGGGCTTGGGCTACGCTGGTATATTTCGGGGCACGCACCGTGGACAAATGGGTATGAAGCCATAGTATTCATCTCGTGGATAGGCGTTTTGGCGGGGCTTATGCTATACAGAAACAGCAACGCCTTTTTGCCTGCTGCGGGCTGCTTCGTGGCCGTGATTATGATGGGATTTGCTCACGGGTCTTCCCTACTCGACCCGCAAATCACGCCGCTCGTCCCTGTGTTAAAATCCTACTGGCTCATCATACATGTTGCCATCATTGCTGCTAGCTATGGCTTCTTTGGGCTGAGTATGGTTTTAGCCATTTTCTCGCTTATCCTATATTGTTTAAAGTCTTCAAAAATTATATCTAAAAACATTAAGGAGCTAAGCATTGTAAACGAAATGTCGCTCACCATTGGGATTTTCCTGCTCACCGTGGGCACCTTCCTCGGCGGAATGTGGGCTAATGAGAGCTGGGGGCGCTACTGGAGCTGGGACCCAAAAGAGACTTGGGCGTTTATTTCTATCATTGTGTATGCCTTTGTATTACACATGCGATTGGTGCCTGGACTTAGAGGAAATTTTGCGTTTAATATTGCATCTCTGTGGGCGGTGGCTTCTCCGATTATGACTTATTTTGGAGTAAACTACTACCTCAGCGGATTGCACACCTACGCCGCGGGAGATAAAATCCCAATCCCTACTTGGGTACCAATAAGTGTAGCCATTGCATTGGTATTAAGTTTAGTTTCTTACTATTTCTATCGTAAAAACCATAAAAAATTGGTTTCTCAATAGATTTATAAAATCAATGAAAAAAGCGCGAAAATCTGATTTTCGCGCTTTTTTTGTGTGGCTTTATCTTTATTGAAATTTACAGATTCCGAATCAAGTTCGGAATGACAAATAGTCTTTAATTCAGAATAAAAATCTAAAAATTCTGTTTTTTCAGTGCTATTTCTGTTGATATTACACAAATAATTAGCCCTATTATATAACTTAACCCGTAGTGCATTATCCAAATGAGATTAATTTATTGTGATATTGAATGATAATCAGGAAGATCATTTTCGCCAATATTCCCAAAGAAAGGAAAAATTTTCGTTTTCTTCGCTGCAAACGAGCCTTTCAATTTTAGATAAAAATAAAATTGCAACTTGTCCCTAGGCGGCTTGTAATTTTATTTAATTGAAAACCAGTAAAATTCACTATTCTTCCGTCACATGAGCAACCTTTTTTATAATGCACTACGGGTTAACTTAGTAATGTTACTAATAACAAATATGAATTTTCAATATTGGCATCAACGCCCAAAAGTATCATTGTTATTTGCAACAACATAATTATAAATGAAATCTGCAACAATCTTTTTGCGGAATACCTTTGTGCAAAATCCCAAGATCTTTGGTCTTTAAAAGATTTTAGGGTTCTGTACCCATACAATGAATTCATTTTTTTGGGCGGAAAGAAATAAAAAACAACTGGCAATAGCATCAAAATCAAATCAATTAATAAAAGTTCAATAACTCCAGATTCCATGAAAAATAATTTTGACTAAAAATAAATAAAAAATTTAAAATTCTGCTATTTTTCAATCACAAAAAAAGCGCGAAAAAGTTTCGCGCTTGCTGTTTTATTTTAAAAAATATTAAAGTTCGTTACATTTATTAAAGAAATCTATAGCTTCTAAATCTTTTAATAAAGCGGCTTCTTCCTCGGCTGTAACATTTCTAAACGGCACTCTGTTTTCGCCTAAATCTAAGCCCATCAATTTCATGATGCGTTTTCCTCCTACGATGTTTCCGCGGTATTTTACAATCACATTGATGACTTCTTGATTATAATTTTGTAAAATTCGGGCTTTTTCTAAGTTTCCTTTTTGCCATGCCTCCATTACGCCCACAAGCACATTACCCACATAGTTGGCAGTGCCACTAATGCCGCCTTGGGTTTTACTCATTGCCAAACTTGCCAAGAGCGTTTCGTCTTGCCCATGGAGCATGTCATATTTTCCATTTTGTACAAATTTACATTGGTTAAACTCGTACATATTTTCGTAGGTATATTTAATGCCCGCAAGGCTTGGTAACTTTTGGTCGGCTTTTTCCAAAAATTCTACCATAGACAGATACGCCCCATTGAACACTGGAATGTGGTAATAGTAGAATGGCAATTCGGGTGCTCCTTCTGTAATTTTTTGGCAATAGGCAATCAACTCTTCTACTCGCCCAATTTCTGGAAACGGTGGCGCCATAGAGCCTATCCCAAACACGCCTAGGGCTTGCGCATGCTCAGCCATTTTTTTGCTATCTTTCACGCAAGTGCTCCCCACATGCACGATGATTTTAAAATCAGCTGGCACAGATGCTTTCCATTTTTCGGCTAGTTGAATGCGCTCCTCGGTAGTGAGCATATAGCCCTCTCCCGACGAACCGTTGATAAAAACGCCTTTTAGCCCATTTTTTCTGAGCATTTCGGCATATTGCGGAATGATGTCATAATTCACCTCGCCAGCTTTGTCAAACGGCGTAAAGGGTGCAACGATGAGTCCTTGTATTTTTTCCATATTTTTTTATTTTTTGGGTTGATTTCCCAGTATAAATTCTATTTTTTTTGCAGATTTCAATTCTTTATCGGTGATGAAGTAAGAATTATGTTTCTTACCATCTATTTTAATTTGCTGAATGTAAATGTTCTCTGGGCTTGCATTGGAGATGATTTCCACCGCCTCGTTTCCAAAGAATTTTGGATTTAAGCGTAATTTAATTTTAGTAAACTTAGGTGCCGTAAGTGCATAATTAGCAACGGCTGGTTCGGTAGGATAAAAGCCCATCATGCTCATCATCGCCCAGGCAGACATTACGCCTGTATCGTCGTTGCCAGGCAGCCCTGCAGGCTGTGTTGTAAAATATTTATTCAGTAAATCGTTTACACGCATTTGGGTTTTCCACTCGCTACCTTTGATATAGTTGTATAGATAAGGATAAGCAATATCTGGCTCGTTTGCCATATCGAATTGTCCTTTTTCGAACACGGCATCTAGATTTTTTACGAAATTTTTGTTTCCACCCATCAGTTTTATTAAACCACGAATGTCTTGTGGAACCATAAATGTATATTGATAAGCATTTCCTTCAATATAGCCTTCATTGGCTTCAAAATTGGCTCCTTTTTCTGGATTAAAGCCTTTTAGCCATTCTCCATTTCTGTATTTTGGTACTAGAAGGCTCCATTTTTTATTATATAATTTTCGGTAAGTTTTAAACTGTGCCTCAAATTTCTTTTGATTTTCTTTATCTCCCATCACTTTTGCAAATTGAGAAATCGCAAAATCTGCAATATTATATTCCTGTGTGGTGGAAACAGGACCAGGCACACCTGAATTTAAACTCACATAACCATATTTCCAGTAATCATCAATCCCTGGGCGTAGCGGATTGTCTTTCATTTGCGTCGCACCTTTTAGCATGGCTTCATAAGCTTTTTTCTTGTCAAAACCTGTGATGCCACGCATGTAAGTATCTGCCAAAACAACGGTGGCAGGATCGCCTACCATGGTAAAGGTTTCGGTGTTGTTTAATTCCCATTTTGGCAACCAGCCAGTTTCGTCGTAAATATCGAGCATTGTATTTACCATATCCAACTGGTCTTGTGGATATAACAGCGACAATAAGCTATGATAATTGCGGTAGGTATCCCATAACGAAAATACGGTATATCGCTGGTGATTGGTTTTCTTTATGCCCACGCGTTTGTGTAAAGGAAATTCGCCATTGATGTCGTTTAAAATATTGGGATGAATCAACGCGTGGTATAGTCCTGTATAAAATATTTTTTTCTGGTCTAAAGTTCCGCCCTCTACCTCAGCGACTGAGAGTTTATCTTCCCAAGCGTTTTGAGTTTGCATCTCCACTTGATTAAAGTCTTTTTGCCCGATTTCTTTCATCAAGTTTTCTTTAGCATTTTCAATGCTTACATACGAAACGCCAATCTTTAATTCAAGTTGTGTCGGTTTTTTAAAATTATAACTAAAAAAACCGCCGATGCTATCGCCTATGACTTCATTGGTGAACGAAGGTTTTAGCAAAGTTTGTCCGTTATAGGTCATCCATTGAGCTTCTACGCCTTGGTAGTTATCTGCCACTTTGTACGAACCAAATTCCTCGGCAGGAATCGAAACTTTTCCATAAAAATACACGGGATATGCCCCTTCTGCATTATTGTAGCAAAACGAGCCCACCATACGCATTCCTTGAAATTCCTGATTATTATTCATTTTAATCACCGCTCCTTGCTCATTGGTTAAGCCCAAACCAAGATTGATGATTAAATTGGCTTGCCCTGCGGGGAAAGTATAGCGAGTAATGCCCGCTCTTGTATCGGCAGTGGCTTCTGCCTTGATGTTATATTTATCCAATGTCAAAGCATAGTAGCCAGGTTTTGCTTTTTCGTCGTGGTAAGTGCTACCATATTTTAAGTGATTTAGTTCTAAATCTCCTGTGGTGGGCATAGCGATGATTACGCCCAAATCTGGACAGCCTACACCGCTCAAATTCACATGCGTGAAACCCGTGAAAAATGTATTTTCGTGCACATATGGATTAGAAAGCCATCGGCTATCTTTTTCTAAAGGATTTTTGATGCCCGTGGTATCAAACGCCACATTAAACGGCGAAATGCTCAACATGCCACGTGGCGCAATGGCTCCAGGGTTTGTTGCACCAAAATTGGAAGTACCGATAAACGGGTCTACATAATCGATTGCTTTCTGCGCTAAAAGTATATTCCCAAGCAATCCAAGGGATAAAATTATTGTTTTTTTCATTTTTTTGATTGAATTTATTTAATACACCAAATATGCCGAAACCATCCAATGATTTTGTTGATTTTCCTTATTGGCAGTAGCAGGTATTTTTATAACTAAAACATGTTTTCCTTGCGATAATTGAACTGGGGCAATTTCAGGCAATACTTGCGAACCTGGGCACCAATTAGAGCGAGACAAATCCGAAGACGCCAAGCGTTCTTCAATCACGCGAGTTTCTACCCCGCCCGCATCGTTGTAAAATCTTGCCGTGTCTTTTTGCACCCAAACGCCACTCGTGGGGCTAAACCTTCTGAACGAAGCACAATCATCTCTCCATGGAATAAAATCTAAAACGGGCTTGTGGTCTATGCTCACGGTATTTTGTTTTTTCACAAATTCATCGCCTTTTTCATGCCCACCATGCCCCGAAGTGATGTAGTATAGTTCAGGTTGAGTTGATTTTTTCACTTTTGGAAAATCAAAAGACATCTGCAAAGTTTGTCTTGAAAAGAAATCAGGGATTTTTTGTCCATCAATGTAATACACCGTGCTCACGAGCGGAAGCACCTTTTTAATCGGGCGAGGCCTTCCTGAATATTTTAAACTGATGTCTACCAAATAGCCTTCTTTAGTCCAAGTATCAATCCAAACACCGACATAAAACTCGCCCATCAACAAAGATTGCAATTGCGAAATATCTTGATTCCATTCCACAAAATCTGCCCAAGTAGGCACACTCACAGGACGCCCTAATTTGGTTTTGGGGAATTTAATCGTGTCGCTAAAATGTCCTACACCAAAAGGCGTCATAAAACGCATCAATTCCACAGGCGGATTGTAGCCTTCTGCAGGTAGCACACCATTAAACCCCGCCTCGGGTGCAGAGCCTCTTGGGAATTTGGCTTTGCCTTGCGCTATTTTTAAAATATTGTTTTGATCTTTAGGGCTTAAAACAAAAACAGAGCCCGCCTTGTCCCAAGAATCCCCATTGGAACGCAATTTTACTTTGATGGAAACATCTGTTCCTTTTTTAAATATGGGTGCTTTTACTTTTTTAATTAAAAGCCGACCGCTTTGCAAACGAATCGTATTCGGGATTTCGCCCTCGTTGCTGAAGTTTACAAGTGTATTTTTAAACACTTCTACCGTTTGTGGTTGCTGTGCGAAAAGCACAACTGCACAAAAATTTAAACAAAAAAGGAAGCAATTTCTAAAATGTATCATTACATTGAAGCTTTAATTAAATTATCAAATTTCTTAATTTTATTTGCGTGTTTTTCAGCAATATTTTTGGTCTCGCCTGGGTCTTGGCACAAATTGTACAATTGTGGTTTGTCGGCATTTCCTGTTTCGATGGTTACTCCCCATGGCACCATTTTAGGTCCATCATACGGCGGAATGTAAGACCATTTGCCTTGTCTCAATGCAATTTTACCTTGCATTCCCTCGTGCAACAGATATTTGCGGTGCTTGTTGGATTTGCCCAAAAATGTTTTTAAATAATCTTGAGAATCGGCAAAAGTTACATTTTTCATTCCCACCAAATCCATCAAAGATGCAGGTAAATCAATCTGAGAAAGCAAAGCATCAGACACCTTTTGCGGGGTTTGGTCTTTCCAATATACAATCAAAGGAATATTTGCCCCTGCGTTGTACATGCTATATTTCCCACCTTTGTATTTGCCCCAAGGCTGGTGAAGATTTTTGGTCTCCTCCGCCCCATCAAAGTAGCCATCGTCAAGCACAGGACCATTGTCGCTACTGAAAATTACTAAAGTATTGTCTAGCAAATTCTCTTTTTTAAGCTGTTCCATAATTTGCCCCACACACCAGTCGGCTTCTACCACAGCATCTCCTCTTGGTCCTAAATTGGTACTCCCCACAAAACGCTGATTCGGTGTGCGTGGCACATGTGGCTGGTGCAGTGCATAGTACAAGAAAAATGGTTTATTTTTATTTTCTGAAATAAAGTTTTCTGCCTTTTTTACAAAAAGATCTGCCATGTTCTCATCCACCCATTGGTCGCGGGCATTCTTTCCGCCCGTTTGGTAGCCAATGCGTGGGATTCCGTTGTGAATGCTTTGATTGTGTCCTTGAGAAGGTTTTAATTTCAGCAATTCTGGATTGTCTTTTCCCGTAGGTTCTCCAGGGAAATTGGTTTTATAGCTCACCTTGAGCGGATCTGATTTTTCCAAGCCCACCACCGAGTGATTTTCTACAAAAACAGTAGGCACACGATCGTTGGTCGCTGCGGTGATGAATGAATAATCAAATCCTATATCGTTGGGCGACGGAGTGATTTTTTGGTTCCAGTCCATTTTGCCATTTCCTAAACCTAAATGCCATTTTCCCACTACGCCCGTAACATAGCCTGCCTTTTGCAATTGGCTTGGCAAATTATGGTCGTCTTGTGGAATAAGCATCGGAGCATCGCCTTCTAAGATTCGGGCATTTTTGTTTTTCCAAGGATAAACGCCTGTAAGCAATGAAAAACGGCTCGGCGTACAGGTTGCCGCTGCGGCATAAGCATTGGTAAACCTCACACCATTTTGCGCCAATTTATCTATGTTTGGCGTTTTGATTTCTTTAGCCCCATAACAAGACAAATCGTTGATCCCCAAATCATCAGCATAAATGATTACGACATTGGGTTTTGAACTTAATTTTTTCTGAGCCATCGCTAGTGCTGAAACACTCATGAGGCTTGATACCAAAATAGCCTTTTTCATTAAATTTTAATTACAATTAGGCTAATATACATATTTTATTAGGATTTCAATCAGCCGTATGCCCATGATTTTTGTTTGGTGATTTTTTAATTCAATTTAGCAATGCATTCATTAAGGTTTAAAGGCTGCTTTTTGTATATAAAGAATTATTCCAGATTCAAAATCCAGTTCTGGCATAGATATTCTTGGTAATCTTTTCTAAAAATGGAATTAAAAAATAGCTAAAAATCGTTTTTTTATTCTTTAACGATATTAATCCTTATACTAAATTCTCCTAATGCGTTGATGATTTTTGATCCTTTTGTCATTTTCATTTTCATATTGATATTGTTTCTGTCGTAGAAAAAGTTTTTAATATCATAGAAAAGTTTCCCTTCTAGGTCTATACTTGTTTTTAAGCCCTGTTGGCTTATATATTCTGGAATTTCCCCTTTGAAATTAAAAATTCCATGATCGTTTTCGATACGCTCTAGCGTGTAAACCATTTTAGCCACCACTTCATCTCCATCCATGTTAATTGGAATGGATAGAGTTTTGGATTCTCCCACTTTGATTTTTCCAGAGAAATCGTATTGTTTCATTTGGTCAAATGTCTTTTTGAGCTGATTTTTCACTTCTCTATTCATCATAGTCCCCGAAATCGAATCAATGCTAATTTTGGATCGATTTTCGACAGCACCATACATCTTCAAATCATTAAAAGAAATCGGAATTAAATTTTCGTTGATTTTAAAATCCATCTTTTTCATCTTGATGACTATAGGCGTTTTGTTTCCCGATTTCTTACCTGTCAAAAAATCCATTTTGAATGCAAAATTCATATCTAAAAACTCCTCTCTATCAGGCATCTGCATGCTCACCTCATATTTAGTCGTAGCTTCATATTTGGTATTTTCTAAAAAGCGAGCTTGCACATCAATACTTTTTTGAGCATGAGGCATTGCAAAAAACATAATAAAAATAAGGGTGGAAAATTTTTTCATGTGAAATTAATTTTGAATTTCTCGGCTAATTTAAGACTTTTTTCATTTTAATGAACAATATTTATGTGTTAAGATTTAATACAAAATATTTCTATCCTAAAAATGTTTACTTTTGCAGTATGAACGAGACACAAAATAATCATCTACATAAAAAGGCGGCCTTTTATACCTTAGGCTGTAAACTTAATTTCTCGGAGACCTCAACCATCGCCCGCTCACTGAAACAGGGGGGCTATGAGCCAGTGGAGTTTGACCAGCCTGCCGATGTGTATGTAATCAACACCTGCTCGGTAACGCAAAATGCGGACAAAGATTGCAAACGCGTGGTGAAAATGGCACAAAAAGCCAATCCGCAAGGTTTTGTGATTGTGGTGGGATGTTATGCTCAATTAAAACCAGAAGAAATCGCAGCAATGGAAGGCGTAGATTTGGTTTTGGGAGCGAAAGAAAAATTTAATATTGTACATTTTTTAGATAGCTTAAATAAGGAAAACACGCAAATTCACTCTTGCGAAATCGAAGAAGCTGATTTTTACGAAAGTGCCTACTCCATTGGAGACAGAACGCGTGCTTTCTTAAAAGTGCAAGACGGGTGCGACTACAAATGTACTTACTGCACCATTCCGCTGGCGCGTGGAATTTCGCGAAGTGACAGCGTGGAAAATGTACTAAAAAATGCACAAGAAATTGCCGAAAAAGGGATTGAAGAAATTGTGCTCACGGGAGTAAACATCGGCGATTATGGAAAAGGCGAATTTGGCAACAAAAAACACGATCATACCTTTTTGGAACTCGTGGAACGACTTGACCAAGAGACCGATGTGCACCGCATCAGAATTTCATCTATCGAGCCGAATTTATTAAAAAATGAATTAATCGAGTACACGGCAACGAGCCAACGATTTGTGCCGCATTTTCATATTCCATTGCAATCGGGTAGCGACGAGATTTTAAAGAAAATGAAACGCCGCTACTTGACAGGGCTTTACCAAGAGCGCGTGGCAAAAATAAAAGAAATTATGCCGCATTGTTGCATCGGGGTAGATGTGATTGTGGGCTTCCCAGGGGAGACCGAAGCGCATTTCCTTGAAACTTATAATTTCTTGAATCAACTACCAATCAGCTACTTGCATGTCTTTACTTATTCGGAGCGAGACAATACAGAAGCCGTTGATTTTGAAGGCGTAGTACCGATTAACGAAAGAAAAAAACGCAACAAAATGCTTAGAATTCTTTCTGAGAAAAAGCGTGTTGCATTTTACCAATCTCAATTAGGGACACGCCGAAAAGTAGTGTGGGAAGCGGAAAACAAAAACGGAATGATGTTCGGCTATACCGAGAATTACATCAAAGTACAAACGCCATACAATCCAGATTTAATCAATCAATGCACCGAGGTGGATTTAGTTATGCTTAATCCAGATGGCATTGTGGAAGTGCAAATTTTATGAAACTCTACTGCATCAGCGGGCTCGGTGCCAACCAAAAGGCGTTTAAATTTTTAAAATTCCCCGATGAGATAGAGCCCGTTTTCATTGAATGGCTCTCCCCTCAGAGAGGGGAGAGCTTAGCGCACTATGCTCAGCGAATGGCGCGCGGGATAGATACTAGCGAGGATTTTGCCCTGCTGGGGCTATCGTTTGGCGGAATCATTGTGCAGGAAATGAACCGCTTTCTTTTGCCTAAGAAAACGATTTTAATCTCCTCTGTGAAAAATCGCCAAGAACTTCCTCCGCTGATGCGCTGGGGTGGAAAATTGCACGCCGATCGATTGATTCCGATGCGGTTTTTCACTTCAGACAGTTTTCTTTCTTATTCTTTTTTTAGAAAGTTATACGACAGAAGATTGCCTGAAATCAAGGAATTTTTCACGCACCGAGATCCTTATTATTTAAAGTGGAGTATCCATCAAATCATTCGTTGGGATCCAAAAGATTTAGTCGTAAAAAACCTACATCACATGCACGGCGATAGGGATATTGTATTCCCCGTAAGAAATATAAAAAATGCTGACATCATAAAAGGGGGCACGCATATCATGGTCATGCAATTAGCCCCAAAAGTAAGCATTCAATTAAAAAACTATTTTGACCATGCATAAAAGTGGCACATTCAACCCCTAAATGCAACATTTTCCACAAAATTAAAAAAAACTTCACGAGGTCTAGAAAACTTTAACACTTTAAACGGTCTGTCGTTTATCTCTTTTTGTACCGCTTTCAGCTTGTTAGCGGTACTTTTTGTAATTGCCGAACCTTTTTTTACATACTGTCTAATAAGTTTGTTCATATGCTCAATTTGTCCCTTTTGCCAACTAGAGTATGGGTCTGTAAAATAAATCTGGGCTTGCAATTTCTTTGCCACATTCTCATGATTTGCAAACTCCAGCCCATTATCCACAGTAATTGATTTCACTACCTTTTTATAAGGAAGTAACACATCATTCATCGCATTTGCCACAACATCTGCACTTTTATTAGGTATATATCTAATAAATAAAAACCTTGATACCCTTTCTGTAATCGTCAGCAAATAACCCTTATGATTTTTCCCCTCAATTAAATCACCCTCCCAGTGTCCAAACTCCATCCTATCATTCACCACCTGCGGGCGTTCCTCTATACTCACCCTATTCCTTATCTTCCCCACCACCTTAGAAACCCGCACCTTTCTCCTTTTCAGCGAATGCCTACAATACCGCCACAAATCACCCCCTTTCAGCTTATCCAATCTTATATATTGATAAATTCTTTCTACTGATACCATTTCCAGTCCCAGGCTTTTACAATAGCCTACTATTTGGAGCGGTGAATATCTTTTATACAAAAATTGTTTTACTCTTTTCTCAATGTCTTTTGTAAAGCGTCTATAACGCAAAAAACGCTCTTTCTTTTCAGAATAGAGCGTCTGTGCAGTCTTTGCTTTATATTTTCCTTTTTTCGTTCGGTTCCTCCTCACTTCACGGCTTATCGTAGATTTATCCCTTTTCAGTTCACGGGCTATTTTAGAGATAGACCAACCAGCCTTTAAATACGCCTCTATCATCGCTCTATCGTGCAAGTCTAAATGTTTAAATCTCCGTGCCATCACTCACCATTTATTAATCTACTTATCTTCAAACCATATCCATAAACTTCACCCTTTGTACAAAAATCATCATAAAGTGGATTAATAAAAAAATCAAAATAAGCAATCAAATGCCCTTTATTCTTAAAAAGTTTCTCATCTAAAGAGTTAGATAAATGCAAAATATCATCACAATCACTTATATATTCTTTTAACTCTTTTTTAATGTATTTAATCTGCTTTTCAGTATAATACTTTCTAATCTCCCGTTTAGCCTCTTTACTCTGCCCGTAGCCCACGCACACACCGCACGCAAGTGCCACACTTAAAACCATCTTTTTCATATATCTAAATATTTTACTAATATACACGCTTACATCAAAATAAATGCCAATTTTCAGCAAAGCAAAAAGATAAAAAAGAAAAAAGGGCAATGCGCACAACGCATCACCCCATTAGTAAAAATATTCTATGAAAAAAAACAAATTAATTCAAAAATCTCGGCACAAAACTCCCCTTATAAAACCTCCCCAAGTACTGCCCAGCTCGGCGGTCATACACATTAAAATACTTCCAATCCCGAAACTTAGAACCATCCAGCCACTTGCTAAACTTATAAAGGTCGTGCACATACTGCATCTTGAACACGCCAAAACGCCCAAAAACTATGCAACTATAATCATTCTTATGTCCCACACCTCAAAGTTAAGCAACAAAATTCAAATCTCTCGGCTCAGTACCTGAAACACCGTCCCAAACAATCAAATCAGACACTTCACCACTATACTCAAATTCCTGACCATAGCCTAAATAGCAAACTTCATTCTCATAAACCTCCTGAGGCGGAGCATATCTATAAACACCAATTGCCAAACCCTCAACATTATTCACAAACTTATAATCATCACCGCGTTTCCAAACCTCAAACCCGCCATAAAACTCATTAATCTTCTCCCAAGACGCCACAGGCACAGCAGGAACCACAGGCACAGCCTCCTCCACAACCTCTGCCACAGCAGGCACCCTATCCTTAATCTCAACACTATCCAGAGGCAACAAACGATAAAAGAAAACATAAGCCTCCAAATCACCCCCATACTCCGCAAGTATCCACTTCTTAAAAGCAGCAGGCGTCATCAATCCACCATTAAACTCCTGATAGTAGCACTCAGCATCATAATCAATCATTGAAACAGGTAAACAAACAAGCTCACGGCGGAACTTAGCATTATCAATCAAATAAAACTTTTGGCACATCTCTATTCCTCTTTTTTATCTCTTAAATCCTTAATTTTCTTTTTCAAAAAACTATACCCAAAATCCAGCAATATAGCCAGCAAACTCGCCACAAGCGGTTTAAACTCCTCAAAGCTCACAGCCCCCGTAAACCCCAAAATACCATAAATCTTACTCCTATCTACAAAATTAGTCATCTCTCTATCTCTTTAATTAAACCAAAACACCCCTTTCATTAATAGAAAACTCACCATCATAAGTCCTAAACTGCTCCGCCAAATCCACATACTCATTATGATTCAAATACAAAGCATCATCACCACTACGCCCCTGAACATCAATTCGTATCACATCACCATTTCGGTTAATAATTCGGCGGTGGCTCCCGTAATCATACACCAAAACATTCGCCTTCTCAATCAACAGCGCACCAGTCTCATTCCCACACCCAAAATCATACACCGCAGGCACAGGCGTCAAAACATTACAAGACTTCGGCACATCAATCGGCACAGGCTTCGGCACTTCCACAGGCTTCGGTGGAGTAGGCACAGCCTTTTTCTTTTCCTCACACTCCACACATGGCTCTGCCGGAGAAACATCTGGTGCCTGCTCTCGCTGTACTTGCTTCACAACATCAGACTTTACAGGTATCTTGCCCTTTCTTCGCTCCGCATTCATCATATCTTCCACCTTGTGAGCAAATGCCTTTTCATTCCTCACTGCAGAACCGCCTTTGGCAAAAACCTTATCAAACTTTGGTTTTTCTACTTTGGGCAAGCTCACAGGTTCCTTGAATTTATTTGTATCCAGTGGCAACAAGGAATTATCTCCTGTGCTTACTTTCTCCTTTATACTCGTCTTCTTGGTCAATCTAAATAATAGATAGATTATTAAAAAGATGAATAACCCTTTTTTTACCCTTTTCTTATCTCTCTTTGTCATCTTCTAAAAATTTATTTAACAATTTATAAAACGCCATTCCATTTGAATTGATAAGATGATTTTTATTTTTCTTAGAAAAGTACTCCCCATAATTCAAAATCATTCTAGACTTAGAAAACTCTAAACTATTTCCTGGCATAACTCTATTTAAATTATAACCATTAAACAACGCCCCTTTCCAATGCATGAAAGCACACACCATATAATTAAAATTCATATCAAAATCCCTCGCTAAATCTGGATTAGAAATAGCATCAACACCATTAACTTTAGAAAACCTCTCATACAAAGACCTACCAGTAAGCTGACACAATCCACGCCCTCTAAATGTATAACCATCTTCAAAAGATTTATTACCTAATTCTTTACCTTTTGCCCCTCCATTCCTAGATTTAGAAGAATTACCATATCTATATCCAAAATAATTTCTAGGTGTATATGTCAAATTACCAGAATAATTTGCATTCCACCATTTACGACTTGGCTCCTCGTCTAAAACTTCATTATAATGACATTCTATCATTATATTAGCAAGAATAGCCGCCATGTGATTGGTTTTCATTTTACCACTTTTCACTAATGACAAAGCCTTTTGAAATACTTTTTTTTCGATAAATAAATTTGAACCAGCATCAAAACCTTTTATTTTAAAACGCTCATCTTTATATCTTTCAAAATCTAAATCCTCTACAATATCCACCCCCACTAGTTCCAATTCTCCAAATTCCACTTTAGACTTTGGTTTTGATATTTTATAAGCCCACCAACTTCCAGCTAGCAGGGCAATTGCTTGTAAATATGTCATTTTTTTATCTCTATTTTTTCTCATTAATGTTGGTATCTTTGTTCTTTCTTTAGGTCGTATTTTTCCAACAATTTCTGTTGTTCCTGGAAGAACCGACCTACAAAACTTCCTAAATTCTTGTTTTCATTTCTTAAATGCTTTACCTGCTCATCACTTAGGCTTGGATAACTTCCAAAAAAGAACCATTTAGCACGCACCGCCCAATAATCTAAATAAATACGAAATTGCTCTTTAGATGTCTTTTGTCTAAAAGCCTCCGAAATTTTATCAGGTATGCCGTCTTTACCCAAAAGCACAGTTTTCTGAAAACCCTTAAATGCCATCCATATGATTAAAGCTACCAGAGCAACCCCCAATAGCTTTAATACATTTGTTAAATCACTTAAAAACTTCATTACTTAAATGTTTCTTTTATTTGGTCCTTTAAGACATCAGAAAGCATAATCATTCCAATGTATATAACCGCCATTACAACACTACTTAACATCCTCATCTCAACAAATCAAATTACCACAAATGCTCCTTATCTGGATCCTCATTCTGAAGATACTCAGGTTCATTACCCTCCACATCATCAAAAAGCGTATCTATCTCTTTTTTTGCCTCATACGCATGGTGCAAGCAAATTTTTGCACATTGCACATATTTCAACAATGTCGGAATACTTTTCATCAAACTTCTAATATTTTTAAACATAACTATCTAGTTTTAATTTGTCCAAAATACCCACCATTCGGCGCTTTGGTACTAATTACCATGCCAACTTTTTGTAAATACACCTTTCCTGTATTCACATTATAATTAGCTAGCTCCAATACCTTTGCTCCTGTGTTTTTATAAAACACCTCAAACATCATCATCAGAAATCTATTCCCTGTTTGAGACTCCGAGCGCACAGAACGCGAGTTTTCAAATGCCTTTACAGTCACCATGCCCCTTTGCTTAGAGTAATTCCAAGCGGTAACATAAAACTTTCCATTCTTGCCCTGTCCAGCTCTCGCCCCAGAATGTTTTTTAGGTTGTCTCTGATTATTATAACCGCGGTTATAACCTCGGTTAAAATTAGGGTTGGGATTTCCACCCCAACCGTTATTATATCCATTATTATACGCCATTTCTATACTTTTTTTTTTAATTAAACAACTACCAGCCACGGCGTCTGCCGAAACTCTTAACTTTTATCCAGCCCATGTACACAGACACAATAACCGCACCTAGTGCCAGCACCAAAACGGTTCCAATACTTGTCCCTGCACCATTACCGCTCAATGGTTTCAATAAAAAACTATCAATTTTTGTTATTACTTGTTTCATTTTATTTTGTTTTTAAAAATTATTTTTTCTTGGTTAATAAATAAATCGTTACACCTCCGAGTAATAAATACAACAGAGTATTATCCCCACTTCTCACATGTCCAGTAGCTTTGCCATAAACTTTCCCCTCTGTCACTGCTGGTTGTGCACCTTCTGAAGGCATGCCAGTTTTAAGTGTTTCATCATCAGTAGGTCTATAATCCGATGAACCTGCTTGGCTATCTGCTTGTCTTTCAGCATCTGTTTTTTCTCTGAAGAACGGCACTCGCAAAACCTCCTTACTCACGGCATCACCTCTTGAAGTGTCCTTAAACGGAAAATCTAAATGAACATCTGTCCCCGCAGGATACTCTTTATCCCCCACATAGGCAAACTTAGTCTGATACTCTTTCAGCATTCTACCATATGCCTCTGTTATCATTGCAGCTAGTGCCTCGGTACCTTTTCTAGTACAATCTTTACCCCATGGGAAACCACTTGCACAAACTTTTAAATAAAGTAACGCCTTATTAAAATTGTCAGCACTGGCTACCTTAGTAAATCCAGATTGCTCAATAATCCATTCAACGATTGTGGTTCCTTCTTTCATCGCTCTACTAGGCGACCAGCTCGAGCCCCAACAATGCAAATCAAAGCCGTTTGCAAGTACACTATCTAAACCGCCAGTTATCTTACTTAATACACCGCCTACTATCTTTCCTCCAAATTGACCAAGAGAGGAGCCGGAGGCGTTACCGCCCCCCACACTTCCAATTAAACTACTTACCGCTGTTATTGCTCCTATCATTTCAATATTATTTTGCGTCTAACAAATAGAATGTAAATTCTTCACCAACATTTTTATACACCGCCAAAGTGTACAAGCCTGTTAAATCTAATGCAGGTAATTTCGATAACTCATCAATCCTTGCATTTTTTGCATAATCAAGTTGTAGTTGCGAAATCCTTGTTTTGCCCTGTGCATTGATAACTTGTAATTCATTTGGTGTTTTCTCAGCTACCAAATAATCAAATGCTAATACATCGACATCCTTTACACTAATGTTTTGGTCAAGTTTCACCTGCTGAACATAAATAGGCTCTGCACTTCCAATAGCCTCAAATGTTTCTGCAGTTACATTCTGTGCTTGTCCACCCGATACATGGAACTCAATGTAAGTTTTGTCATCAAGTGGCAAACTTCCAGATTTAGAAAAAGGAATTACCGCTACTTTGTCGCTATCAATTGTTGTTTGCAATTTGATGAAATGCACGCCCAACAATTCTGTAAATAGCTTAACGCTCATCTTCGGAACAAGCACCTTCTTCGTAAAAGTCTCATCCACTAAAAAAACCTCAATATCCACCGCCTGCAAAAAAACAGCAGAACGAGCGCCACTCTTAAAAATCAAACCAGCGGCACTCTCTCTAATCTCCAGTACCTCGGTTGCTTTACTTAAACTCTGTTTCATTTTTATCTATTATTTTAAATTTCTAAAACAAAAATATTGAGCCTGCAAAAACACCTTTCCCATTTAAGCCATTTTCAGCCCTTTTTAGCCAATTTTGTCCATTTTAAACCCTTTTCAGTCAAAATATAATTTAACCAGCTTGAGCGTTAAATACTTCTTTTTATAGTGTTTTAATATATCCTTTCTAATCATTTTGGCAGTGGAATAACTCACGCCTAAATAACAAGCTAATTCCTTGACGCTAATTATTTGCAAGTTCTGTGTATTGTTTTTCATAAATTAATTGCATTGATTTATCTAAACTCATATTTACATCAGTATTCAGTAGGTTTTTTATAGCCTTTTGGTAAATTTTTAAATGCTCGTTTAATCGCTTGTATCCCTTGCGGATCATCTGATATACTTTCCCCTTATACAATTCAACATATTGTATTGCCGTAGGCACATACTCCAATTTTTCACGCAAATGGTTTAATTCTTCCATATAGGTACTCACTTCAAAACTTAAATAATTCAGCTTTTTAACCTTATTGCTCGCTCCCCACACCGCACCAATTATTGGGCGTTTATTCTCCTCTTGCTTTAATAGATATTTCACCACATAGGCAACTATATTTCGTTTACTCTTTGGCGTTTCAATTTTAGTACTTGGGGGATTTGTCCATCCTATTTTTTTGTTGCGCTGATAGGCTAGTATGCAGTCTTTTTCTGATTTATAATTTTTTGAATACTTTTCTAGATATTGTTTAGCCGTTAAACGGTTCATCTTTTCAGAATATCTATCTACATAACCATATTTATTTATATACTGGTTCCATATCCGCTGAATATCCCCGCGAGGAATTTGAGTATCAATCAACACATGAAAATGAATATTTCCATTCTTCTGCGTCTCCGCTTTCCAGAGATAATTTTTTAAACCATAGACCTTTTTTAAATGATCAAGATATTTAGCCAGTATTTTACGCAACACTCTATCATGGTGTATTTGCGCACTGGGCAAGGTCAAGGTTACAAAAGACAAATATTTGTCTTTATTTGATTTCGTTGCGTCAGCAAATAATATCGCATACTTCTTTATATTTCTTACTTGAGTTTCTGATAATGTACCCAAATCTTTCAACACATGCCCTTTCTGATTATAAACATCTACTTGCTTTTGTGTGTATAGCTCCTCGTACTTTTCAGCATATTTAGTGATTGTACCAAATTCCGAAATATCATCTAGTGCGTTTAACTCATCTAATTCTGTTTTTTCCTTGTTTAGATTTTGACGCAAGGTAGGAGCATAGCCTACTTCGTAATTTCGTAAATCCATCACATAACTATAATGCAATAGACTAGTAGGTCTAAGCTGAACCTTTTCACACAAATAATAATTATTAACCTCTTGATATTGTCGCATTTACAGGGATTTTTGCCGTTAGATTTTACCGATACTTGAGACGAGCCCACTCAAAAGCCTATCGGCTTTCTTTTTTTAAATCAATAAAATCGGTTTCTTCTCTCTTTACAACCACACGATGATATAACATATGGTTATTATCAAAAGATATCCACGAACGACCAGAAAACAACACTTCAACATTATTTTCTTGTTTTAATACCTGTACTACAATACCATACTCATATATGTATTGTCTTGGTTCTAAATACTTTGCTGGAATAGGCACAAACTTCTGTACTACCAAAAAGGGTCTGATTTCTTCTCTTTGCATACGCTTTTGTATTTAAATTATTTAAGCGTTGCATTTGTGTTTTGAATGTAGAAGTTAAATTTTTAGAATTTAATTTTGTTGCTTTTCCAAATAATGATTAATTTGCGATATTATTTAAATCATATAAAGACTATGAAAACATTCGATGTATTAATCGAGATTCCTAAAGGAAGCCGAAACAAATATGAATTAGACAAAAAATGGAACAGAATCCGCTTGGACAGAACTATTTTCTCCTCCATGCACTACCCTGCTGATTATGGATTTGTTCCTAATACGCTTGCCCTTGACCAAGACCCGCTAGATGTTTTGGTATTGGTAACAGAGCCTACTTTCCCTGGATGTTTAATTGAAGTAAAAACCATTGGTGTATTCCACATGCAAGATGAGAAAGGCCCAGACGAAAAATTAATCTGTGTGCCTGTGGGCGACCCTGTTTGGAGTAACCTAGAAACTCTAGACGACCTTAACCCGCATATGAAAAGCGAGATAGAACATTTCTTCCAAGTGTATAAAGATTTAGAAAAAAAGAAAGTAGATGTGCAAGGCTGGGGAACCAAAGAAGAAGCGGAGCAAATTTTGAAAGACTGCTTTGATCGCTACAGCGGAGAAGAATTTAAAATGAAAGATTTAATCTAATCATATGATTTTCAAAGCAAAAAAACCCGAATATTCGGGTTTTTTTTGTATTTTTTTGGTTAGGAACTAATTCCAAATTTCAATCAAAAAAACACTCAAATTCCTATTTTCTCACTCTTGGGTCTAACACGCCATAGAGGATATCGACTAAAATGTTGATGAGGATAAAGGATAGGGCTATCACCAGCACGGCGCCCATAATCACGGGCTGGTCGAGTGTGTTTAAGGCGTTTACAATTTCCTTGCCCATACCGTTCCACCCGAAAATGAACTCTACAAACACGGCGCCCGCAAGCATTCCGGCAAACCAGCCCGATGTGGCGGTAATTACGGGATTTAGTGCATTTTTTAATGCGTGTTTTAGAATCACTTGCTTTTTGCTCAATCCTTTGGAAAATGCGGTTCTGATGTAATCTTGACTCATCACATCGAGCAAAGAGTTGCGCGTGAGCTGCGTAATCACTGCTAGCGGACGAATCCCTAAGGTGATAGCAGGCAAAATTAAATTCTTTAAGTCTAAATATTTCCCCGTGCCGTAATCATCGACTTCGTATAAACTCCCCGTCATGTTCAGATGCGTGTAATCTACCAAGAGATACGCAAAAATATATGCCATAATTATCGCGGCAAAAAACGACGGCACACTCATACCGATTGAAGTGATTACGAGCAAAAATTTATCAACCCAAGTATCTTTGATCACCGCAGAAATAATTCCCAAAACAATTCCTAAAATAAATGCAATCACAATTGCAGAAATGGCTAAAATGAGTGTATTGGGCAAGGTTTCGGCAATGATTTTGGCAACGGGTTTCCCTTGTTTTTGATAGGATTTTCGCAAATAAGGATATTTCAGCACCACATCATAATTCTGTGTAGAAAAAAGCACCTTTCCGCCATATTTAGCTTTAGAATAATAAGTAAAATCTTCTTTATCTCTGCTATTGATCGAAATAGGCGATAAATCATTTAAATAGTATAGATACTGCTTAAATTTTGGTTGGTCGTAGCCCAAATTATGGCGAATCGCTGCCAATTGCACAGGGTCTTCGTTCTGGTCAAGCATCATACGCGCGGGGTCGCCCTGCATTACATTGAAGAGCAAAAATATCACCGTAACTACCCCCCACAATGTGAGCAAACCATAGAGTATTTTACTGATTATGAACCTTGCCACCCGTTAGAAATTAGCATTTACATTTTTAATTTTCGGCAAATCGCGCCAAGCAAATTTAGCCGTTACCGTTCCTTTGTTTAGGAATACCACGCCTGGATTGCTACGAATCATGGTTTTGAGCGTTGTGGCATCCATTAAGCAAGAATTTACACCGCCAATGTTTAAGTTTTGAGAAGAAACATTCAAAATCTTGATATCAGGATTTTCAGCTTTTAGGGCTTGCACCCATTCAGCGATTTTAGCCAAACCTTTTTCGCTCGCTCTCGACGGCAACGAGGTTATGACCATTACCACCTTTGGCTCAGACAAATACACATCGGTCATGTCGCCTTCTGTGCCACAATCAATCATAAAATCGTGAATTGGTGGTGTATATCCTTTTTCTTTGACAATTTCTCGGGTTGAAATCAAATCCCACGAAGAGCCTTCTTCCCAATAATGCTTATCTGCTAAATATTTTTCTTCGTCCACCTTGATTTTTTGGTGTGTTACACGGTTTTCTAATTCATATTTAAGCATAATGATCGGGGGCTTTAAGCCTAATTCTTCAGCGGATTTCATTCCCTCAGGAATGCTCTTGCCCACGGCATAAGCTCTGAAATCTACTAGCGGCAAATGTGCCACGCCCCAATAGGCAATGAAACCACACGCCACAAGCCAAATCAGACCAATGACATACGAAAATGGCTGAGCGATAAAGCGTTTGATGTATTTTTGGTTAAATAATAAAAAGGTGCTTAATACCAAAAGGACTAAATCTTTGTAAAACGATTGCCAAGGCTCTAATTTCAGCGCGTCGCCAAAGCAGCCACAATCCGTAACTTTATTGAAATAGGCAGAATAAAAGGTTAAAAAGGTGAAGAATACGATTAAAAGCCACAAGCTCCAAAGTGTAAATTTCTTCCAAACACCTAGAAGCAACAACACCCCAAGCATCACTTCGAAAATGACAAAAAAGATGGATAGTGGCAACGCCAAATCTTTCAAAAATGGAATATTGAACACATCGGGCGAGAAATATTCCTCTAATTTATAGCTAAAACCTATGGGATCTACAGTTTTAACTAAACCTGAAATGATGAATAAAATTCCTACAAAAATGCGAACAATTTGGGTTAAAATTCTCATGCTTTTTCGTTTAATTTAATGAGTGAAAAAATAGCGTAATTCAGCATATCGAGATAATTGGCGTCCAAACCTTCGGACACCACGGTTTTCCCTTGATTGTCTTCGATTTGTTTCACGCGCAGGATTTTTTGCAAAATCAAATCGGTGATAGATGAAATGCGCATATCGCGCCACACTTCGCCATAATCATGATTTTTGCGTTCCATTAAATCTCGGGCTTCGCGAGCGTATTGGTCATACAAAACCATGGCTTCCTCTGCCGACATATCGGGCTGCACCACAGCACCTTTGCTCAGTTGAATCAATGCAATGATGGAATAATTTACAATAGCAATAAATTCGCTTTCTTCGCTTTCATTTACCTTACGCTCAGTGGTTTCTTGGATATTTCTAATGCGATTGGCTTTGATAAAAATCTGGTCTGTGACCGATGCCATACGCAAAATTCGCCATGACGCACCATAATCCTCTAATTTCTTTTCAAATAAATTTCGGCACATCGCAAACGCTTGGTCATATTGCTGTAAAGTTTTTTCCATACTTAAAAGTTTGATTTAATTTTTTTTGCACATTAGCCATAACCAATGGCTTTAAATTACTATCTTAGCCTACAAAAATAAGTTTTTTAAACCAAATATTTCAAAACAATGACGATTAATTGTAACGGAAAATTGCTCTCGCTGGATTCGCCACGCGTGATGGGAATCTTAAACATTACCCCCGATTCTTTTTCCGATGGCGGAAGATTCAATCAGCTAGATGTGGCACTGCGACACACCGAAGAAATGCTGGAACAAGGCGCAAGCATTATCGACATTGGCGGACAATCCACTCGCTCCGACTCTACCTTCCTAGATGCCGAGACCGAGCTACAACGCATATTGCCCGTGATTGAAAAATTGGTTGAAAATTTCCCCGATATCATTATTTCTGTAGACACTTTTTGGGCTAAAGTTGCCAAGGCAAGCATCCAAGCGGGCGCGAGCATTGTGAACGACATTTCGGGCGGTGCGATAGATGACAAAATGTTTGAAACCGTGGCTCAGCTCAAAGTACCTTATATATTAATGCACATGCGGGGCACACCTCAAACAATGACTCAAAATACCGAGTACGACAATATTTTTGAAGAAGTGCAATTATACTTTAGCCAAAAAATATTTGAATTAAAGCGGCTCGGCATCAATGATATAATTATAGACCCTGGCTATGGTTTTGCCAAAAAGCTACACCAAAATTATGAATTGCTCCGCCAGCAAAAGGATTTATTGTTTGGTAAATATCCTATTCTCACGGGCATTTCGAGAAAATCAATGATTTATAAATTACTCGGCATCCCTGTACAAGAGAGCCAAAACGGAACCACCGCTCTGAATATGCTTGCACTTGAAAACAATGCCAAAATCTTGCGCGTGCATGATGTGAGGGCTGCCATAGAGTGCATCAAAATTTGGGAGGCCTACCGCTTAGCATAGCTAAAAAAAGGAACGCTGAGCTTTATTTTTTAAAAATTTTATCTAAATTTTTCAATCACCAAAGCCTGATTACACAAAAGTACTACACGCCCCTTAACACGTCATAAAATGTTATAAAACAAATTATTCGCAGCTACGAAGGTATAAAAACATTTCGGAACAAATAGACTCTTTTTCACAGAATGTGATAAATATTATTTCATTTTTTTTAATTTCCGTATTGCTGTAATGCTTAAATCTTCTATTTTTGTAAAAACATAAGCGAAGATGCATCAACTAAAACTCATTGAGCAAGATCCTAGTTTAAGAGATTTTGAATCACAAATCATCAACCGCATTGAGTGGTACGAGAATACGAAGGAATATATTGAGAGAAACTTTGGCTCGCTCGACCGATTTGCCACTGCGCACGAGTTTTTTGGATTTAATTATGACGAAAAGCGAAAAGGCTGGTGGTTCAGAGATTGGCTGCCCAATGCTCATCAAGTTTTTTTAATTGGAGATTTTAATGGCTGGGACCGCTCCGCGACTCCTCTAAGGAGAGGAAATTTTGGCACTTGGGAAATCTTTCTACCCGATAGCGAATACGCCGAGAAGCTCCTCCCTGGCTCCAAAATTAAAATGCATATAATTGCCGATAATGGCGCACTTGACAGAATCCCTGCCTATATCACGCAAACGGTTCAGAATGATGATAAAACCTTTGATGGCGCTTTTGCTGGCAAAGATACCTACGAGTGGAATGATGCAGATTTCGACATTTCAAGCATTAAAAACCCCTTAATTTACGAGGCGCATATAGGTATGGCCACGGAAGATGAAAAAGTGGGAAGCTTCAAGGAGTTCACCGAGTTTATGATTCCTAAAATCAAAAAATTGGGCTACAATGTAATTCAGTTGATGGCCATTCAAGAGCACCCCTACTACGGCTCCTTTGGCTACCAAGTGGCCAACTTCTTTGCCCCCTCCTCGCGATATGGACCCCCCGATGAACTGAAAAATTTGATTGACACCGCTCACCAAAATGGGCTTGCCGTGATTCTAGATGTGGTGCATAGCCACGCCGTGAAAAACCGTGATGAAGGCTTAGCCGAATTAGACGGGACAGAACTCTACTTCAACGGCTGGCACCCAGACTGGGACTCTCGCCTATTTGATTACGCCAAAATAGAGGTGAAGCGCTTCCTTGTCTCCAACCTTAAATATTGGATTCAGAAATTCCATTTTGATGGATTCCGCTTTGATGGCGTTACCAGCATGCTCTATCACCATTTTGGGCATGTAAACTTTGACCATTACAGCAAATACTTTCAAGACACGAATAACGACGCTATCATTTACCTCCAATTAGCCAACGAATTAATCCACGATTTAAAACCAGGGCTCATCAGCATTTGCGAGGATATGAGCGGTATGCCAGGCGCCTGCCGCCCCGTGAGCGAAGGCGGCTTAGGCTTCGATTATCGCCTCGCGATGGGCATTCCAGACTATTGGTTCGAAACGCTTGAAACCAAGACCGACGAGCAATGGAGTATGGGCGAGCTATACTGGCGCCTCACCGATAGACGCCGCACCGAAAAAAGCATCGCCTACGCCGAAAGCCACGACCAAGCCCTCGTGGGAGACAAAACCATCGCGTTTTGGCTTATGGACAAAGAAATGTACGAAAGTATGAGCGTCTTTACCCAAAGCCTCGTGATAGACCGCGGCATCGCCCTACACAAAATGATTCGCCTAATCACCGCCGCACTAGGTGGCGAGGGCTATATGAATTTTATGGGCAATGAATTTGGGCACCCCGAGTGGATTGACTTCCCGCGCGAGGGGAACGGGTGGTCTTATGCCTATGCCAAACGCCAATGGTCGCTAGCAGAGACCGACCACCTCAAATATAAATTCCTAAACCGCTTCGATGGCGAAATGGTGCATTTCTTAAAAGAATCCGCTATGCTAAGCGCCAACGATGAGTTTAAAATCTATGAAGACAACCACAACGGCATTTTAGCCTTCACCAAAGGCGGGCGCGTCTTCATCTTTAACTTCGGAAAGGAAAGTTTTAGCGATTTCACCATTCACCTGCCTGCCCAAAAGGATTTGGAGGTGGAATTATGCACCGATGATGAAAGATTTGGCGGGTTTAACCGATTAAACACCCAAATCAAATACCCAACCCCTCACCAGGAGCTCAAAATTTACTTACCCAGCCGCACGGCCATTGTATTAAAATAGTTTCCATATTGATTAGTACTTGGGCGCTTAATTTCTTAGGAAGTTAAGCGCTTTTTTTATGTGAAGATAATCCCTCTACACATGAAGATAATTTCTCTACACGTGAAGATAATTCCTCTACACATGAAGATAATTCCTCTACACGTGAAGATAATCCCTCTACACATGAAGATAATTCCTCTACACGTGAAGATAATCCCTCTACACGTGAAGATAACGCCTCTACACATGAAGATAATTCTTCTACACATAGATTTATAAAAAAAAGAGATAAAGAAGCTGACTTCTCTATCTCTATAAAGTGGCTGCTACCCTCTACAAGGCTCGTTCAAGGAGGGAATGCTGGGGCGCTTATTTGCTTTTAAACAAATTCGGGGTGATGTAAAGTTGCACCCAAGCCCAATTGTTGTTCTCATCGTGGGAGCCGCGGCCTAGCTTAGCATATTCCATACTCTCGGTGGCAAACATATGGGAGTAGCCCACATTTAACTTCACATTTTTGGAAATCGTGTTGGAATACACAAGGTCCACCTCTGTACCGAGGTATTTATCTTTATCAGATGCTATATCGGCATTGGCAAAAAAGACATGTGGCTGCACAAGGATTTTGGCATCGCCGCCTACATTGAACTGGGCTTTTCCGTAGAAATCGTTCAGCCCTGGGCTGCTAGCGGTGGCGTAGTTCCCGACATAGAAGTAATCCATAAAGCCATTAAACCCGTGATTGGTGCCATATAGTGGGACGAAGGTGTGCGATTTTCCGCGCTCATCGTGGCTGGTACCGCTTAGCATCTCGGCGCCTAAACCGAATTGGTAGGCGGGCTGGGTGTAGTTTAGCTCTAATCTTGCTTGGTAGGCAGAGAGGGCTACATCGTAGAGGGCATCGCCAGTTTGGTAGTAGAAGCTCCCTGCAAGATTAAAGGCTGGGGAGAGGTTTGATTTAAGGTATCCACCGAATGTTTGGCGGGCATAGATTTTATCCTGTGCGGGGGTGCCCTCTTGGAATGAGTTGTTCATAAAAAGGAGGCTTGCTGTGGTTCCGCTCCACTGCTTGGAGAGGTGGAGGTACTGCATTGTTTTGTAGGAAAAGGCTTTGTTTAAATCATAGAAGTTTCCAGTTTTATTTTCCTTAGTTTGGTTGTAGGCAAAACCTGCATCGGCGCTTACGCCATTTTGGTCATACTTTAAGATGGCAGCATCGTGAGTGCGGCCTGTTTGCGCCCAATCGAGTGCGCCTAGGATTCTTTGGTCGTCATACGAGATAGGCTGGCGCCCGAGTTTTAGGCTGAAATTCTCGCCCATATTTAGTTTAGCCCACGCTTCATAAATGCCCACGCCATCAGAGGCGCCAGGTTGCCCAGCATCGCCCCACACGCTTACATTTTGTAGGCTGGCTTGTAGTTCTAGGAAATCTTTTTTGTAGTTTACGCCTAGCCTTGTGCGCTGAGAGACAAAGCTTGCTGGCTCTGCGCCTTTCTCAAATAGCTCTGACTGGCCGTGGCGATACTCAAAGCGGGTTTTCAAATTAGCGTCAATGCTCAATTGTGCAAATGACATTCCTGCTACCATAAAAATGGCTAATGATAGTTTTGATTTTTTCATACTAATTTAATTTTAAATATTCTATCTCAGTTTTTTCTGTTCACTTTTACTTAATCGATTAAATTTAATTGCTGCCCAAAGGCTGATTGCACCAAATATAATTACTGCCCAATAGACCCAAACTGGTACAGGCACGGGGTCTCCTTTGGCATAAGAATGTAGCCCGCTGAGGTAATAGTTTACCCCGTAAGAGGTCATAATAATGCTTGCAAATGCCCACATACTGCATAAGTTGTAGAGCAGAGCACTGCCCAATTTTGGAATTAAACGCAGGTGTAATACAATGGCATATACCATGATGGAGATGAGCGCCCAAGTCTCCTTGGGGTCCCAAGCCCAATAGCGCCCCCAGCTTTCATTCGCCCAAATTCCGCCCAAGAAAGTACCTATGGTGAGCAAAAATAGCCCTATGGTAAGCGACATTTCATTCACTATGGACATTTCCTGCATCGCACCCCACCACCTTTTGCTTGGCGCTTTTGGCTTAAAGATGATTAAAAGTAGCGAGAGCAACGCCAGCACCGCTGAAAGGGCTAACGGTGCATAGCTCCCCACAATGACTGCAACATGGATTTTAAGCCAATAGGAGTGCAACACGGGCTTGAGATTTGTGATTTCTGGATTGAGCCAATCTAAAAAGCTCACAAATAGCAATACCCCAGAGAATAAGAGCCCCACAGGCAAAGCAAATGAGGATTTTTGGCTAAATAATAAACCAAAAAGCAATACGCCCCACGAGACAAAGAGCATCATCTCAAAGCCATCGCTCCATGGGGGGTGCTTGGCAATGTACCAGCGCAGCCCTAAATCAAAGGTGAAGACTAAAAAGCCTATGAGTGAGAGGATATAACCTATTTTTAAAATGCTATTTAGCGATTTTTGGGCGCTAAATAGCTGTACAATGTTTATTACCAAAAGGAGCATTCCTAAGGCGATGAAAATGCCAAATAGATAGTTCCCAATATTGGCTTTGGTGTAAAAAATCTCGGCCTTTATCATCTCCTCACTGGGGTATACTTGCTTGCCTATTTCCTTCTGATAGGCAGAGATGTAGAGCAGGCTCTCGTCTGCCTCCTTATAATTTTCAGGCTGAAACGCTTGCGCATTGCCCTTAGAAAGGGCTGTAAGGTAATATTTGCCTATGTTCTGGACAAAGGTGGCGTCCTCTGGTGTAAAATCTTTTTGTGATTGCTTTGCGGTGAACCACTCATTATTCTGCGCATTTTTATTGGGGAATAAGCGCAGAAAATCTCCCATAACGACGCCATAAAAGATGTTAAAACGCTCATCAAGTTTGAGCAATTCCTTATCAGCATCGTTTCTATCTGAGGCTTTAAGGCGGTTAATTCGCTCCACCTCATCGTGCAGCAGATAGGCGCCCTTTTCATCGATTAAATCATCAAACGCATAATATTTCTGAACGGGCAAGTTCATTTTTTTGAGTAATCCGCCCAATTTTTCATTATCTACTTTAAAAATCGGAATTTGGCTGTATAATTTCGGATTAATTTGAATGGCTAATAAAAACTGCTCTGGCGAGAGTTTATAAGTCTTATCGGCTGTGCTTATTGCAATATTAGTCTTGCCATTTAACTTACGCGAAATCTCGTAGGCCAAAGTGGTAAGCGGTTTCATTCGCCCATCTAAATCTTGCACCACTAGACGCCCATACTCATTGGCTTTTTCTTGAGACGTAATGCTACTTTCAAAATCTTGTGCATGCATCGCTACCATTCCCAATGTAAAAACCAAAATTAAATTAATGGATTTTTTAATCTTACTCAATCTTTTATTTAAAATTGAAAAACGGCTCGCCTTGGCAAATAAAGTGAGAATCATACAAATAAATAAAAGTGCATAGCCTGCATAAGTCACTAGCGTTCCAATCGGTCTTTGTTCACAGAAAGTAGTGTCCCTTGTTCATCGGCATCATACGATGATTGGTAAAAACGATAGCCTCGATAATCCAAAACATGGTTCATATAGATTTTAAACTCAAAATCCTTATCCTCTTCCTTGTCAAGCACTTGCACATCACTCGCATACCCCGACGGACTTTGGCTTCCTGGGTAGCGTTCTATCTCAAATTTGTTTAATTTTAAAGCAAATGGCAAGAATTTCTTTTCTGAGCCAAATGTGTATTGATAAGTTTTCCCTTTGTATTGAAAGGATTTCCATTCGGGTGCCTTGTTTGTAAACGGAAAATATGATTTTGCTATATTTTTCCCATAGGCATCTGTGATTTCCACCTCCACCATTTTCGGGTAAAATTCTTCTAAATTTTGCGGTGCTTCGGAGTAAGACTGTTGTTTATTCTCGGCAATATCTTTCACCAAAAATGTCGCGTCTCCCCATTGGTATAGTGCATTATACATCAAGTTTGAAACTGTATCGGCAGGCAAAACCGACATTTTTTGTGTCATCATTTCCACGATAGACAACTTTTCTTTAGACTTAATTTTCCAAGCCCTGTTTTCTTTAAAAATTTGAATAAAAGCCGAAGGATTTTTATAGTTAAAGCTTAATTTTTTGGCATTTGGCAATGGGATTTCTGCTCGATTTACAACATGCAAATCCTCTCTCCCCTGCCCTCTGGAAATAGCCATTTCCATAATAGTATCTTTCCCTTCTTTTAATTCTGGGATTGCCGCTTTAAAGTATTTTACAACTTTAAAATTAAATTTTTCGTTGTTTAGTTCTAAAGATTTATCGATTCCAGAAAAACTATAAGGAATAATGTTTACTAAAGCCAAATCTAATTGATCCTCAAATTTGATTTGGGCATATTTTTCGGCAGAAAGGAAATAATTTACTGCCTGCCCTTCGCGGACAGACATGTTCCCTTCTGTGCCAAAAAATCTTGTGATTGCTGCTCCTAGAATAATGATTACAAAAGCTATATGAAAGAGCCCTATCACTAATTTTTTCTTGCTCAGGAGCTTGTATTTTTTTATATGAAAAATAAAATTAATTGAAAGCCAAAGCATTAAGAGTTCAAACCACCAAGCTTCATACACTTGAGCGCGTGCAACTTGCGTTCCATAGTCATTTTCCACAAAAGTTGCCACAGCCATTGCCACAGCAAAAATGAAAAGCAACACCATCGAAACCTTGGTTGAAACTAAAAATTGAAAGATTTTTTTCATGCTTTAATTTTACAAATATTTATTCAGTAAAAAAGACTATCCCAATGTTTTACACAAAGGATAGTCTTTAAAATTCTAATTAAATGTTGTATTATTTAGCCATAGATACTTGCTGTACGCCATATTTTGCTTCTCTTTGTTTGGCTTGTTGCAACCATTGAGGAACAATTTCTTTCAAGAATTTTTCTTTATCTTCTTTCAATTTTGGCATATCAAGACCTATGTATTTTTGAAGTTCTGCTTTGCTATCTAAGTTAGGGAACTCTACTGGTTTGTTCCATCCTAATTGTGATAACAATCTAGAAAGTTTCAATCTAGTTTGTGCTACTTCTTGGATACCGCTACTTGCGATTCTTGCTACCTCAACTGGTGCGTGGAATGCTGCCCCGTGAGATGCTACTGAGTAATCCCATCTCCATTGAGCGTGTCTTAATCCAAGTAAGATATCTTTCATCTGTGCTTCGGTAGCTCCTAAATCCCAAGCTTTTTTAGCCTCGATATGTGCTTTTGCCAATTCTTTAGCCAAATATCTTGTAGATTCTTTGATTTTAGTTTGTCTTTCGTATACATCAGCCACCAAATTCTTCTCGCTCTCTCTGTGACATACAAAGCATGAATTTTCTGGATTTTGTAATGGAGATCCTATGTGGTGATCTGTAAACTTCTGACCTCCTTCTGATTTGTAAGGCATGTGGCAGTCTGCACAAGAAACGCCTCTTTTTGCGTGAACACCTTGTTTAAAGATTTCGTAATCTGGGTGCTGTGCTTTCAACATTTTAGCTTTTGATAATGGGTGTTCCCAGTCGTAGAAGTTGATTGAATCATAATATCTTTCTGCCCCTTCTACTGTTTTACCATTATGCCAAGGGAAAGTTAGGTATTGAGCTCCTTCTACTTTATTTTTATCGAAATAGTATTCCACATGACATTGTGCACACACAAGGTTTCTCATTTCTTGATGAGATTGGGTTTTAACATCTTGTCCCATAGCATTGAATGCTTCTACCAACGCAGGACGAGTGATTGTTAAGTTCATAGTTTTTGGGTCGTGGCAATCTGCACAACCAATTCTATTAACTACCTGAGAACCTAAATCTCCCCATTTCTTACTATAAAATTGAGCAACTCCCATTTCTTGCATAAGTCTAGGCACATCTGGACTTTTACATGTCCAGCAAGTAGACGGCATCGGCCCATCTCCTGGTTTCATAGGTGCACCTGTTCTTAGCGTTTCTCTAATGTCATCAATTGCATAAAAGTGACCTCTTGGCTGAGTGTAGTCTTTAGAGAATGCATATCCTGCCCAAAGAACTACTAAAGATGGATCATCTTTCAAAACATCTCTTTTTCCACTAGAGTAATAAGGAGATCTGTAGGTAGTATCAGCTGTTTGCTGATAAGATTGATACTGTCTTGGATAATTTAGCCCCCATATTGAGTCTCGTGGTTCAATATGGTCTTCTGCAATCTTTACTTTCGGCTGATAAGCATACTTTGCTTCTGCTTTTCGGTCGGTGATGTTAGAAATCAAAAGACCTAAAAAGAAAACAGCCACAATCGTTACGATAAAAAAGAACCAATTTTTCATTTTAATTATTTATTTTCTTGTTTTTTAGACTTATTTTTTTCTTGCTCTTGCACATTTTTCTGTAACCATTCTGGAACAATTTGTTCGTTTTCATTGGTCACATCTGTAGTGGGTTCAATCAAATACCCCACAGATGATAAACTTTTTACATTACCATGCGGAACTTGCTCGTGGCACTCCCAACAAGTGCGTGATGTTCTATTTTCTACATGATGCTGCACAGTACTTGCTGTTTTAGCATCTGTCACTTGATTTTCATGGCATCTGATACAATTTTGTTGAATCACATTTATAGAGGCTTCCTTAGCCCTTATCACCTGTGGTTCTGTGCGAGTTGTAAAGACATAAGAGTGATAAAGCCCATCTTTTGCCTTAAAGAAATATTTAGCAAAAATATTATTATGAGGCACATGGCAATCATTACATGAAGCTACCCTACGATGCGAACTCTTTGCCCAAGTCATATACTCAGGCGTCATCACATGGCAATTGATACATGCCTTAGGATCATCTGAAAGATAGGATGTAGCTTTACTAAAATGCAAAGTGTAAAAACCTAGCCCCAGTAAAGATCCAAAAGATATGATGGCGGGAACTTGCCACTTTTTTGACGGCAATATACTAAAGCGTCTCTTTTTGTGATCTGAATTATGATTATCGTTCATAACTTTTGCATTATTTTTCGCGAAAATAAGCTCCATAAAATTCTCTAACAATGATATTTTTCAGTGTTTAAGGCTGCCTAAAAATCAAGGATATATATGTTTTGAAACAATTTATCTAAAAATCAACACATTGCGAATTAAATACCTTATTATCTTTTTTAAAATTTAGAACTATTATAAGTTAAAAATGGTATATTTAAATTTATTCTAAATAAAAAAACAACAAAATAAAGAATGTTATAATGCTAAATTTTAAAATATATCAAGTGTACAATAGAATGTAATTGAAAATCATTCCTGATTTAATTTCTGAAATCTTTACATTTTTTAGCCATGAAAAAAGCCTTTATTACAAATATTTTTTTCAATTTTGTAAACAAGAAAATTACAAATATGAAAAAATGCACATTTTCAGTGATTTCATTGGCTAGTCTTCTCGCGTTTACCGCTTGCCAAAAGCAACTTTACAAACAGCCCGAAGTTTCACAACAAGAAATCAACATTACAGCAGAATATGCCACAAGCCCTGAGCTTACCGAAATAATTGCCCCCTACAAAAAACAACTTGACCAAGAGATGGACCAGGTGCTCACCTACAATCCTTATGAGTTAAACAAAGGAATGAATGCAAATTTGAGCAATCTCCTTGCCGATCAATTGCTTGAAGCGGGGAATAAAATTTTTCAAAAAAAATATCATCACCATATTGATGTAGCTTTGCTCAACGCAGGGGGAATCCGCAGAACTTTTGCACCTGGAAACATCTCGGTACGCAGTATTTTTGAGCTAATGCCATTTGAAAACGAAGCCGTGGTGGTAAAACTCAATGGCAAGGATTTTATAAAAATGATTGATTACCTTAAAGAACACCGTAAAAAAGGACACCCAATTGCTGGTTTAAGCTTTTCGCTTGATGGCCCAGATTTAAACATTATACTTGGCAACAATCGCAAATTTGATGTGAATAAGTCTTACTGGGTGATTACCAACGATTATTTGCAAAAAGGTGGCGATGGCATGACTTTCTTAACTCAGCCCGAAGAAATCGTAAAGACCAACGAAAAACTTCGTGATATTTTCATTCAGGAATTTAAGGCAAACGACACTTTACAAATCAATAACAATCCAAGATATTTACCCTAAAATCTATTGACCATGCTTTCAAGAAGAAAATTTTTAGCAACGACATCAGCCGCCACCGCACTTGCACTTTTACCAAGCATTCCTGCGTGGGCAAAGTCTAATACAAAAAAAATCACCATACTACACACCAATGATCAACATAGTAGAATCGAACCATTTGAAACTTCGGAAAATCCAAAATATTCCAACAAAGGTGGTTTTGCACGCCGTGCAGCATTAATAGATAAAATCAGAAAAGAGGAGCCCAATGTTTTATTGCTAGATGCGGGCGACATTTTCCAAGGAACACCATACTTCAACTTTTTTGGAGGCGAATTAGAGTTTAAACTCATGTCTAAAATGAGCTACGAAGCTTCAACCATGGGAAATCACGATTTTGACAATGGATTGGCTGGGTTTGATAAACAACTAAAACATGCAAATTTTGATTTCATTTGTTCAAACTACGATTTCACCAACACGATTTTAGACGGAAAAACTAAAAAATACAAAATTATAGATAAAGGCGGAATAAAAATTGGAATTTTCGGTTTAGGAATAGACCCTGTAGGGCTCATCAGCAAAGAAAATTATTTAGAAACCAAATATCTCGACCCCATCGAAATCTCGCAAGAAATGACGCGAACCTTGAAAGATAAAAAATGCGATATGATCATTTGTCTTTCACATATTGGCTACAAATATGACACACCTAAAATCTCTGATTGTGAACTTGCTGCAAAAACTCAAGACATTGATTTAATCATTGGCGGGCACACACACACCTTCCTCCCCCACCCTACCGAAATCCTTAACAAAGCTGGAAAACCAACGATTGTGAACCAAGTGGGATGGGCCGGCTTATATCTTGGGCGACTTGATTTCTATTTCGATACCTTTAACAAGCAACGAAAAGTGTCTACAGCACAATTAGAAATCACATCAAATATCGTTTAAAATCAAATTTTTATCATGATGCAAGATTTGCCACTTTCGGCAGAAATTATAGCAAAAATCAAAACATTTGGGCAGGTTCGCGACATCGTTCCTATGAATGCGGGCGGCTCAGGCAGAACTTATTTTCGTGTGTTTTTTGACCAAGGAAAATTTGAAACTTTAATCTTAGTTAAAAACAAAGACGCACATGAAAATCAGTGCTTTGTGAATTTAGCCAAAAAACTTATACAAATTCCTATAAATGTGCCGAAAATTCATTTTTTTGACCAAGAATTTTATTATTTACAAGAAGATTTAGGCGATAAAACTTTGCTAAACAGTGTATTGGAGCATTCACCCAAGGTGAAAGATTATTACAAAAAAACGCTTGAAGATTTAGTAAAATTTCAAATTCAGGGCAATGAATTGATAAATGAAGAAGATTTTTTCACGCATAAAAATTTCAATAAAACATTAGTTTACAGAGATTTATTTGGATTTAAAAACTATTTCCTTGATTTGTCTCAGCAAGTTTATGCCGAAGACAAATTGCTCACAGATTTTGACACGCTTGCCGATTCAATAGAAAATGCCAAATATCAATTTTTAATGTATCGTGATTTACAAGGCAGGAATGTAATGCTCCACAACGAAAATATATACTTCATTGATTTTCAGGGTGCCATGCGAGGGGCTTGTGCATATGATGTGGTATCGCTTTTGTGGCAAGCTAAAGCTAATTTAAGCCCTGAGCTTAGACAAAAATTATTGAATTTTTATATTTCTGAGCTTAAAAAAGCAATCCCCAATTTTGATGAAAATACATTTTTAAACGAATTTAATACTTGTTTAATTCTCAGACTTTTACAAGTTTTAGGCGTGTATGGTCGTTTGGGCTGGATTTACAAAAAAGAGCATTTCCTATCAAGCATTTCACTAGGAATCAAAAACTTAGAAGAATTACAAAATTTAAGTCTAATCAAAAATTCTTTAGCCTTAAAAGATATCTTTAAAAATTTAAACAAAACTAAAACCATAAATCCCCTATAATGAATAAATTAAATATAAATGTAAGAAGTTTTTCGTACCGAGAGGAAATTCCACAAGATCCTTCTGGAAACGGTGGTGGCTTCGTTTTCGACTGTCGTGGGATTCTAAACCCCGGGCGCATCGACGAATACAAAAAACAAACGGGGCGAGACCAAGGCGTAAAAGATTTTTTACTAACCAAAACCGAAATGCCAAAATTCATTGAACTGATTCAAAACTTAATAGACATCACAGTAAAAGATTATATCGCTCGAGGTTTCACCAATTTGGAAATTAATTTTGGTTGCACAGGAGGGCAACATCGTTCGGTTTTTGCGGCGGATCGCATCAGCGATTATCTGCGTGAAAATTACCCAGACGATGTGGATGTGAAAACCGCACACACCGTGCAAGATGCAAAAAACTGGCAAAATGGATAATATCACAGCAATGATTTTTGCGGCGGGCTTGGGCACTCGCCTGCGTCCATTTACACTCACGGCACCCAAAGCTCTTTTCCCCATCAATGGCAAACCGCTTTTGCAACGAAACATTGAGTATGCTCAGTCTTTTGGGATTCAACGATTTGTTATTAATGTCCACCATTTTTCCGACCAAATTCTTAATTTCCTAAAACAGCACGACAACTTTGGGGCGGAAATTCTGATTTCTGACGAGACCGACGAATTGCTTGAAACAGGAGGCGGCTTGCTCAAAGCAAAAAATTTACTTGGAAATCAAGATTTTTTAATTTTAAACAGCGATATCCTGACCGACATTAACCTTAAACAACTTATTGATTTTCATAAAAAAAACAATGCATTAGCAAGTTTAGCGGTAAGCGATCGGGAAAGTACTAGAAAACTGCTTTTTGATACGCAAAATAGATTGTGTGGCTGGCGAGATTTGAGAAACAATCAAGAAATTATTGCTAGAGAGAACCACTCCAAGTCTCTGGCATTCAGTGGAGTGCACATGCTCTCTCCTTTATTTTTTGAGAAAAACACATTTTCGGGCAAATTTTCTATCATGAAATCTTATTTAGACTTAATGACAGATGAATATATTTTAGGTTTCCTACACAATACCAAGGTTTTAGATGTAGGCAAACCAGAAGCCATAACACTTGCAAAAAAATATTTTAAATAATTTTTTTGCAATTAAATTTTTTGTTCTATATTTGCAGTCCAATTGAAACGGAGACCCATGGTGTAACGGTAGCACACCGGTTTTTGGTGCCGTTTGTCGGGGTTCGAATCCCTGTGGGTCTACATCATTTAATTGAAAGCCACCTGATTATCAGGTGGTTTTTTTTCATATTATTTTTATATATTTGTTACTCTAAAATTCAAATAAATGCAAGATTTAGAACGCCAATTACAAAAAGAGAAAAAGAAAAATTTATTTCTTACTATTATCCTAGCCTTAGTGTTAATGATTTATCTTTACAACACTTATTTTGTAGGGTAATATTTAAAACTTTTTATTTTTAAAGGATAAAAAATAAAATCCATTAAACTCTTAATTTCCCCAAAAAACAAAAAAACGCCCCACATAAGGGCGTTTTAATATCAATAAAAACTAAATTATCATTTTGTAGCGTTGTTACCTGATGTGATTAAGGCAGAGAAATCTTCGATGTTCAATGAAGCTCCCCCTACGAGTCCACCATCGATATCTGGCTGAGAGAATAATTCGTCTGCGTTGCTAGGTTTCACACTCCCTCCGTAAAGGATTCTTACAGCCTCTGAGGTTTCTTGATCAAATAAACTTCTTAATAAGGCTCTGATTTCAGCGTGCATTTCTTGTGCTTGTTCTGGCGTAGCAGTTTCACCTGTTCCAATTGCCCAAACTGGCTCATAAGCAATGATTACATCTTTCATTTGCTCTTTTTTCACATTTTTAAGGGCAGCTTTCAATTGTTCAGACACTACATCTACATGCTTATTAGCTTTTCTTTCTTCAAGCACCTCTCCACAACAAAGAATTGGCGAAATAGTAGCAGCCAAAGCTTTGTCTACTTTCTTTCCGATTTGCTCGTTGGTCTCTCCAAAAATTGAACGGCGCTCTGAGTGCCCAATGATTGAGTATTTTACTCCGATTGAATTTAAAATATCGGTAGAAATCTCTCCTGTATAAGCTCCTGGTTCAAATTCAGAAACATTTTGAGCAGAAATCTCCGCATTGCTTTGGAAAATCTCAGCCGCATTTAGCAAATAAGTGGCAGGGGGAGCTACGATCACTTCACATTTTGGGTTTCTTGACGAAACAAAGTTATTTACACCAAGCAAAAGCTCTTTAGCATCTGCCCAGTTTTTATTCATTTTCCAGTTTCCTGCTACGATTTTTTTTCTCATGATTTAATTATATTTATCTATGTTCTTCTGTTTTATTCACATCTTCTGCAATAGGCATAGTTTCTGGCTCAGCACTGTTTTGTGGAGTTATTTTCACCACTTTTTCAATTACTTTTTTGCGTTTTTTCTGTGCATACCCCATAAATCCACCCAAAAGCAAACCTATACCTAGTCCTAAGAATCCTGCAATATAAAATTCTTTTGCGGTATAATCTGGAGCCTGAAGGATGTATAAAATCAATCCTACAACTAGCAAAACTAAACCTATAATTGTTGAATATTTCATTGTTTTCTAATTTTTGTAAAGTTAAATATTTTAAGTGATTATATGAAATTTTACCGCCTTTCTATGATTGAAATCATTTTAGGCGAATTCCCGCTGGCGTATCGCCTCGTACAGAAACGCTCCGCACGCCACCGATACATTGAGCGAGCCAATCTCTCCGCGCATAGGCAATTTTGCCAAGTAATCTGCACGATTGAGCAACTCCTCTGCCACACCATCGCCCTCGTTCCCCATCACGATGGCTAGTGGCTTGGTTAAATCTGTATTATAAATGGTGTCTTCCGTTTTTTCTGTAGCACACACCACAGAGACTCCGCTTAGCTGCAAGAAACTCACGACCTCTTTTAGGGATTTCTCTCGGCACACAGGGATTTTAAATAAGGCTCCTGCTGAGGTTTTTAGTGCATCTTCATTTATGGCTGCTGCACCACGCTCTGGCACCACAATGGCGTGCACTCCACAGCATTCAGCGGTGCGGGCTATGGCGCCGAAATTTCTTACATCGCTTAGCCTATCGAGTATGAGGAAGAATGGGGTTTCGCCTTTTTCATACACGAGTGGCAAAATTTGGTCTATTTTATAAAATTCAATGGGCGATAAATATCCAAAAACTCCTTGATGATTCTTTCGGGTGAGCTTATTGAGCTTTTGCACTGGGACATATTGCATCGGAATCCCCAACGCTCTGGCTTTACGCAAAACCTCGCTTGCCAATTCGCCTTGCAAGCCTTTTTGCACAAATAGTTTATCTATAGTTTTGCCAGAATCTATGGCTTCTAACACAGGATGAAGCCCAAAAATTTTATTATCATTTCTCATACAGCAAAGGTACTTTTTTTAATTCAGATTTTTTAATTTTCTAGCGCAAATTCATCAGCAAATCACTTATAATATAGGTATATGCTTAGTTTTTTATATCTTTGCAGCAAGTTTTTCGCCCAAAAGGCTTCCGAAAATCTTTTGGATTAAAACTTTAAAAATGTACTATGAATTATATTGAATATAAATTCCGCATCGTGCCTCCGCAGCCTTTCAGCGAGATTCTGATTGCGCTGCTCTCTCAGATTGAATTTGAGTCTTTCGAGGAAATTGCGACAGGGCTTAACGCCTATATACTAAAAGATTACGATGATGAGGAATTTGTAAAAGACCAAATTGCAGAGCTTGACACGGCCGAAATTGTGTACGAGCGAACAGAAATTGAGCAAAAAAACTGGAACCAAGAGTGGGAAAGCAATTTTGCGCCCATTAACATCAACGATGCGTGCTACATTCGTGCTGAATTTCACGAGCCACATCCCGATGCTCCGTATGAAATCGTGATTCAGCCCAAAATGTCGTTTGGGACGGGACACCACGAAACCACTCACCTGATGGTGGAATATTTGCTGGACTTAGACCTAAAAAATCTGTCTGTGCTTGATATGGGCACAGGCACTGGGATTTTGGCCATTCTAAGCAAAATGCGAGGCGCCAAATCTTGCACCGGCATTGATATTGACGAGTGGGCATATGAAAATGCTGTGGAAAATGCTCAGCGAAATAAGACTGAAATTAGTTTTATAAAAGGCGGCGCAGAGGCTATCCCTCATAAGGAATATGATTTAATTTTGGCCAATATCAACAAAAATATACTAAAAGCTGATATTCCGTTTTATATCAATGCACTGAAAACTGATGGGCAATTGATTTTAAGCGGATTATTAGATTTTGATGAGCCTGAAATCGTTCAATTTGCTGAAAGTTTTGGATTAAGTTTTGTGGACAAAAAGGAACGAAATGAGTGGATTGCGCTCCGTTTTATAAAAAAATCTTAACTTATGAAACTAAGCCCATATAATACACAAACTGAAACGCTAGAAGATATTGCCATTCTCACCCAAACCGAGAATTCGCACCGAATTATCCTGCACAACGATGAGGTAAACACCTTTGATTGGGTGATTGAATGCCTCATAAAAATCTGCAAACACACGCCCCTACAAGCCGAGCAATGCACCTTGGTTGTGCATTATTCGGGCAAATGTGAGGTAAAATCTGGCGATAAAGAAACTCTAATCCCTATGTGCAGCGCTTTGCTAGACTGTGGGCTCTCGGCTGAAATTGTTTAAATCCCTAAAAAAGAAATTTTGAGAATTTTAGCCATTGATTACGGAAAAGTAAAAACGGGACTTGCCGTAACAGACCCCCTGCAAATCATCGCATCGGCGCTGGACACTGTGCCTACCAAGGATTTAATGCCTTATCTTGAAAAATATTTTGCCACCGAACCCGTGAGCGACCTCGTTGTGGGGCTTCCTATGCGTGCGCACGGTGTGCCTGGCGAGATAGAAGAAGACATTCAAGCATTTATAAAAATTTTTCAAAAAAAATTCCCCTACATTAAGATTCACCGAGAAGATGAATCCTACACCTCTATCCGTGCGGCCGAGGCTATTTTTATGAGTGGCACAAAGAAGAAAAAACGCCGAGACAAAACCCTTATCGACCGCGTGAGCGCTACGCTAATTCTACAATCCTTTATGGAGAGAAAGGGCTAAGATATTTTAAATTAAAAAATTAATTGTAAAAAATATAAAACTTTAAATTATTTAACCAATGATACTAGATATTCGCGCATATGGCGACCCTGTTTTAAGAAAAAAATGTGAAGATATTACCCAAGATTATCCGCACTTGCCTGAATTGATTGAAAATATGTTTGACACTATGTATTCAGCCAATGGAATTGGTATTGCAGCGCCGCAAGTGGGTCTCCCTATTCGCCTTTTTGTGATTGATATCACGCCTTTTGCAGAGGACGAAGAGTATGCAGACATTGCAGAAGAACTTAAAAACTTTAAGAAAGTATTCATCAATGCACACAAAATTGAGGAGACGGGAGAGCCTTGGAAATTCAATGAAGGCTGCCTAAGTATTCCCAATGTGCGAGAAGATGTTGAGCGCCCTGAAAGCATTACCTTACGGTATTTAGATGAAAACTTTGTGGAGCATACCGAAACCTTCTCGGATATCTTTGCGCGCGTGATTCAGCACGAGTATGACCATATTGATGGGATTTTATTCACCGATTATTTAAGCAATTTTAAGAAAAAACTAGTAAGCAAAAAACTCGACAAAATTAGCAAGGGGAATGTTAATGTGAAATATAAGATGCGTTTTCCAAAATAAATTTTATATTTGCCCTCGCGAAAAAATTTTTAATACTAATACATAAAAGATGAATATAGAAAAGGTAATTGCAATTTCAGGAAAACCAGGTTTGTATAACTTAATTTCTCAGACCAAGAGTGGTTTCATTGCAAAAAACTTAGATGATGGGAAGAAATCAAGCATTCCAGCCTCTTACAATGTAAGCCTGCTTAGCAATGTAGCGATTTACACCCACACGGAAGAAGTGCCATTGCGCGAAGTTTTCAAAAAAATCTATGAGAAAGAAAACGGAAAAGAGTGCATCAGCCACAAATCCTCTGAAAGCGAATTGCGCGCCTATATGCAAGAGGTACTCCCTGAGTATGATGAGAGCCGCGTGTACTATTCTGATTTGAAAAAATTATTTCAGTGGTATAATATTTTGCTTAAAAACGATTTATTAACCCCGCAAGAAAACGAGGAAACCACAAACGAAGAGGCTTAAAACTCCTCCGCATAAAAAACTTAAAAAAAGGCTCAAAAGTATAGATTTTTGGGCTTTTTTTGTACCTTTCTACCCCAAAAATACGCAACTATGCATACCAGAGAAGAAAAACTACAAGCCTTTGGGCGACTACTAGATATATTAGACGAGCTAAGGGAAAAATGCCCTTGGGACAAAAAACAAACCTTGCTCAGCCTGCGCCACCTCACCCTAGAAGAGGTATATGAACTAGGCGAAGCCATCTTAAACAACGACCTGCAAGAGCTTAAAAAAGAAATCGGTGATGTGATGCTACACCTCATCTTTTACGCAAAAATTGCCGAAGAGCAAAAGGCTTTTGACATTGCAGATGCCCTAAATGCTGAGTGCGAAAAATTAATTTTTAGGCACCCACACATCTACGCCAACACCCAAGTACAAGATGAAGAAGAAGTAAAACGCAATTGGGAAAAACTAAAACTCAAAGAAGGCAACCGCTCCGTGCTTGCAGGCGTACCCAAGGGGCTACCCGCGATGGTGAAGGCATTTCGCATTCAGGACAAGGTAAAAGGCATCGGCTTTGATTTCCCTAGCCCCCAAGAGGCATTTAGCAAAATAGAGGAGGAAATTGCAGAGTTTAAAGCCGAAACAGATAAAGAAAAGCAAGAAAATGAGCTAGGCGATGTTCTATTCTCCATCATCAACTACGCTCGCCAAGTGGGCATAAATCCTGAAAACGCCCTTGAAAAAACAAACCAAAAATTTATCAATCGTTTTCAGAAAATGGAAAATTTGGCAGAGGCTAAAAAAGTAAATTTGTCAGATTTATCCATAGAACAACTTGATTTGCTATGGGAACAGGCAAAAAAAGAACAAAATCAATAGTTTGCACAATAATTGATAAAGACTAAAATCAATCATAAAAAAATAAAAAAACACTTATGGCATATATAGATTATTATCAAATACTAGGAGTGGACAAAAATGCCAGCGAAGCCGATATTAAAAAGGCTTACCGCAAATTGGCACGAAAGTACCACCCAGACCTAAACCCAAATGACAAAGAAGCTCAGCAGAAATTCCAGCAGCTCAATGAGGCGAACGAAGTGCTAAGCAACCCCGAGAACCGAAAGAAATATGATGAATACGGCGAAAACTGGAAACACGCCGAAGAGATAGAAAAAATGCGCCAGCAGCAGGCCCACAGCGGGGGCAATCCATTTGGTGGCAGACAAGCGTGGAGCCAATCCTACAACGGGAATTTTGAGGAAGACAACTTCTCTGATTTCTTTGGCGACCTATTTGGCAGCCGTGCAGGCGGAAGCGCCCATTTTGGTGGCGCACGCGCTAGAAAATTCCGTGGGCAAGATTTCTCCGCCGAGCTACAACTCAACCTGCGCGATGCCTATACCACACACAAGCGCGAGCTAAATGTGAATGGCAAAAAAATCCGAATCACCATACCCGCAGGCGTGGAAGATGGGCAAAAAATCAAACTAAGTGGCTACGGAGGTGAGGGCGTAAATGGTGGCCCTAAGGGCGATTTGTACATCACCTTCAACATTGTGCCAGACCCTGAATTTAAGCGCCAAGACGACAATTTACACAAAACACAAAAGCTGGACTTGTACACCGCCGTTCTAGGAGGTGAGATTTTGGTTAAAACCTTTGATGGAGAAGTGAAATTAAAAGTAAAACCAGGCACTCAAAATGATAGCAAAGTGAAATTAAAAGGAAAAGGCTTCCCTAAATACAAAAAAACAGGCGAATTTGGAGATTTAATCATCAATTATCAAGTGGAAATCCCTACTCAGTTGAGCGATGAGCAAAAAGAATTGTTTGAAAAACTAGCTAAACTTTAAAATTATGGAAATAAAATACATTAAAATATCCGACTATTGCAACAATACACAAATTGAGCGCACATTCATCAGCGACTTGCAGGAGGAGGGCATACTCGCGCTGCACCAGATTGATGAGGAAGACTTCATTGAGGAGGAACACCTCAAAGAGCTTGAAAAATACATCCGCTGGCATTACGATTTAGGCATTAACCTCGCGGGAATTGATGCTATGCGCCATATGCTTGATAAGATGCAGCTTATGGAGCGTGAGATTCAATCGTTGAAAAGCTCGTTGCGATTTTTTGACAAAGACTAATTTAATTCATAAGAAAGAAAGCTATCTCGATTGAGATAGCTTTTTTGCTTTTAATCATAATGAAATTTACATTTATCTGGCAATCAAGATTCACCTTATTCGTACACAGCTGATAATTAAGGTTTTAAAGTTTTTTTACGACCTCGTTAAATAGGATTTTAAATCTTTTCTAAATTCTGGAATATTGGTAACTAGCATTGCAATCTATTTTTAATCATGTATAAAAAGAATGTATGCAAATTTTAGTAATAATAAAAAATCTGTTTAATTATAATTTAAATCCAAAAGTTATATAAAAAGTACGCGGGTCTGATGGGATAATCCCTGGCCCAGGGTAGCCCGTGGCACGACGCACAAAATAATAATCATTAAGCAAATTGTTGATTCCCGCCTCGAGTTTATATCGCTTGTAGGTGTACGATGCAGAAAAGTCCATAATGCCATAGGCAGGAATTGCCCCACGGATTCCGTAAGTGTCTTCTTGCTTGAGCTGTGGCGAATTGCTATCGTCTGAAAACTGCTCCGAAACATACATGTACTGCAATGCAGCTAAGAAATTTTTATACCCAAAATTGATTCCCGTTTTTAAATTTACTTGCGGATTAAATTGCACTCGTTTCCCTTCTACCCCAACGATTTTTGATCTAATATATTTAGATTCAGAAAAAGATGAATTTACAAAGCCTGTAAACATGAGCGAGCGATTGGCTACTCTAAAGGCTCTCAAAAAATCTGCCTCGGCAAAAAACTCCAAACCATAAATAATGGCATCTCCCACATTTGCCCTAACGCTTTTGGCATCTGCTGGGCGTATGTAATTCCCTATTTTGTCTAGATACCACAATCCAAAAATATTGGTATCATAAGAAATAAATCGATTGAAGTTTCCTCTGAAGCCTAAATCTGCCGTAAATCCGTTTTCGTCTTTGATGTTTTTGTCCACTTCAAACGAAGGATTGGTGGTATGCAAATCACTGAATGTCACAGAACGATAGTTTTGAGACAGATTTCCATACACTTCCAAGAAATCGGTGGGTTTATAGCTGGCTCCTATTCCCAAAAGTACCAAACTTCTTTTGTAATCAATATCGTCTTTTATCAAATCGTTTTGGATAACAATTCCTGCCAAATTTTTCAACACATAGCGAAATGCACCATCAGCCTGCGTATCAATGTATTCAAATCTAATTCCTGGTGTGATGGAAAATTTAGGCGTGATTCTAAAAATATTTTCTCCAAAAACGGCTAAATTCAAATTCGGATAAGTGAAATCGCTCTGGTGCGGATAATCGGGCGAAGTTTTTGTGTCAAAATTAAAATCAGCATCGGTTCCTTTTGTCCCAGGTCCTTGGCGCGACTTGTTGCGTGATTGGTAGTATTTTGCCCCCAAGAGTAGCGCATTTTCTTTATTAAAGAAATTATATTTTGTCAATAATCTTGCTTCCGCTCCCCAGTTCACAAAATCGCCCACGATTAAATCTCTCGCCTCATTAAGGTTGTCTGGTTGCCCTACGCGCTGCACTCGGAATCCCACTGTTTTTCTATCAGCCTTTAGCCCAAAAGTATTAAGGTCAAAAGCTGTTTTCTCGCTAAATTTATGATGAAAATTTAAATTAAATAAATTCCAATCTACCTCAAACCAGTTTCTGGAACGATTGCTAAATATGGGATTCTCGTAAAACATTTTATCGGTGAGCCCCCCCGCTTGTTGTGCTAAGTAATGAAAATAAGTATATTCAAACTTTACACTCGTATTTTCGTTAAATTGATATTTAAATGCACCAAAGGCGTTGTTGGAATTAAAATTGGAATTGGGACGAAACCCATCGCCTTGTTTGTGATTGTAAAAAGTGTAATAGGAAAATTTACCCAGCCTCCCCTCCAAACTATTGAACGAGGTGAATAAGTTATACGAACCAAGCGTTTGTCTTGAATTGAGCAAAATCTTTTTGCGAGAGGTGGGTTCTTTAAATTTAAAATTAATCATTCCACCAAACTGCGTTCCGTATTGCAAAGATGCAGCTCCACGAATGATTTGCACCTCTTGCAACGCCTCTGTGGGTGGCGTGTAGTAGCTTTCGGGATAGCCCAACACATCGGCACTGATATCGTAGCCATTTTGTCTTGTATTAAAATTGGCAGTTCGGTTGGGATCCAGTCCGCGCCCTCCAATTCCGAGCTGCAACCCACCATCGTTGTAATCATAAATATTGAGCCCCACCACTTGGTTATACACTTGGCGGGCGTTATTGGTTGCAAGGTTTGCCGTTTTTTGATCCACAAGCACCACTTCGGTCTTTTTTCCTGCGAGGATAGAGGTACCCTCCACCTCTTTCATGTGCCTGAGCGTGAAAGCCTTTTTGCGGTGCGCCTGCGCCTCCACTTGGTTTAGATTAATGGTTTCAATACTATCCTTTTTTACTTTTTCTTTGGGCTGAATTTGTGCCGAAATGGGCAAACAAATCAACAAAGAAAATATACTATAAACCTTTGATTTCATGATTAAATGGTAAAATAAATGTTTTATGTTTCCAAGAATCTTTTTCTTGGGCTAAATCCACCGTAGGATCAATATACTGCACACTTCCACGCCCGTTGAGAGCGACATAACTTTGTGCAAAAACTTGCGGATTTTCGTAACCTCTTTTCTTAAATTCTTGGGCTAAATATTGTGCAAATTCAATGATAAAATCAGGCTGAAACGACATTTGCTTTTCTTGAAACGGCGTGAGATAATCTCTGGCCTCTACAATCGTTCTTTTGTCTGAATTTTTATCTTTAATGATAAATGAAGTGTAGCCCGCTTTTTCCATCAACATCACTCGCCACGAAAATCGGAATCCCTCCTCTGTCCAAAACAATTCGCCTGGATACAATAAATATCTAAACGGAAAAAACGATTTGCACGATAAAAAATAGCACAAAAAGCACTTGAATTGGGCGATTTAAAAATACAGGATATTTATATGGCGTTTCGCTTGTTGCAATCTTTTTAAAATTCAATTTTCGAAGGATTTTTCTCAGAAAATCAATGAATCGCTGGTGATATTTGGCATCAAAAAAGATAAGTGTAGAACCTATCATGATGAACGGGAACATCCCGATTGGGAATAAAATTCGGGTAAAAATATGAAAGAATAAAACGAATAAAAATCCTATAAATCTCGTTTTTCTATTAAACAATAAAAACGGAATGGCTAAATCATAAATCGCTCCACCCCAAGACATAAAGTACAGAAACCATGTTTGCGAAAATAATTCGCCCACAATTGGCATTTCGTGGTGTGGTGGCAACCAGATTTTAAGTGGCATGGCATTGAACAACCAATCTGAATTTAGTTTTGCTAAGCCCGCATAAAAATAAACGATACTCAACATAAACTGCACCGAAAAAATCGTCCATCGTGGAATATATTTTTTCTCCGATTTCTTAAGATAGGCGTCCACCGAAAAATACGCATTGGCGGGCAAAAAAATCATTAAAAATGCCATTAAACTAATGAAATAATAATGATTGAGATAAGTGGTTTTATCCATCAACTCGGTGTAGGTAAACGATAGAAAAAATAAAATCGCCGAAAATCGATATTTATAGCCCAACGCAATGCCCAATGCTGCCAATGCACAAATGGCAAAAATCACATAAGTATATATGCCTAAAGGCTTTACCCATTCAAATCCGTAGTAAGAAAAGAAAAATCTGGGCTTAATGTAAAAATCCTCGATCCACCCATTGTGCCAAAAACGAATGATGCTGGCTAACATCATTGTCCCGAAAATCATTCTAAAGACGCTGAGCGGAGCAGCAGAGGTATTTTGTGCTAAATAATTTTTAATTTTAACGAACATTATTTAATCCTTTGAAATAAAAATACTTAATCCCCATCTCCATCTACATATTGCACAGAGATACCCATTGCTTGGAACATATCCACTTTTAGATTAATTATATTTGATTGGATAATGTCATGTAGCTCTAGCATGGCTTTGTTATTCGTTTTTATCAACTCATACTCTGTGGCATGTTCGCTTATTTTCTTTGTATAATTGATGGCTTCATCAAATTTTGAATTAATGGCTTGTGCTATATCTTTGCCTCCTGTCACTTTATGGTATTTGTCTAGATAAGTTCTAAACCCTAGGCCAACTGGCTGGTCTGCAAAGCACCTTCCGTTGAAGAAGTTTTGCATGGTTTCTAGCGATTTTATGAGCAAAGGAAACGAAAGTTCTGGATTGTAGCGAGATTCCACATCATCGGGGTAAGCCTTTCCTGTTGCGGCACCAGATGGGAAACGCACTTTTCCATTTCGCATATATTTCTCATAATACAGCAGATACTCATTGGCCAAAACATTGATGGAAGATACTGCAGAATTTCCATCATTTTGGATAAATTTCCCTCGGTATGAAGTATCCCAATCATCTACAACTAGTTGCGTAATTTCTTGCAAACGATTGACTACGGCTAGAAGATATTTTTGATATTTTTCGTCATTATATTTTTCTACAATTTTCTCTGGAGAGTCTGCCACTCCGTTTACCAAATAGTCCAATGCAGGGAGCCCTTGCTGTGTATTGCTATCTGGCAATTTTAAGTTAAGATTTTGGCTCTGTATATTTTTCTCAATCCTAGTAACATTGGTAGGAAAAATATTAGTATAAAATCTTAAATCTACTACTTTGGCTTTGCCCATTTCAAACGGAGCCACTGTTTGCCAAAGTAAATAAGTTTGGCTCAACGCATTTTTGAGTTTTGCCAAATTCTCGGTAGAAGGCGATTGAACAAAAGCCTCCGTTTCTGTTTTCAGCTGAATAATGGAATTGTTGTATGTTTTATAATTTGGAATAATGATATCATCGGCCCAATGCGTAAGTGTTGCTTTTCTATTAAATTCTTTTATGCATTGCTCACATGTGGAAGGTCCCGAATCCTTTCGGCTATCTGAAGAGGAACAAGCTGAAAACAAGATACTTGCCAAACTTAATAAAAATAATTTTTTCATTTATATTTATTTAGATTGAATACAAATATAAATAATTTTTATTACACAACAATTAAAACCTATAAAATTCAAATGCTATATCTCTCAAGTTCAAGGTTTTTTTTATAATTATGTATCTTTGCACCACTTAGATACAAACCACAAAAAACGACAATATAGTAGAAAATATTGAATTACATTATTTAACGGTGAAGGATTATCCACAACTTTTGACTGCGATGCAGGAGCCTTATCAAAGCATGCCCCATTGGGAGAAAAAACAAATCAAAAAGTTGATTAAAATCTTCCCTGAAGGGCAAGTGGCTTTGAAGGTGGACAACGAAATCGCAGGTGTGGCACTTTCTATCATTGTTCCAGGAAAAAAAGTGGATAAGCACCATATTTTTAATTCAATTATGGGAAACGAAACTTGCTCTACTCACGATGCAGACGGAAATGTTCTATACGGAATCGAGATTTTTGCACACCCAAAATATGATGTTCACGCCATGTGATTTTGCCTTTCCTGCCGATGATGTAAAAGAGGCCGCCACACCAAACACAGAGATGATTTTCGTGGTAGATGTTAATTTAGATTTATTGCTCGATCTGCACAAGTAAGATAGCGTGAAAAACCTAAAAGACAGAAGAAAAGATTTATATCTAATTAAGAAGAAAATCTTAATTCCGAATAATTTTAATCACATAAAAGATTTAGCAATGAAATACATGCTAAATCTTTTTTTATTTAGCTAATTTGCACACAGCGTTTAGCAAATACAACAATACGACACAGATGACAGCCCCCGTGAGAATGGTCAAAAATCCCATATTGAAATCGTAATTTTTTAATAAGAATTGATTAAAAAAATAAGCCAAAATCGGAGTTGAAATACAAGCAACGGGAACGATTTTATCATTGGGTTTAAACGAAGTAAAAATCCCCAACAAAAACAATCCTAAAAGTGGCGAATAAGTATAGCCTGCTAAACTAAAAATTAGGCTAAACACATCGCTCCCAGAGTTTTGAAAAATCAAAATTAAACCAAGCATCACCACACTGAATCCTATATGCGTAATGGTCTTTAATTGTATCGGATTTTTCTTTTTTTCGATGCCTAAAAAATCATAACAAAATGAAGTAGTGAGTGCTGTGAGTGCAGAATCCACACTCGAGAAAGCCGCGGCAGCTGTTCCCAGAACAAACATCACACCTGCAAAAAGCCCAAAGTGATTTAGCGTTAAATACGGCAACACCTTATCAGTCGCCAATTGTGGCACTCCTTGCACCACCTTGGTAGGTAGCGCCAAATGGTACACATCGGCATACAAATAGAGCATCATTCCCAAAAACAAAAATAAACATTGCACCACCGCCACCGAGAAACTAAAGACAAGCGTATTTTTCTGTGCTTCGCGCATGTTTTTGCAAGTCAAGCTTTTTTGCATAATGTTTTGGTCGAGCCCATTCATCACCATAGCAATCAATATCCCCGAGAGGAATTGTTTCCAAAAGTAAGTATCCGCATTCACTGCTGTATCTATCCAGCGCCAGTAGCCTTTTTCCTTGCCCAGCGCCACCATCTCGCCCAGCCCCATTTGCAGCTTATACATCACCACACACACAATGCTGAGCACCGCTAGAATCAAAAAGGTAGTCTGCAACAAGTCCGTCCACACAATGGTTTTAATCCCCGCCTTGAAGGTATAAAGAAAGATTAAAATTAAAAACAAAAGCCCAAGCCACCAAGCGTGTTCATTACCTAAACCAAACAAAACTTGCAAGATTTTGATGGCTAAAAGTAGTCGCAATCCCGCTCCAAACGATTGCGAAAGCAAAAAGAAAAAGGAACCTGTTTTATAACTAAACCACCCAAACCGATTGTGCAAATAGCTATAAATGGACACCAGCCTTAATTGATAATAAATCGGGATCAACACAAATGTGATGAACAAATAGCCAACTAGATTTCCCAAGAAAAATTGCGAAAGATAGAATGCGTTATTCACCACGCCCCCAGGGATTGAAACAAAGGTAACGGCCGAGAGCGCCGCCCCTATCATTCCATAAGCCACTACAAACCACGGCGATTGATGATTGCCCGTAAAAAAGGTTTCGCTAGTGGATTTTCGTGAAGTTAAATAGCTAACGAATAATAAGACACAAAAATATCCTGCAATCAAAGCAGCCGTGAGCCAAGGGGTGAGCATAGGTATACATTTTTTAATTCCGCGTAAAAGTAAAAAATTTAAATGAAATCTTTCTCTTTTATTTATACCTTTGCACGCCTATGCACTACCCTAGCAAAATTTTGGCACAAGCCGTAGAAGAAATCGCACAATTACCCGGCATTGGCAAGCGCACTGCCCTGCGCCTAGCCCTGCATATGCTACAACGCCCCAAAAGCCAAACACATGTTTTGGCTCAATCGATAACGAATTTGGTAGACGAAATTCAATATTGCAAACAATGCTATGCACTGTGCGACAACGATATTTGCGAAATCTGCGAAAATCAATTGCGCGAGCAAGACATTATATGCGTGGTGGAGGACATTCGCGATGTTATGGCCATTGAAAATACAGGACAATACCGAGGCGTGTACCATGTCCTAGGAGGTAAGATTTCCCCGATGGAAGGCATCGGCCCTGAAAAACTACACATCGCCCCACTGATAGAGCGCGCACAGCACGCGCAGGAAATCATCTTTGCCCTAAGCAGCACAATGGAAGGCGACACCACGGTTTTCTATCTATATAAATTACTAAAAGAAAGCAATGTAAAGCTTTCCACCATTGCACGAGGAATCGGTGTGGGCGATGAGCTTGAGTATGCCGACGAGCTCACGCTAGGGCGTTCCATTACGCACAGAGTGCCTTACGAAGATAATTTATAATTTAGCCAAATGCTTCCATAATTTTATCAGCAATGACTTCTGCAAGCTTCACTTTACTTTCAATTGTCCAGCCAGCGATGTGTGGCGTGAGCAGCACATTTTCAGCTTGAATTAAATAATTTAATTCTTCTGGAATTTCGCTCTGCAATAGGGACTCAAAGGAGGCTTTCTCTTGCTCTAGCACATCAAGTGCAGCGGCTTTCACTTTGCCTGCTTGCAGCTGCTTGACCAAATCACGCGTTACCACAGACTTGCCCCGCGCTGTGTTGATGAAATAAATATTTTTGCTAAATTTTTGCAGATACGCCTCATTTACCAAGCCCAGCGTTTCGGGCGTTTGTGGAATATGAAGGCTTAAAACATCTGCTCGTTCAAACACCTCATCCATCGTGGTTTGGCGAGCATTTTCATCGCTGAGCCCGTCTTTGATATCATAAAAAATGACTTCGCAACAAAATCCCTTTAGCCTTTGGGCAAAAGCTTTTCCCATGTTTCCATAGCCGATGAGTGCCACTACTTTTCCTTTAATTTCCTCGCCACGGTTTTCTTCTCGTTTCCAAATACCTTGGCTCACTTCGCGATTGGCTATCCAAAAACGATTCATAATGCTCAATAGCATGCCCATTGCCTGCTCTGCCACCGCATCGCGATTCCCCTCGGGCGCGTTAAAACAAACGATACCACGGCTTTCGGCAAAATCTAAATCTATGTTCTCCAGCCCTGCGCCTACTCTGCCAATAAATTTTAATTTTTCTGCCTTGCTTAAAAAAGTTTCGTCAATCGGGAAACGGCTTCGGATAATAATTCCATCGTAGTCTGCGATTTTCTGTTCTACTTCGTTTTTGGGCGAAGTAGAATCTTCATCAATGGAAAAACCTGCTTTTTTTAACTTTTCAATCAAAATGGGGTGATTGGTATCTAGGGCTAAAACTTTCATCATTCTTAAAATATAGATTGCCGCAAAGATACAACGGATATTTTTAAGCCGAAAAATGGATTGTATGCCATTTTTTTGTGTAATTTTGGCCTTATGAAAAGAGGAAAACTGATTAGAACCCCAGAGTACTGGAAAAAATATAGCAAGACCAATCGTAGTTTAAAAGATTTAGTCATTCAGAATTTAGACTTCACCAAGGAGCCCACCGATTGGAAGTCCTTTGAGCTAGACAATACCGTTTTTATCAACTGTGCCTTTACGCAAGAAGATGCTTTTCTGCTAATGCAAATGGGCGCTTTTATTTACCCCAAGTTTGATAATTTACCCTTTAACCCTAACCGAAAAAACCTCTACACCCACCAAGAGCTACTCGAAGGCTACGACCCTGTGCACGATAACTCTACCGATTTGCAAATTTACAAGCATTTCAGCCTTAATAAATACAACCCAGGCTTCCACATTGCTATGGCACAAAGGCTGCACGACTTTAATATCGATGAATCCATACGCGAGCTACTAGGCTACAACGATGCTGGAATGACGCACCGCAAGGCCATTGGCTTTATGGGCGGGCATTCCGCGCGCCGTGGCTCTGAATTTTATATCAAAGCCGCACAGGCTGCTAAACTACTCGCAGAGGAAGGCTACTACATCGTATCTGGCGGAGGCCCTGGCATTATGGAGGCAGCCAACTTAGGCGCCTATATGGCGCACAAAACTGATGCTGAACTCTTGGACGCTATACGCATACTCAGCGATTTAGATTTTGGCAAATTAACCCCTAAGGACACCAAGGACTTCCTTGCCAAAAACTACCTCACACAAGCCCAAAAAGTACTTGAAAAATACCCAAGCACTACCGAAAACCTCGCCATTCCCACTTGGTTTTATGGACACGAGCCTACCAATGTTTTTGCCACCCACATTGCCAAATACTTCTCCAATTCCATTCGCGAAGATATTTTACTCGCCATCAGCCTATACGGTGTCATCTTCGCCCCAGGAAGCGCCGGCACCACACAAGAAATCTTCCAAGAAGCCGCCCAAAACCACTACGGCACCTTTGGCTATTACAGCCCAATGATATTCCTCGGCAAAAAACGATATGTGGAAGACACCGCGCTCTACTCCGTGCTACACCAATTAGCCGCAGGGCAGGCCTATAAAGACATCCTCTACCTCACCGATGAGCCTCAACTCATCGTAGATTTCATCAAAAACAATCCTCCAATCCCCGTGGCTTAAACTTTTCATAGCGTGCCCCTTACGGGTCGGGCTTTCGCCTTTATCTTTTTTGCCCCCCCTGTGGGGGGGGCAAAAAAGGATATCGGCTCTATCCCTCACGCCCCACCACACAAGCCCACCTACTCACAAGGGAAAATGTAAAACTACCAAGCAGAAATGCATACCTACAAGGTATACACGCATACCTACAAGGTACACACGCACACCTACAAGGTACACACGCATACCTACAAGGTACATACGCACACCTACAAGGTACACACGCATACCTACAAGGTACACGCAAAAAAACAATAAACTTTAAATAAAAAATGCGCCCCTAATCTTCAATAAGACTTTAAATAAAAAACGGAAACTAATTAAAGTTTCCGTTTGTGCAAAAAAGTTAAAGCTTATCCTGAACTAATGGTAGCGGCTTTTCTATTTTTAGCCCTAATTTAAGCCACTTTCAAAGTCTGTTTAAGCCATAAAGCCTAGGTAAGACAACAGCAACACCCAAAGAATGGTGAGCACAGGTCCTAACAATCCTATCCAAAAGCCGCCTAGCTTAAAGTCGGACTGCTTTAAATATCCCGTGCTGAATGCAATGGCATTGGGGGGCGTGGAGACGGGCAAAAATAACGCAAAAGATGCCGAAAGCCCAATGACTACGGCCGCCTCTATGGGGTTTACCCCTGGCAAAATGGTGGCTACGGGGATTAATATGGTGGCAGTGGCCGTGTTGCTCATAATGTTTGAGAATACCACTGTGGCAAGGGCAAAGATGATTAAAAATACCACATCATAAAATTCGTAATTACTGATTTTAGAGACAAAGAAATCAGCTAAGCCACTTTGCTGAATGGCGATGCCTAGGGAAAGCCCTCCCGCTACGAGCATCAGTGTATCCCAAGGTAATTTTCTCACGCCCACACCTGTAATGATGCCCAACATGGGCAATACGATGATGGGAATACCTGAAATTGCAGCCGATGGGATACCGTGCATACTGCTAGTGAGCCACAACAATACGGTAACGATTAGCACACCGAGTACCATACGCTTATTGAACCTCTCCATCTGGCTTTCTAATTCTTTTTTGTGTAAAAAATCAATCTCTATTGGGCTGTTTTTGATTTTATAAACTTTAATTAAGATAAACCAAAAGATGAGCATTAATATGATGGCAATCGGCACGCCGTAAATCATCCAATCAAGGAATGATATGTAAGGCACGCTATGCCCCTCACGCGCGAGGTTATTAATAGCATCTACGGCAATGGCATTGGGCGGCGAGCCTATGATGGTGCCTACCCCACCGATGGAGGCCGCTGCTGGAATGCCTATAAGGAGTGCCTTGCTCACGCGGTTTTGGTGCCCCACAACATCGATGAATGGCATAATGGAGGCTATCATCATCGCGGTGGTGGCTGTGTTAGACATTATCATAGAGGCTAAGCCTGTGGCCATCATTAAACCTAAAATGATATGCTTGGGATTATTGCCCACTTTGGAGATACTGATTCTAAACAAATCCTTGTCTAGCCCCGTGATTTTAAGTGCCTCGGCCAAGAAGAATCCGCCGAGCATAAGCCATATAACGGAGTTTGACCAAGTTTGGACAAATGTTTTAACATCGATATAATCTGCCTGCCCCTCTATGTTGGTGGCGGAGTTTCCTATGAAAAATATTAATAATCCTACGATGAGGAGTCCCACAGCAAAGGGAGGCACCGCCTCTGTTACCCAGAGTGAAATGGCTAAAAAGAGAATGAATACGACATATATTTGAATCATATTCAAACTCTCCTCGTAGTGTGCCATAGCGAAGGTGGCACCAAAGGCGATGATGATGCATATGAGAAAGGAGATAATCCGCCTCTGCGCATCTATCACGCGTTGCATTTTCTTAGATAAAATTTGTGCAGCTCTTCTTGAATCCATAGGTTAAGGCTTTTAAGTATAGAAAAATAAGATTAAAAATTGTGCTACCATAATTCGCAAAAAGGTAGTGAGTGGGTACACTGTGGCGTAGCTCACTGCGGGGGCATCGGAGCCTGTGGATTGATTGGCAAAGGCTAGTGCTGGTGGGTCGGTAGAAACTCCTGCAAGTATTCCGCAAATTTCTGGATAGCTAAGCTTGTACACGGAACGGCATATGGTGGCTGTAACGATTAGCGGCACTAGCGTGATGATTACCCCTAGCGACATCCAATATAGCCCATCGCCGTTTATAATCGTTTCAAGGAAGCCCTCACCTGCACCAAGCCCCACACTGGCAAGGAATAGCACAATGCCTATCTCCCGCACCATCAAATTAGCACTCTGTGATACATAATGCGTTACGGAGAATTTTCCACCATAGCGGCTCACTAATATGGCTACGACGAGCGGCCCGCCTGCTAGTCCCAATTTCACTGGGAGCGGCACCCCTGGGATATGGAATGGAATGCTTCCTAACAATACGCCTAAAATGATTCCGAAGAATAGCTCGGCAATGTGTGGTGTACTCATTTCTTTTTTGGAATTTCCCACAGCCTTGGCAAATTTCTCAATGTCTTTCTCCTCCCCGATGACGATGATTGTATCGCCAAATTGCAATTTGGTAGAGGGAGTGGCAATGAATTCTAAACCTGCGCGAATGTAGCGCGTTACCGTGATTGGATAGGCATTAAAGATGTCTGACTGCCCCATTTTTTTGGCATATGCTGCCTTTTTAGTAACACTAATTCGTTTGGCTATAATTGGCGAATTCCCTGGGTTATCTAAACCTAAATCGGTTTCGAAATCTTCTTTTCCTACAAAATTTTCTATTTTTCTAAAATCATCTGGTGCTGCCACAATGAGCAAAACATCGTTTTCTTCTAATTCTGTTTGTGCATTGGCTCGAATGATTTTACCATTTCGAGAAAGTCTTGAAATCACTAAATGATCCCCCAAAACTTCATAAATATCGCCTACTTTTTTCCCAAATAATTGCGGATTCACAACTTTAATCGCTCTACGGCTGAACGAGCCAGCTTTAGCAATCGTTTTCCATTTATTTAAACGAGATTCTGCTTCTACATTTACTCTTAAAAGTGATTTAAACATCAACATCACAATGATGATCCCCAACACCCCAAATGGATAACTCACTGCATAAGCCGTACCTAATGTAGAAATTTTGTTATCAGGATTTCCATTGGTCAAATCCATAATGGTTTGTTGTGCAGCCCCTAAACCTGGCGTATTGGTCACCGCACCAGACATAATCCCAGTAAGCACCACAATGTCTTCATTGGTCACATAAAAAATTGCAATTACGGTGATTACACAAGTCACTATCGTAATTACAGAAATAAAATTAAGTTTTAAGCCTTCCTTCTCCAAGGAGGCAAAGAAGCCTGGCCCTACTTGCAGCCCGATGGTGTAGACAAAGAGTATTAAGCCAAATTCTTTAACGAAATGCAAAATCTCGGGGTTCACCGTGAAGCCGAAATGCGAAATGGCTATCCCTGCAAAGAGCACAAAGGCTATCCCGAAGGAGATGCCAAAAAATTTAATTTTCCCTAAAAATACACCCAAAGCAATTACAATACTGTAAACGAGCACCGTGTATGCGATGCTCTCGTGGTTAGAAAATAAATCAATTATCCATTCCATTACTTAACATTTAATATAGTTTTCAAATTTTGGTAAAGATGTTGAAAAAAATATTCGCAGGCAAATAAATGATTATGGCATTTATCATATCTAAAAAAAATCATTTTTTGGCACGAATGAAGGGGCAAATGCATTTCCCTAGCGCCCAAAGGCTAAACGGCACCTTAGCCATAAATTTATAGCACAAAACAAGGGATTTAAAATTCTTTTTAGTAATATTGCAGTGCGAAAACTATTTAAATTCTTTTTTCATGTCAAAATCAATGGATAGAATGAACCGCAGACGGCTTCGTTCCTCTAATTTCACAGTGGTGGTGAGTATAGCGCTAGTGCTTTTTCTGCTAGGATTATTTGCGCTTATCGTCATAAATTCAAATGATTATGCCGAGCACTTAAAAAATCAATTTGAAATAGAAGCCTACTTCAAGGAAGCCAAAGATAGCAAGGATAAAAAGAAAGAGCCTGAGGTGCAAAGGGCTTTTGTGGATTCGCTAAAAGCCAAGCCTTTTGTGAAAAATGTAAAATATATTGACAAAGAAATGGCTACAAAAATTGCCAAACAAGAGCTAGGACTTAAAGAAGATGATTTGGCATTGTATGAAGATGAAATCTTCCCGCCCTCGGTAGTCATCACCGTGCGCCCAAGCTATGTAGACTCTGCGCGTGTTGATAGCATTACCAAGGTTTTAAGCAGCTACCCTATCATTTATAAAGTGAGCAACACCTCTGCCCTTGCGGGAATTTATAAGAAGATTGATAACATCATCTTCTGGCTCGTTGCCCTAGCAGCTTTGTTCCTCATCATCTCCATTATTTTAATCAATAATTCATTAAGGCTCAAAATATTCTCTAAACGATTTACCATAAAAACGATGCAACTCGTGGGCGCGAAGAGAAGATTTATTGTAAAACCTTTCTTAATCCAAAGTTTTTGGCTAGGCTTATTAGGCTCTATTCTATCCCTCTTAGCGCTCAGCGTGCTGTGGTATTATGCCGCGCCAAGGCTTAATTTAGCCCTGTGGCACGATGATTTCATCTACATCATAGCGGGTGTAATCCTAGTAGGTGTGCTCATTGCAATACTAAGCACATTCTTTGCCTCTTGGCGATACTTAAAACTCCGAACCGACCAATTATACTACCTGTAATTAAATAGCCTAAAATCCGCAAGCAATCTCAATGGCAATCTCAATTGCAGTAAAGAGCTTGAACACTATGCATCATGATAGTATGAGCGTGAATTTTGTCCGATTTGTGCATACCTTCCCCTTACCCCACGATGCGACTTGAGGCAATACGCAGATTAAAACCATAAGGAACGGACTTTATCCGAATCCAGTTTTGAAAGGTCTTGCATAAGCTCGGTTCTCTGTGTAGATATTCAGCACGTATTGCCTTGCAGTCATGATCCACTTGGCAGGTACGGAGATGAATCTGAAGACAAAAGCCTTTATGCGACTCGTTTTCTTGAGCCCGAAAGCCTTGGTGTCAAGCTTGCTCATGATGGTCTTATAGAAATTGTGTATCAATGCAGTAAGCAGAAGGAATACAGTGTTCTCTGACATGAACGACTTGGGGAGCCTGTTCCAGCCGAATCCGTTGTTCATGTCGTCAAAGATACGTTCCTTGCCGCCACGCAGATTGTAGAATTCAACAATGTCCCTTGTCGATGACTTGTAATCGTTGGTCAGAATACAACGGTAAGTGTATTCGCCTTCCCACAGGTCAAGGTCGCCACTGTTGCGTCTTTGTCTCTGGATGACAAGACGATAGCACTTGCCTTCCCATTTCTCAACGAGAATGGAATTGAGTTCGAACTGGATGCCGTTAATCTCCTCCGTCTTCCATCCTCTCAGAGCAAAGATGTCATTGTAGAGCGAACTGCATCGGTTGGCACGGATGTAGAAATGTTTGCAATGCCTCTCTATCTCACTGACGATTTCCTTCGAGCAGGAACCGCAGTCTGCCCTGAAGCGATTTACACGGATGTTCTAGGATTCCAGAAGAGCGAAGAATCTCTTATGGGTGTCTGCCTGATGAAAACGCACATTCGTGTTACCATCGCTGTTCTCGATATAGACTATCTTGTCACCGATAACATATACGCCAGGCCTGTAGCCGAGGAACTTTTTGTAGGTCGGTTTTGCATCATACTTCTCCGTTTCAAGGAACTGATGGTCAAAGTCAACATCGTATTCCTCAATTTCCTTCAACTCGCCTGTAGAAACCAAAGCGTTTATAAGCAATGTGTTGAGTTTGTCTGCAGTATTGAAATCATAGGTCTTGCCTTGGTCGGAAGTATAGGAGATGTTTTCCTGTGTCAGTTCCTTGATGGCTCTGAGGATGGTATCAGAGCTGCATGTACGAAGGGTAGGATGATACGAGAGAGGCGCATCAGTTGTGACGTTACATCTTCCACGCATGAGCCGCCACAGAAATAAACGCTCATCAGCGAACGGACTATCTCGCTGAACTGATATCCGAAGATACTGCTGCATCTCTGACCCAGTGTTGAGTCGATAACGGGTGAAAGCATGGAGTCAAATTTCTCCATGATTGAAAAAATTCCTCCAAAAGGTGTGAGTTTCTCAGATTTAATTTGTATTTTTGCCATGTCATATTAGAGTTTTGCTTGTTTTCTTTTTGCAACACTAAGATAAGTGAAAATTCTGACATGGCAAAATCCTGGGCAACTTTTTGTTGCTCAGGAACTTATAAATAAAGTTAAATTATAGTGTTGCGGAATTAAGGATTTTTTCTTCTTTCTCGTTAATTTATCGAGCAAAGTTACTAAATTTGCCGTTGTATAATTATAAAAGAATATCTCTGTGATTTGAATTCAAGTATTCACCTGTAAGAAGTTACTAATGACAAAAAAGAAATTGCCCGTTCGTTTTACGGGTCAGCACTTTACTATTGATAAAGTGCTAATACAAAATGCAATAAAACAAGCAAATATAAGCAGTCAAGATACAGTTTTAGATATTGGAGCAGGCAAAGGGTTTCTTACTGTTCATTTATTAAAAATCGCGAACAATGTCGTAGCTATTGAAAACGACACAGCTTTGGTTGAACATTTACGAAAATTATTTTCTGATGCCCGAAATGTTCAAGTTGTCGGTTGTGATTTTAGGAATTTTGCAGTTCCGAAATTTCCTTTCAAAGTGGTGTCAAATATTCCTTATGGCATTACTTCCGATATTTTCAAAATCCTGATGTTTGAGAGTCTTGAAAATTTTCTGGGAGGTTCCATTGTCCTTCAGTTAGAACCTACACAAAAGTTATTTTCGAGGAAGATTTACAATCCATATACCGTTTTCTATCATACTTTTTTTGATTTGAAACTTGTCTATGAGGTAGGTCCTGAAAGTTTCTTGCCACCGCCAACTGTAAAATCAGCCCTGTTAAACATTAAAAGAAAACACTTATTTTTTGATTTTAAGATTAAAGCCAAATACTTAGCATTTATTTCCTGTCTGTTAGAGAAACCTGATTTATCTGTAAAAACAGCTTTAAAGTCGATTTTCAGGAAAAGTCAGGTCAGGACAATTTCGGAAAAATTCGGTTTAAACCTTAATGCTCAAATTGTTTGTTTGTCTCCAAGTCAATGGTTAAACTGTTTTTTGGAAATGCTGGAAGTTGTCCCTGAAAAATTTCATCCTTCGTAGTTCAAAGTCGGGTGGTTGTCAAGATGATTTTTCTGGTTTGGTGTCGTCTTTTAAGCTGCCGCATAACGGTTTGGGGCTTTGCGAGGGCGGGAATTTTCAGCAGAAAATCTCGACCGAAGCACTAAGCTACAAATATAGCGAAAATCTCCAACGGAGTATTTTCGCCCCGCTCTTGCAAAACCCTTGTTACCTGCTGGCTGTGTTTTTAGGTTTGGATATTATGTTATCAACTTCTTTTTTCAGATAGTTTAAGTTGATTTTGTATTCTTCCGAATTGAGTTCGTCAAATTGTAATTGTTCGATAAACTCAAAAATATCTTGAAGTTTTCTACTTGTCAGATAATATTGTAAAACCGTTTCATTGATTTGATAATCAGGATTGAGTTCATAATATCTTTTGATAAACAAATCAAAATAAGGTTGCTGATAAATGCTGAAAATATCGGCTTCGGGTGGTGCAAACTTTATTCCTTCCCAATCCAAAAGATATAATTTTTGTTTGTCTGTGATAAGATTCCAATGATGAATATCTGTATGACATAAACAATATTTTAAATCTTTTTCCTTTAAAGCATTTGATAAATTATACCATTCGTTGATTTGATTTTTTATAATTGAAAGATTAGGTTGCAGTACCGTTTTGATTTCCGTTTTTAGTTGGTCAAGGTTTTTGTCTATCCAATTGTTTAGTTTAGAAATAAACGAAAGGTCAAATGTTTCAGAAATCTGCGAAAGGTCAAAAGGAGTTTTTTTTAAATGATGTAACTGACTGACAATTTCGGCTAATTGAGTTATTTGTTCTTTGGTTAAATTTTTTTCTCCAACTGTTTCTCCTTTAATGTAATCAAACAAAACATATATATAATTTTCATCTTCGCACCTAAAATCATCAGATTGCGTTTTAATCAATCGAATGATTTTTCCTTTCAGCAGAGTTTGATTATCAAGCCAATCCACAATGGGAAGATAAAGGTCGATGTGTTCCGTTAAATAAGAAGTTGATTTTCGACTTTTTTCATAAACTTTTAAAAAATAAAAATGCTCGTTTTCATCTTCTATTTTATAAGCCAAAGAAGCCCAACCACCTTTTTGTTTAGAAATTGTGTTTGTTTTGATAAGATATTTTTGTTGCAATGTTTTTATCAATGTTTCAACCATTTTATTTTGTCGGATTTTTGGTTCACAGCTTGCAGGTAACGGTTAGTATATGAAAAGTAGGCGATTTCGAAGTGCCAAATTTTCGGTTAAGCACAAAGTATAATACGAGCCAAAAGCCTTGAATTTACTACTGTTTCGCCTATTTTTTATATACATTGTTAGCGGGTCGTTGTTTTTGTTTATCAGTCATTTATGTGTTTTTCTATTCCATCAATAATTGATTTCCAATCATCAACGTGTAATTCGTGTCCTGTACCTTCAAGGGTGATTAGATTTGAACCTTTTATTTTTTCTAGTAAAAAACCTGCATTCTTATAATGCCAAATTTTGTCGTCTGTTCCGTGGATAATTAAGGTGGGTTGTTTGATTTCGTTTAATCTGTTCCAATATTCTTCACCACCTTGCAATGCAGCGTGATTGAACATACTTATATAATTGTTGGCTCTATTGAACTCAGCTCTTATCAGTTTTTCACTTCTTTGTTTGTCAAATTGTTTCTTGCCACTCATTAATTCTGCACCCTGAATTAAATAGTTTACCACACTGTCTTCATTTGTCCAATTGACTGTACCTGCTTTACTATGGAAATCTAAAATACTCGTGTCCATTTCAGGTATAGTTGGGTCTGAGTCTCCCCAAGGGCCTGATGACATAAGAGTTAAGGAGTTAACTCTGTCGGCAAACTTTATTGATGCTATTTGAGAAATTAGTCCGCCCAAAGAAATCCCCACAAAATGTGCTTTGTCAATCTTGTAGCCATCCAATATTGAAATAGCGTCATTAGTTAAGTCAACAATATCGTATGGAGTAGAACCTGGTTCATAATTAGTGGATTTTCCTACATCTCTGTTGTCGTAACGAATAACAAAAAATCCTTTTTCAGATAATTGTTGGCAAAATTCAGTGTCCCAATACAGCATTGATGCGGTTGCACCTGCTACCAAAAGGATTGCTGGATTTTTCTTATTTCCAAAACTTTCCGTACAGAGTTCAATGCCGTTTGTTTTAATTATTTTCTCTTCTGTTTTCCTTTGTTTGCAACTGATTATTATCAGTCCTAAAATTAATATCCAAAGTAGTTTTTTTTTCATTTATCAATGTTTAACTGTTATGCTGGTATCTTTCACAATGCCCGCTAACGTTTTGGGGCTTTGCGAGGGAGCGGATTTTAGCATAAGACTTCCAAGCGAAGACGGAACTTTAAATATAACAAAAATCTTTGAACGGAAACAATAACCCGCTCTCTTGCAAAACCGATGTTATCGGCTTTACTTCATTAATTCAATAGTTCGTTCAATATTTATTTCTTGTAAGAACGTTTTATCGTGGGAAATTACAATTAAAGTTCCTTCATATTCATTGATTGCATTGGTTAAAATTTCGATGTTTTGAAGGTCTAAATTATTGGTAGGTTCATCTAAGATAATAATGTCGGGAGATTGATTAGCAATGTTTAAACAACACAACATTAACCGCATTCTTTCTCCGCCACTCAATGTATGACAAGGCTTATCCCAATCATCTTTTGAAAATAAAAAACGGTCTAATCTGATTTTTACTTCGTGTTCCTGAAGGCCGGTTTGATTAAATTCTTGAGCTTGTTCATAAATCTGTAAATGATTATTGATTAAAGAATAATCTTGGTCAATATAAACAGAATGACTTTCAGCAATAAATATTTTTCCTTCCGTTGGTTTAAGTTTTCCGAGTATTATTTGGATAAGTGTGGTTTTTCCTGTTCCATTTTTTCCGTTGATAGCAATTCGTTCACCGCTGACAATTTGAATGTTTAGAGGTTTCTCCCATAATAAACCTCCTGTTTTATATGCGAAATTGATATTTTCTGCTATAAACAGATTTTTACCTTTATGAAGATTGGAAGAATCAAATTCAAATTTCATTTGTTCTATATCAGAAACGGAAAGCCTCAAATCTTGAAGTTCTTCTTTTATACCATTAATTTTATCTGAATGAACTCCGGCAATTTTTGCTGAGCTTCTTTCAGCATTATTCTTCCAAGCATCTGATACTATCTTGGGAAGTCCAGCTTTTCCTAAATTCTTTTTTGCTCGAACATCTAATTTTTGTTGTCGTTCAATTGTTTTTCGCTCCTTTTCTTTCGCCTTTCTAAGTGCTTTTTCTTTGCTCTGAATATCTTGACTTAAGGCGTTTTGTTCAATTTCTTTTTGCTCTTTATAAAATTCATAGTTTCCGCCATAAACTTTAATTTCATTTCTGTTGAGCTCACAAATAGGATTTAATAACTGAAGTAACTCTCGGTCGTGGCTAACGATTATAAAAGTTGCTCTTGAGGTTTGAATAAAATCGTATAGTAAGTCTCTACTGGATTTGTCAAGATGATTACTGGGTTCATCTAATAAAACAAATGATGGTTGATGAATAAATATACCTGCGAGAAAGACTTTTGTTTTCTGTCCTCCGCTCAATGTTTCCATTTTTTGAGACAAGTCTAAATCAGACAAATTCCAATAGTTCAAGGCTTCCCTACAACGGTCTTCTATCGTCCAATCGTCATTGAGCAAACTGAAATTTTCTTCCGATACATTTCCGTTCAGAATTTCTTTCAAAGCGTTCAGTTTTTCATCAATTAGCAAGGCTTGTGCAATGGTTAAATGATTGAATTGCCCGAAAATTTGCGGAATATAATACGGTTGCGTTTCGACTTTCAACAGTCCGTCAGACGGTTGTAATTCTTTGGCAATAATTTTCAGCAAGGTAGATTTTCCAACACCATTGTTGCCAATTAATGCAATTTTTCCGTGATTATTTACCGTCAGATTGATGTCGCTGAACAGTAAATCTTTGTTGAGATGTGTATATGATAAATTTTGAATAGTAAGCATAATTTCTTCCTTTTAGATATTAAACAAATCAGCCAAACTCGATTTCGAGTTCACTGTTTTCTGAAGGTCTGAAAGAAATTATTTTTTTACATTTTTCGCTTACTTTTAATTTTATGGTGCAAAGCTACAATTTTTTTCGAGAGTTCGGTTCGTATTGCCACCAACAACGGTTACGTATTGGCGATGGTGGGGCATTTGAAAAACGTCAGCCCAACATTTGCACTAATGCCCGATAGAAGCACAAATGTTGAATTTATAACTATCAGCCCCACTATTGCCAATACGATGTTGGTGGCTGGGCTTCTTTCAAAAGAACTCGTCTAATAATATATAAAACTCTATTTTATTTTTGTTTGGCTTATCAAGTCCATATACCTTGTAAAATATGTCAACCATTTCTGGTCTAAAATTATCTCGTATGTTTCTAACAGCAAGTGCAATATCTTGATATTTATCTGCTATACCTCCATTGCCAATGTCTATAAAACCACTTAAGTTATGATTGTCAAAAATTAAGTTGTCAAAACAGTAATCTCCGTGTGTAAACACTAATTCATAGTCTGATGGCTTTATGCTTAATAATTTCACAAATAGTTCTTCGGGGCTGTAAGTTTGATTTTCGGGTTGTAAGTCTGTAAAATCAATTAACCCACTATCTAAATTAAATCTTGCTTTTGAAATTTTCAAGTCAAGGTGTTGAACCAACGCAGTATTGTCGATTTTCAAAGAATGAAGTTTTTTCAATGATATTGCATATTGCTTAATAATTTCTTCAGTTTCTATTTTATCAAAATAATATTCAAGAGTTTTTCCTTGCAGTTCCGTCATACATAACAATTCAAAGTCGCTTAATTGTTCATAAAAAATAATCTTAGGAACTGGAATTTTTACGTCAAGCCATAAATAATTTTGATAATCGTATTTGAGGCTTACATTATGGTTACTATAAATTTGTTTTTTGAGAATAAAACTCTTTGATTCATCTGTCGTAACCCTGAACAATTCAGCATTTGTTGAACCACCTGAAATTTGTGTGGTAGTATAATTTCCAAAATATTTGTCAAGTTGATTTTTTACGTCTTTACTGATGTCCATTTGCTGTGTCTTTTAGCCTTGCCACCAACGGCTGGCAAATTGGCGATGGAGCCGACTTTTAGCACAAATGTTGAATAGAATTACTAATCTTCAACATTGCACAAAAGTTCAATAGAAGTACTTCACCGGCTCTATTGCCAATTTGTTTGTTATGTGCCGTTTTATTCCATTTTATACATTTAACAATTGCTGAAACGTAAAGTCGGGTTTAAACATTTCAATTTCGTTTTGAGTTGATTCTTCTTGTGCTTCTTTGCCATAGATAAACATTTGCTGTTCATAATTTTTAACAGCCTCTTCAATGCTATTAAATTTTCCATCGGCTAGATTATCAGACAATATCAAGGCATCCACCAACCCACTATTTACTCCCTGCCCTGCAAAAGGCGGCATCAAATGTGCGGCATCCCCAATCATTGTTATGGGTAATGGGCGCTTGCTTTTCCAAGGCTTTTCTAAAGGAAATATCCGTGTAGCCAATCCTACAAATGACAACGTCGTATGAATCAATTCTTTGTAGCGTTCGTCCCAATCGGAAAATTCTTTCAGAAGAAAATCAACGACACTATTTCTGTTTTGAAAATCTACCTGCGTTTGGTTTTTCCATTCATCAGGTGTTTTAAAACTTATTCCAAAATGCAATGCACCATTATTATTGGGGTTAGCAAATAATAAATTACCTTGGTGAGATGCCATTAGCCGGTTTCCATTGCATAGCTGAAAAAATCCAGGACAGTTTATCTCTGGTTGATGAATATCGGCTTGTATATTGAAAGTACCTGTTTCTTCAACTTCCGTGTCGGTAACAAATTTTCTTACCTTGGACATCCCGCCATTGGCAAGAATAACCAAATCTGCTGTTTCACTCGGTTTATTCTCAAAAGTTAGTGTCCACTTCTTCTTACCAGGTTCAAGCATAACAAGTTTTCTATCCCAAATAACCGTGTCGTTTTCTAAACTATTCAACAAGATAGCCCTTAAGTCATTTCTGTTTATTTCAGGATTGTCAAATCGATTTTCGGGCTTTACATTTTTTGTGGATAAAATATTGCCTTTTTCATCAGCAATATTTACACCCATTGGTAAGGCTAAGTCATAATAAGTTTGTAACAATCCCGCTTTTTTCATTGCTTCCTGACCTGAACCTTTGTGTAGGTCAAGGGTTCCACCAAAAATTCTTGCCTCTCGGTCGTTGTCTCTTTCGTAAACTGAAACGTCTATGCCGTTTTGCTGTAATAATTTTGCCATAGTCAGTCCAACGGGTCCACCACCAATTATTGCAACGTTCTTATCACTAAGTAAATTCATTTGTTTGTCTGTATCTATTCGCATTGTCATTCAAAAATGGCACATAACGGTTAGTATATGAAAAGTAGGCGATTTCGAAGTGCCAAATTTTCGGTTAAGCACAAAGTATAATACGAGCCAAAAGCCTTGAATTTACTACTGTTTCGCCTATTTTTTATATACATTGTTAGCGGGTCGTTGTTTTTGTTTATCAGTCATTTATGTGTTTTTCTATTCCATCAATTATTGATTTCCAATCATCAACGTGTAATTCGTGTCCTGTACCTTCAAGGGTGATTAGATTTGAACCTTTTATTTTTTCTAGTAAAAAACCTGCATTCTTATAATGCCAAATTTTGTCGTCTGTTCCGTGGATAATTAAGGTGGGTTGTTTGATTTCGTTTAATCTGTTCCAATATTCTTCACCACCTTGCAATGCAGCGTGATTGAACATACTTATATAATTGTTGGCTCTATTGAACTCAGCTCTTATCAGTTTTTCACTTCTTTGTTTGTCAAATTGTTTCTTGCCACTCATTAATTCTGCACCCTGAATTAAATAGTTTACCACACTGTCTTCATTTGTCCAATTGACTGTACCTGCTTTACTATGGAAATCTAAAATACTCGTGTCCATTTCAGGTATAGTTGGGTCTGAGTCTCCCCAAGGGCCTGATGACATAAGAGTTAAGGAGTTAACTCTGTCGGCAAACTTTATTGATGCTATTTGAGAAATTAGTCCGCCCAAAGAAATCCCCACAAAATGTGCTTTGTCAATCTTGTAGCCATCCAATATTGAAATAGCGTCATTAGTTAAGTCAACAATATCGTATGGAGTAGAACCTGGTTCATAATTAGTGGATTTTCCTACATCTCTGTTGTCGTAACGAATAACAAAAAATCCTTTTTCAGATAATTGTTGGCAAAATTCAGTGTCCCAATACAGCATTGATGCGGTTGCACCTGCTACCAAAAGGATTGCTGGATTTTTCTTATTTCCAAAACTTTCCGTACAGAGTTCAATGCCGTTTGTTTTAATTATTTTCTCTTTCATTTCTGTTTTCCTTTGTTTGCAACTGATTATTATCAGTCCTAAAATTAATATCCAAAGTAGTTTTTTTTTCATTTATCAATGTTTAACTGTTATGCTGGTATCTTTCACAATGCCCGCTAACACCCAAATATACGAACATTCGTTTATTTTTTACATATATATTGCGTATATCGGTTAGTATATGAAAAGTAGGCGATTTCGAAGTGCCAAATTTTCGGTTAAGCACAAAGTATAATACGAGCCAAAAGCCTTGAATTTACTACTGTTTCGCCTATTTTTTATATACATTGTTAGCGGGTCGTTGTTTTTGTTTATCAGTCATTTATGTGTTTTTCTATTCCATCAATTATTGATTTCCAATCATCAACGTGTAATTCGTGTCCTGTACCTTCAAGGGTGATTAGATTTGAACCTTTTATTTTTTCTAGTAAACCTTAATTCCGCAGCACTTTAGTTTAACTATTTTTATAAGTTCCTGAGCAACAAAAAGTTGCCCAGGATTTTGCCATGTCAGATTTTTCACTTACCTTAGTGCTGCAAATCAAGACAAGCAAAAATCATCCATGACATGGCAAAGGTACAACAAAAATCTGAGAAAATCACCGCTTTTGGCGGAATATTTTTCGTTTTCCTAAAATCCGCAACTATCATCCAATACACGATTAAGGGTAGATTTATGAGTCGTTAGTAGCAGCTTTCAGTAAAAAGCAACAGCACAACATCAATATGTAGCCACCATCCCCTTACCCCACGATGCGACTTGAGGTAATACGCAGATTCAAACCGGAAAGAAAGGATTCTTATCCGAATTCTGTTTTGAAGGGTTTTGCATAAGCTCGGTTCTCTGTGTAGATATTCAGCACGTATTGCCTTGCAGTCATGATCCACTTGGCAGGTACGGAGATGAATCTGAAGACAAAAGCCTTTATGCGACTCGTTTTCTTGAGCCCAAAAGCCTTGGTGTCAAGCCTGCTCATGATGGTCTTGTAGAAATTGTGTATCAATGCAGTAAGCAGAAGAAAGACAGTATTCTCCGCCATGAATGACTTGGGGAGCCTGCTCCAACCGAATCCGTTGTTCATGTCGTCAAAGATACGTTCCTTGCCGCCACGCAGATTGTAGAATTCAACAATGTCCCTTGTCGATGACTTGTAATCGTTGGTCAGAATACAACGGTAAGTGTATTCGCCTTCCCACAGGTCAAGGTCGCCACTGTTGCGTCTTTGTCTCTGGATGACAAGACGATAGCACTTGCCTTCCCATTTCTCAACGAGAATGGAATTGAGTTCGAACTGGATGCCGTTAATCTCCTCCGTCTTCCATCCTCTCAGAGCAAAGATGTCATTGTAGAGCGAACTGCATCGGTTGGCACGGATGTAGAAATGTTTGCAATGCCTCTCTATCTCACTGACGATTTCCTTCGAGCAGGAACCGCAGTCTGCCCTGAAGCGATTTACACGGATGTTCTAGGATTCCAGAAGAGCGAAGAATCTCTTATGGGTGTCTGCCTGATGAAAACGCACATTCGTGTTACCATCGCTGTTCTCGATATAGACTATCTTGTCACCGATAACATATACGCCAGGCCTGTAGCCGAGGAACTTTTTGTAGGTCGGTTTTGCATCATACTTCTCCGTTTCAAGGAACTGATGGTCAAAGTCAACATCGTATTCCTCAATTTCCTTCAACTCGCCTGTAGAAACCAAAGCGTTTATAAGCAATGTGTTGAGTTTGTCTGCAGTATTGAAATCATAGGTCTTGCCTTGGTCGGAAGTATAGGAGATGTTTTCCTGTGTCAGTTCCTTGATGGCTCTGAGGATGGTATCAGAGCTGCATGTACGAAGGGTAGGATGATACGAGAGAGGCGCATCAGTTGTGACGTTACATCTTCCACGCATGAGCCGCCACAGAAATAAACGCTCATCAGCGAACGGACTATCTCGCTGAACTGATATCCGAAGATACTGCTGCATCTCTGACCCAGTGTTGAGTCGATAACGGGTGAAAGCATGGAGTCAAATTTCTCCATGATTGAAAAAATTCCTCCAAAAGGTGTGAGTTTCTCAGATTTAATTTGTATTTTTGCCATGTCATATTAGAGTTTTGCTTGTTTTCTTTTTGCAACACTAAGATAAGTGAAAATTCTGACATGGCAAAATCCTGGGCAACTTTTTGTTGCTCAGGAACTTATAAATAAAGTTAAATTATAGTGTTGCGGAATTAAGGAATAGTAAAAAATGCTTTTTAACAAAAAGAACTATCTCATTATGCTCGCAGGCTTAGCCCTGATAGCAATTGGATTTTGGCTAATGAGTGGCGCAGATGCAAACACCCGCCCTGATGGCACTTTGGACCCCACTTTTTGGAACCAAGACATTTTCTCGTGGCAGCGAATCCGCTTAGCACCCAGCCTTATCATCATCGGTTTCATAGTAGAGGCCGTAGCAATTATGTACCAACCAAAAGAGAAATAAATGGATTTATTACAATCAATCGTAATTGCCCTCATCGAGGGGCTCACCGAGTACCTGCCCATCTCCTCAACAGCGCATATGGGCTTCACTGCCAGCCTTATGGGAATGCAGGAAACGGAATTCCTTAAAATGTACCAAGTCTCCATTCAATTTGGTGCCATTCTAGCCGTAGTGGTAGCTTATTACAAAAAATTCTTTGATTTCAACAATCTCAGTTTCTATTTCAAATTAGCCGCTGCCGTGGTACCAGCCCTAATTTTGGGAAAACTCTTTGATGAAAAAATTGAAGCCGTGCTAGGCAATCAAATCGCAATTTCCATTGTTTTAATACTCGGGGGGGTGATTTTAATTTTTGCCGACCAATGGTTTAAAAACCCAAAAATCCATAGCGAAAGAGAAATTAGCTACAAAACAGCCATCATCATAGGATTTTGGCAATGCTTAGCAATGATGCCCGGCACTAGCCGAAGCGCCGCCTCCATCATCGGGGGAATGACGCAGAAACTTAGCCGAAAGGCCGCCGCAGAATTTTCATTCTTCTTAGCCGTGCCCACTATGCTCGCTGTTACGGTGTACTCCCTATTTGTAAAAGATTGGGGGCAAACCAAGGTGAAAGGCTATGAAATGCTCCTAGCCTCTAGCGATAATTTGATGATGTTTATATTCGGAAACCTCATCGCCTTCATCGTGGCACTCGTGGCCATCAAAACATTCATTGCCGTGCTAAACAAATACGGCTTTAAGCCCTGGGGCTGGTATCGTATCATCGTAGGCATCATATTATTAGCTTATTTCTACTATTTCCAAAAATAATGGCATACACCTTAGAAGAATTACAGGAAGGCAAAGTTTTCTTGATTGATAAGCCGCTGGACTGGACCTCGTTTGATGTAGTCAAAAAAATACGCTACAACATTCGCAAAAATCACCATATCAAGAAATTTAAAGTAGGGCACGCAGGCACGCTCGACCCCAAAGCCACAGGGCTGCTCATCGTGTGTGTGGGAAAGTTTACCAAAAAAATCGATACCTACCAAGCACAAGAAAAAACCTATACAGGCACCATAAAACTAGGCGCTACCACAGAATCCTATGATACCGAAAAGCCTGAAAACAACTTCTTTGAAACAAGCCACATCTCCCACGAAATGCTACACCAAGCGGCTCAAAAATTCATTGGCGAAATAGAGCAGCTCCCCCCTATGCATTCCGCGGTGAAAATCAACGGAACTCGCCTCTACCAAATGGCGCGAAAGGGTGAAAATGCTGAAATTAAACCTCGAAAAATCACAATTAAAGATTTTAAAATCACTAAAATCAAAATGCCTTTCGTGGATTTTGAAATCACTTGTAGCAAGGGCACTTACATTCGCTCCATTGCACACGATTTTGGCAAGGCGCTCCATTCGGGTGGCTACTTAACTGCCTTACGCCGCACGATGATTGGTGATTTTTCCGTTGAAAATGCCGATAACTCGCCTTTGGATTTCGATTTCTTTCAGGAATAATAAACAAAGTTTTGTCGGAAGGCTTAATATACCATTTTGTAATCTCCTGCAATCGTCGGAAAGCTTAATATATCATTTTGAACTCTCCTGCAACCGTCGGAAAGCTTAATATGTCATTTTGTAATCTCCTGCAATCGTCGGAAAGCTTAATATGTCATTTTGTAATCTCCTGCAACCGTCGGAAGGCTTAATATATCATTTTGTAATCTCCTGCAACCGTCGGAAAGCTTAATATGTCATTTTGTAATCTCCTGCAATCGTCGGAAAGCTTAATATATCATTTTGAAACCTTTGTCATCAAAAATATTTTCTTTATTAGCTTATATTTTTTTGGCAATTGATTTTGCAAGTGGCTCTTTTTGATGCTAATTTTTTAAGACTGCCCGCGTGAAGGCATATTGATGATGATTACCGCGCACAAAATAGTGAGTACGCCTAGCCACTGTATGGGCGCTACTGGCTCGCCTAATACTAGTACTGCCGAGATGATGGATACTGGGATTTCTAAACTGGCGATGATGTTTCCTAAGCCTACGCCTATTTTAGGCACGCCGATATTGAATAAAATGGGGGGCAAAATGGCGCCAAAAAGTGCAATCATTGCGCCAAAGAAAATGCCTGCGCCGCTGAAATGCTGAAAGGTTTCTATATTCCAAAAAAGCACAATAAAAGTTAATCCACCGAACACCATATATTTACTTCTCAAAATATTATTGGCTTTTACCGCAACACGGCTCGAGGCCAAAAGGCTGGTGGAGTATGAGAGGGCTGCCCCTAAGCCTAGCAATACACCACGGAAATCTATGTTTTGTTTTTCGGCAAAAATATTGGTTGCCAAGAGTGTGCCTACAAGTACGATAAAGGCGCCTACGAGGGTTTTTAGCGGAGGGAATTTTCGTTGTGTAATTCCACCGATTAAAACGCTTATCCAAATGGATTGCATAAGCATAATGATGGCTATCGATACAGGAATGTAGCGCAAAGATAGGTAATAGAGAATGGTGGTGGTGCCTAGGCTAATGCCCCAAAAAAAGAGCTGCGATTTATCTTTTGGAGCTACTTTTTGGATGTTTTTGTTTTGTCGGGTTGTGATTTCGCCCAAAACCAATAAAAACAAAAAACCGATTAAAAACTGTGCTACGGTAAGGATACTGGTATGTATCCCCATCTCGTTGGCATGTTTTACAGTGGTTGCGAGCACGCCATAACTGCACGCACCGAGCCCTACCAAAAGGCTCGCTTTGTAATTTTTCATGGCGCAAATTTACAAATTATCTGGATATATACGCTCGTTGTGGTCTTTAATATCTTTGATTACAAAATAGCTGCGAACATTAGAAATAATATCGATTTTAGACATTTTATGCAATACAAATTCCTGATAATGGGACATATCTCGCAAAACGGCTTTTACCATTAAATCAAAATCACCCGAGACAAAGTAAGCCTCCACCACTTCATCTAGCCCATTGATGTAATTAGCGATTTCGCTGTCTAGCTCTTCTTGATGTCTAATGAGAGTAATATTCATGTAGACTACGAGATTAAATCCGATTTTCTTAATATCTAAATTAGCAGAATACCCCTTGATGATCCCCGTGGATTCCAGCTTCTTGATTCGTTCGTGTACGGGTGTTACTGAAAGTTCAACTTTTTGTGCAAGATCCTTGATTGATTGCTTACTATTGATCAATAATTCCTTTAAAATCCGCTTGTCTATATTATCGATATTCATATTTAATTCTAAAATCGTAGTCAAATATAGATATTTTTTACTTAAAAATAGACTTTACACAAAAAAATACTACTAAATTTTGTTTTCTATGCTTAAAATAAAAAAGATGATACCCCATTTTCGATAGAGTATCATCTAATAAGTGTAATTAATAATAAAAAATAATTTATGATTTCCTAGTTTGAATAGTTTGGTGCTTCTTTGGTAATCACAATATCATGTGGGTGGCTTTCTTGTAGTCCTGCATTGGTTATTTTTACCAATTTTGCGTTTTCATTCAATTCTTTGATGGTTTGAGTTCCGCAATAGCCCATTCCAGCACGCAATCCGCCACAAAGTTGATAGATTACTTCTTTCAAGGCTCCTTTGTAAGGCACTCGCCCTTCGATTCCTTCTGGCACTAATTTTTTAGCATCTTTTGCTTCGCTCTGGAAGTAGCGGTCTTTGCTTCCTCGCTTCATTGCAGCAAGCGAGCCCATTCCTTGGTAAGTTTTAAATTTTCTACCTTGGTAAATGATTTCTTCGCCTGGTGCCTCTTCGGTTCCTGCAAATAGGCTACCAAGCATTACGCAACTTGCACCGCAAGCGATGGCTTTCACGATGTCGCCAGAGAGTTTTATCCCACCATCGGCAATAACGCCTATGCCTTTTGTTTTGGCATATTCGTAAACATCATACACGGCAGAGAGCTGAGGCACGCCTACACCTGCAACTACGCGAGTGGTACAAATGGAGCCTGGCCCCACGCCTACTTTTAAGGCATTAGCTCCTGCTTCTATCAGGGCTTTGGCGGCCTCGGCTGTTACGATGTTTCCGCCCACGATGTCTAAATCTGGGAATGCGTGTCTCACTTCTTGAATTTTTGAGATTACGCCCTGCGAATGCCCGTGCGCTGAATCCATTGCAATGATGTCTACTCCTGCATTTACTAATGCTTGCACGCGCTCCAAGGTATCGGCGCCTACGCCCACGCCTGCGCCCACGCGTAACCTTCCTGTTGCGTCTTTACAGGCATTTGGGAACTCGGTTAAGTTATCAATATCTTTAATCGTGATAAGCCCAATTAATTTATTGTTTTTGTCTACGATTGGTAATTTTTCGATACGGTTTTTAAGCAAAATTTCTTTGGCATCGTCCAAACTTGTATTGATGTCTGAGGTTACCAACGGTGCTTTAGTCATCACATCGGTTACTTTTTGCGACATATCTGTTTGGTAACGGATATCGCGATTGGTAAGGATTCCGATGAGTGTTCTATCTTCTTTAATTACAGGCAAACCACTGATTCTATAGGTGCGCATTAGGTTTTCGGCATCTTCCAAAGTTTGGTCTGGGTGGAGCGTAATAGGGTTAGCAATCATTCCGTTTTCTGAACGCTTTACTAAATCTATCTCCTTGGCTTGCTGCTCAATAGTCATATTTTTATGAATAAATGCCAGCCCACCCTCGCGTGCGAGGGCAATGGCTAATTTTGCCTCGGAAACGGTGTCCATCGCAGCACTCACAATGGGAATGTTAAGCTGAATTTTCTGAGTAAGTTGTGTGGTTAAATCTACCTGAGAAGGTAATGTATTGGAATACGCAGGAACTAATAATAGATCATCAAAAGTGTATCCTTCCTGAATAATTTTGTCGGTTAAGGGCATATCTCTTTTTGCCGAGCAAATTTATAGAAAAACTGAGAAATAAACAATTTTATTGTTCAATTCTCTTTTAAATCTTTTTTGACTAAAATTTTAAAGACAAGAAAAGCGAAAAATTTGTTTTGATTTACAGCATTTACACTATTCTGATTTTATTCCTATTCAGATTTCATATTTTTAAACGATTTATAATTGAAAAAATCGTGTAAAATATGCTTAAACAAACGAAACTACGGCAACATTTTTGCACCTTAAACAATAATTTAAAACGGTATGGAAAGAAGAAAATTTTTAACTCTATCAAGTTTAGGCACCTCTGCCCTACTAACAAGCCAATTGTTCAGCGCGTGCAAAGTTTTAGACCTTTTACCCCATAAGACTCAGAAAATTGGGCATTTCCCTAACATCATCGTGGGGAGTGGCTACGGTGGTGCCGTGTGCGCCCGCCGATTGACGGAAAAAGGGCACCCTGTATTAATCCTTGAAATGGGAAAACGCTGGGACAGAACGCCTAAACACGATACTTTTTGCAAAATGATTCAGGCAGATAAGCGCTCAAGCTGGTTTGCAAATTGGCCTAATGCACCCATCACTATTCCAATTCCGATAAAAAAATACCCTGGTGTTTTAGATAAAATAAAGTACGATGAAATGGAAGTATTCGCAGGGCGTGCCTATGGGGGCGGCTCAATTGTAAACGGTGGAATCTCCATTCCGCCCAGACGGGAGTATTTTAAAGAAATCTTCCCTCAGATTGATGATAAAGAAATGTATGACATCTTTTTCCCCCTAGCAAACAAGGAATTAAAAGTACAAAGAATTCCAGAAGAATTCTACAATACTACTGAGTATTACAATTTCTCTCGCTCTGCCGAAAAACAAGCGCATAAGGCTGGACTAAAAACTCAATTTTTCAGCAATACCTATGATTTTGACTATATGCAACGCGAAGCAAAAGGCGAAGTTTATAAATCGGCGCTCGGTGGCGAAGTAATTTATGGAAACAATGCTGGAAAATTCAGCCTAGATCAGACTTATCTTAAAAAAGCGGAAGAAACGGGACTTGTTTCGCTCAGAACGATGCGAATGCTCGACAAAATCATTGCCAACGAAAATGGGACTTACACACTAGAGGTGAAAGTGATTAAAGAAAATGGCGATGTAGATGTACTCGAAATTTATACTTGCGACAAATTATTCCTCAACGCGGGTAGCACAGGAACTTCTGAGGTTTTGCTTAAATCTAAATATTTAGGTGGCTTGCCAAATTTAAATGAAGAACTTGGGCAAGATTGGGGACCCAACGGAAATATCATGACAGGGCGAAACTTTGTAAATAGCACGGGCGTGAACCAATCAACTATTCCAGTGAAAGGCATTGATATGTGGAGCGGCGATTTTGAATACAAGATTTTTGCTGAGATAGCGCCACTGCCGTTAGGCTTAGAAACTTGGACTACCCTATTCCTTTCAATTTCGGACAACCGAGAGCGTGGAAATTACTTTTTTGACAGAGCGAGCAAAAAGGTAAAACTGAATTGGAAAAAATCTCAAAATGAATATTCGGTGAAAGCGGCAAAACTTTTACTCAAAAAATTGAAAGAAGACAACGGCGGAACTCGTTCGCGATTGTTGTTTAATAATGGTTTTGGAGATGATTTCTGCTATCACCCATTGGGCGGATGTGTGCTGGGCAAAGCCACCGACGATTTTGGGCGTGTGCACGGCTACAAAAACTTATATGTACAAGACAGCTCGCTCATTCCAGGCAGCGCAGGTGTGAATCCGTTTGTGTTTATCACGGCCTTGGCAGAGCGAAATATGGCAACCATTGTAAAAGAAGATTTTAAATGAATTTGACGATTTTTACAAATATTTTTTTATTTCAAAAGTTTTTTCATATCATTTAAAGTTTAATGGTAAACAATTTTTCGTTCTATAATATTGGTAATTTTTCCGTTTGTGTAGGTAGTTTTATTTACCCAATTGCCGTGGGCATCGTATTCTTATTGGTAGGTGAGTTTATTTGTAAATAATGATTGTTTTTGAATTTGAAAATATATTTTTTAAATTTTCTTGATTGCTACTATCCAGTAGTTTATATATTTCGTCTAACTGATTAATGATATTAAAATTATCATCAAATACCATTACATTATTGTATGTTTTATCACCATCTACCTCTATATATTTTAAATAAAAAAAGTTTTTTTCATTTATTGTTACCTTTACAGAGTTTAATGGATAGACTTTTTGATTTGTTATTTTCTGAATAGAATCAATCACTTTATTGATATAAGGATTTTGCATTCTCGAGTTTTCATTTTTGAAATAGGTGCAAAACTCCTGATTGATAAAAGGTATTATGCCTTTGGTATTAATTTCTAAAGAAATATTTTCTTTTAATCCTAAACTTATATCATTTTTATTATCATTTTTCAAAAGATATTCTCCAAAACCATTTATAAATGCATAAAAGTTAAAAGAATTATCTATCCATATTTTATCACGAAATATATCTAAATTACGATTATCATTTCTTGTTTCATTATTAAAAATAGAGTAAATATCTCCTATAGGAAGTAAGTAAATTATCAATTTAAGACTTTGTAATATTTTTTCATCTGTAAAAAACCACCTTCCCTCATTTTTTTTCATTAAAAAAGCTATGGGAATGCTGCTTGATTTGCTTTTTGCATTTAATTTTACAATTGAATATTCTTTATTTGAAACCCTAAAATTCAACCTAAATAATAGCTCAATATAATTATTTTCATTCAAAAGTTCTTTAATTTTACTATCCTCCCAAGTTACATCCTTACCATAATTATAAGATAACCATTCATTATCCTTGGCTGATATATGTGATTTTAGTAGCTCTTCTGGTGTGGAATTTTTTACATCGGAAAACTGCTGATATCTTTCTTTTATGTAAGTATCACTTTTGTAAAACTCTACAGATAAATCTGTAACGGAATAACCAATTTTATCTGTCACATCACAGATAAAATCAATATTTTGAGAAAAAACTTTGGCTACACAAAATAATACCAAGAAAAAAAGATTTTTTTTCATAACAATATATTAATAAGTTTATAAATAACAACAGCAATAATTAGAAATGATAATAAAAAACAAACATAGTCAAAAAGTGAATATTTATTTCCTACTTTTTGTTCATTAACATAAGTTAAAACAAATGACCTGCTACCCACAATATATCCCTTTACCACCCAACCTGTGGCTATATCTTCGGATATACCTGCGTTTACAATTGCTTTTATTTGTAGCCTAACCATAGTTCATCATAATATTCTATAAAAAAATCCATTTTAACACTAATAATCCATACCCTAGTTCCCAGCGCTTCAACATCATCCCATGCATTTACTATATTGCTTAATTTGGTTTTTAATATATGTTTTTCAACATCCCAAAATAGATATACCTCTTTGTTTTTTATATTTCTTAATTCGTCAAAAGAATTTATCCTTTTCTTCTTTTCTATTTTATTAAAGTCAATCCTTTCATACCAAGTAAACTCTATTTGAGAAGTGATTGCATCTAATATTATTTGAGATTGATTATCTGATAATTCCACATATTCACCCAATGCTTCTAAACATTCCTCGTACAAAGTCATTTTATTTTTATTTAAGTTTTTTAATATTGTTTCAAAAGTTTTTTCATCTCCATTAAATGGATACCATTTTTCAGTATCTGCTTTCCTATTAAAATCATTTCATCTTTTAAACAATGTTTTTATTTCCTCCGATGAAAGTTTTAAAACTTCTCTCTTAAACTCTATAATAAAATCACTATTTAATTCTATTATTTTTTTTAGTATTTCTTGTAAATCATGTAATGAAGTTGCTATAGGGAATCTATACGAAACTTTTTCATTAAAACCTTTGTCTTCTACTAATGAAACTTCCCTGAAACTTCCATTAAAAACTGTATCCTCATTTTTAAAAATCCAATACCTACAATCAATACATCCATATTTATATTCAAAAAGAAATCTTATCGTAATGTCATTAATAAAATAGTCTTTGAAAAATAATTTTTCTTTTGGAATAAATTTCATTTGAATATTATTATTAATTAAACAATTCAAAATTTCTTGTTTTGAAAAGTTTATCCCATTATTGAAATCTGAAAATTTATTACATAAAGCAATATAACGACTCGTAAAATTGATTTCCTCTAGAATCATAATTAATTTATTTTCCATTTGATAACAATTTATTCATCTAAATATTTAATGATCACCTCATACTTTTTAGCTAAATCTTTAAAAGGTTGACTATTTTCAAAGAAATTTTTATTAATTGTTGGAATTTCCAACATATATTCACCTTCTAATATTCCTGATACCTTACTGGAATTTATTTTAGTTACTTTTTTATATTTAGTTGTTACTTTATAATCAGTTGTTAAATTTTTAAAAATTTAACTTCCTTTGATGAAAGTTTTAAAACTTCTCGCTTAAAATCTTCATAGATATGCAATGTAACTTTTAATATCTCATACAAATCTTCATAATTACTAAATTTAGGACTTCTTATGTATCCTTCTTTTTCTATATTTTTTAGTATTTCTATTTCCTTCGAGATATGAGCAAATGGACCACCTAATAAAAATTCATTCTTTTCCATATCGGATGCACCCATTATTAATTCTGTATTTCCATATTTTAAACAAGTATGAAAATAGAATTTGATATTTTCAATTTTTTCTTCAATTTTAAAAAAATTATTCTTTTTAATGTGTTTTGCTTTATATCCTAATTCTTGGTACAAAGCAATAACATTCTCATTTGCATAATTTTCAAATCTATTTTCTAACTGGTATTTTTCACTTAATCGTTCATAGCGATTATAAAAATTCATATTTTCATAAATTTTTAATTGTTTTTCTGATTCCATATTATTCTGGTCTAAATCTTATCTCTATATTATACTTACTTTTTGCTAAATCTATGTATTCTTGAATTTTAGAAAAACTTCTATTGCTTTTAGGTTTTCCCCCGTTGCAATTCTATTTTTACCCTTTACAATTGGGTTTTCCCCCGTTGCAATTCTATTTTTACCCTTTACAATTGGGTTTTCCCCTGTTGCAGTTGCGTTTTCCCCCGTTGCAATTCTATTTTCCCCTGCTGCAGTTGCGTTTTCCCCTGTTACAATTCTATTTTTACCCGTTACGGTTGGGCTTTCCCCTGTTACAATTCTATTTTTACCCTTTACAGTTGGGCTTTTCTCTACTGATAGGCTGTTTTTGTGGGTTGCATTGGGGTGGACGATGTTATTTTTTTAGCGATATTATTTTTTTTCTCTGCATATAATACCACTTCTTTTACTAACAACCTGAGTTCGATTAATAAAACATAGCTAATTGATTAGTTTTCAGAGTTTCATATTTTAATGATGGTTTTTTAGGAAGAAAGTGATAGGCAATAATCCCTGCCACTAAGTTGGTCATAAAATTTCCTATTGAACGATGCCTGGAGTGCTCAATTTGGCAAATGTTTTTTAGCTCGTCATTCACCGTCTCTATGATGGAGCGTTTTCTAAGCAAAATTTTGTCAGACATAGTCATAAGAGAGTTTTTCATGTTGTTTCGGATGTTGGTAATCAGTTGAATACCATCCACAAAGAGTAATTGATTCAACTTTTCGGAGATGTAACCTTTGTCCCCAAACAGTTTACCAAAAATTTGCTTCAAAAAGCCTTCATTTTTCAGTGGTTCTCTATCGTCTACATTCGCCTGCGTTACGCAAAAACTCAATATCTCGCCTTTATCATTAATGACCAAATGGAGTTTAAATCCATGAAACCAACCCATAGTAGATTTCCCCGTTGTAGCTAGGTCTTTGAATACTTTGTTGCGTTTAATTCTTTTGTTTCCACATACTCTTATTGGCGTACTATCCACAAAAGAAATCCCTGTACAACTTCCTAAAGCACAGGTTTTTGCAAACATGGTAAGAGCCATGATATTGGATTGCATAAGTTCTGTGAATCGGTTATAAGAGACCGTTTGAGGAAATTCCTGTTGCATATGCTTTTGAACATAGTAAATGTAAAAATGCTTAAAAGTTCTAAAGCCACTTAGATGAAAAAGAATCATTATGGTGATTACTTCAGCGTTACTCATTTTGGGTTTCTTTTTGGGAGGCTTTCCGAGAGTAAAAGGCTGAGTGAATTTTTCAAAATCATTACAAAAGTCATCAACAATACAAAAAATATCCGTAATTTTGTGGTAATTAATCATGAGAAATAGTTGTTAAATAATTGAATTTTAAAAACTTAAAAATACAACTATTTCTCTTTTTATACAACTTATTTCCCTTAAAATATTAATCGAACTCAGGTTAACAATCTTCTCTTTAAAACAGCAATTTTATTTTTTATTTCTTGCATTTTCTGTCTTCATTTAAATTGATTTTTATAAATGTTTAAAAATATAGTTACTAATTTTTTTAAAGAGATGATAACGGGTGTTTCCTCCGTAGATGCTATGATTTTTGTCAGGATACAGCGTCATATCATAATATTTTTGAGTTTTTTAACCAGTTATTAAATCGCTTATCTATAATGTTCTTAACTTCATCATATTTATCCCAAGAGTTAGGTTCTAAAAAAATGCTATCTTTATGGGGGTCTGATAAATCCACATAATCATCAAAATATTGATCAGAAGCATAATAAAATTCTGCAAACTGATTACCTGTATCATTCAGGTCATCCGATGATAGTTTGTTATCACAACATCTCAGTATGAAATCCACACCTGTGATCGCTCTATTTTTCAATAAGTTAATTTCATTATGAAATTTTGAAGATAATAATTTGCTTTCTAAATTATGTTCTATAATCCAAGTTATAAAAAATCCTATATGTGTAAGTGCATATTTTTCATCTAACCCCATTGGAAAATCATCATTTAAGTGCCATTTTTGATCGTCATATTTCATAAAATGAATGAAGAATTTGAACGCTTGTATTACTCACCATAATCAATAATTTTCCCAACGGCTTGTCCGATTAAATGAATATAGGCTTTAGCATCAACCACTTTGAGATTTCTAATGGATTTGCTACCGCCTAATGCTAAAGCAGGGACATAGCCATAACATTCGCCGTAGTTGAGTTTGGGGAGTTTGTCTTTATTATCTAAATAGATTTTGGCATCGAACATATCCTTATCCTTAATACAAAATTCTCGTCCAATAAATGTATTAAGAGTGCCATCTATATCTCCAATAACTCCACGCTTACAATTTCTTACATTTATGAGAAAAAATCGATTACCCTCATCTGGTGCAATAGTCCAATTTTCATTTCCTTCCCAAACTAATAAATCGCCTAAGGCAGTAATACCCCAAACAATTGTAGGCTCTAATAATTTATCTACATACTCAAAAATAAACTCATACTCATCAGGATTAACTATTTGTAAAAAACCATTTTCATAAATTCCAAATCCCATTTTTTTCCAAATATCAATTAACTCTACAGGTAGGACTCCTCTGTATTTATTGATAATATTTTCTGGCACATCTGCTGTTTTAATATAAGTATTAATATTTCGATTAATAAACTCATTCATTGGGTTCATTTTATTCTCCTATAATAATTTAATATTCATCATTGCATTATCTGGTAAATCATCAATACTTTTAGGGGGAATGCCATATTGTCCTTAGGCATCATTAATAGCATAATCAATAATTCTATTACATTTTTGCTCTAAAGATAATTTGCTTGGTAAATTATCTAATAATTCTTTTACCAAAAAAACCTCTAAAAAATATTTTTTTGTTTGGTTTGTCAGCTCGCTATTTGCCTCTTCATTAATAACTAAGCTTGGAGAATAAATACTCCAAGGTTCTTCAGAGTAAATAGTATCTTCAATACTATAGCTATCTATATTTTTAATGATCTCATATAAATTCATTTTATTTTCTCCATGAAGTTAAAAAAATTAGTTTCTGAGATGATGTTTTTTAGCAAAAATAAAATCATTAAAGGTTACATTTACAGCATTTGGAGTGAATAAATTATTTAAATCTATCATTTTTTTAAACCTCTTAAAGCCCATTCTTTAGCTTCTATGTAACATCCAATTTGAATTCTTATCATCTCTATAGGCACTCCATCCTAAAGGTAAAGTGTGAAGTTCATTAATCGTTTTATCAAGATCTACGATCTCTTTTAGTCCAACAATAACGGCATCATTTTCTGTAATATCTTCTGATGAATCTAAGAATTGCCACATTCCATCATCACTATCATGAAAAACGCGAGTAATATCCATTTTTCTTGATAATATATTTTTTGTTGTAATAACTGCCACATTCGGGTCATCATTAAATAACCATTTTTTCATAAATTCTCTTATTTATCAGATAATTTGTTCAAATAAAGCACCTTTTATCTTATCTTTAAATATATTTACATACTCTTCTGTAAAAAATATATCGGAAGGTAGATTTGGATCTGTGAACAAATAAACACCTTTTAAATTTATTCCCTCCATAAATTTAAAACGTCCTTCTAAGATCATGTCCAATAAATCATCGCTATCTTTAAAGTTAATAATATTTATGCTATTCCTTGGAAGAGTTAGATAAAACAGTCTATGATCATTTGTTTCTACTGGAACAAACTCTACGTTCATATGCTTCATTTCATCCTTAATCTCTTCATTTACAAAAAAATAAGGTAAAGATGTCGATACATTAAAGTCAAGCCGTTTGGATTTTTCTTTTTTTGATTTACCTTCATAAATGCTTAGTTTTATTGGGGTGTCTGGGATTTTTCCTTGTTTTATCTTGTCCATAAAAGCAACAATATTTTCTACAGTATAAAATTTATAATCTCCATCATGAGATGACGCTGATAGTTGGAATAATTTCATTTTGAACTGATTTAAACTTTTTTGGAAAATAAAAAAGGGTTGGCGAAATTTGTATTGCAAAACCTAATCATTTCAAAGTCACCCCCATGTTGTATAAAATACTCGGCAAAGATACAATAAAAGATGAAATAATTTCACATTTGCCACGAGCAAAAAGAGGCTTTCAAGTGACGATTCCTTTAGAAGAAGTGGTAAATGCTATTATTTTCAAAGAAAAAACACTTTCGTGGCAATCGGTCTATTATCATTATCGAAAATGGTGTAAAATTTTAGAAAAATCCGATCGCTTGCACGGCGTACTATTGAGTTAATTTTTAAAGAACAAAAAACGTATTTTACACAAATGCCGTCTGAAAATTGGGTTGCTCTTTAAATAACTAATTTTCCATATTTCCTCTAATACTCTGATTTAGTCATACTATTGTTTTTTTATGTTTCTTTCAGTTATTTTCTCTTATAGTGTTTTCAAAAATTGGTAAATACCCACCCATTTCTCCTTTTTCTAAAAGATATGCAACCTTATCCCATTTAGCTGTTTTGTATTTTTTTATGAATTTTTCTAATGTTTGAGCATTAAATTTTCCTGTTTTAGGATAGCGAAATGGTAGCAATAGCCATAAAGTAACATTATTTGTATATTCAAAGATGTTATCATCTTTGGATAATTGGTAATCAATCAGCATTAATCCATCAATGTTTTTAGGAAATTTAATATTAGGTAAACAAATTTGGTCAAATATCATTCCTTCATATGGTGTTATTTTATTAGTGGTTATATTGTGAGAAATATCTAATAATACATTCATGAAAAAATTATAAGGGTTATCACTATCAATCAATTGTTGATTAACGGCAATATAAGAATCTAAGCACATCATTAATTCGCACATTGAGTCACTTTTATACAGTCCATCAGTAAAAAGGAGCTTTAATTTTGAGTTTTTTTCTATTAAGGCTAGACGGAGTGTTATATCTTGTATTCTATTTGAATTAAATTCAGTATTAAGAATCTGTCCAACATTGTTTTGTAAATATTGCAAAATACTAGCATTATTAGAATTTGTAAAATCTATGTTTTTTCTGGCTGAGACCGCATTATATTTTAATAGTAGAGTTTCAATTTCTTTATAGCTATAAGAATAGCAAGTATCTAGAGCCGTTTTACAAAGCGAAGGTATAATAATGTTAGGGTCAGCTCCATTATTCAAAAGTAATTCAATAATTTCCTTGTATTCTTGATACTCAGCAGTATTTTTTAATTTTTCTTGTAATTCTTTATTATCCAAATTGATTTTTTTCTTAGGGTGCTTAGGATCAAAGGCGATCTCAAGTAAGATTTTACCTAAATTATAAAGTGCAACATCTATTGGAGTTCCATTAGCTAAGATATTACCATTAGGATTTGCCTTATTGAGTAACAACCATTTTGCTAAAGATAAGTTCCCATGAAGTATTGAATTATATAATGCATTATATTGAAAAGGGTTAGATACCATATCAAGTGACATACCTTTTTTATACAAATAGTCACATATTTTTATAGCATTATATGAAGCGCATTCAGCAATAATTGAAATATCTTCTTCAAGAAATATATCTAAGCCGTAAGTTTTTTCTAATTCAATAAATTCTTTTAAATTGTCATTGATTATAGTCTCATAGTATTTTTTAATTTTTACCATAATTTTTACCTCATAGTATTAAACATATTTCCAAGTTCTTTTAAGGCCTTTTCTATTCCAGCTTTACCTAGATTTAATTTCTCAGAATGCATTCCCCCAATCCGATTGGATCAGAGTTTAGATAGCACGCCGTATTTAGGTCATAATACCGAAAACGGTTATACGCCAACCCACTTTCTTCATCAAACCATTGCCCAGCAAACAACATCTGTGGGTCAAGCGGATTCGGTTGCTTGTATTGATTGGCAAAGCATAAGCCCCAAAGCGTTTGTTTTCTTTTCGTCAAAGGGTTCTGCCTTTGGGATTGAATAAGGCTTGTTCTATATTCAGAATTTATTAGAGTAATCAAATCTACCTATTTATTTTTAAGAAAGATTTAATAATATGTCTGTCATTTCTCTAATATCAAAATAGATATTATTTTTTTCTTCAATAGAAAGAGATGGCGTTATTTTAAAAACATCATCTTTATCACTATCGCAAACGAATAAAAACAAAGTATGCATAAAGGTATTAATAAAATCTTTTCTTAACTGTAATTGCATATTCTTATCTATTTCTGATTGGTGTTTAATGTAAAATTTATATGCTTTTTTTATAGCGTTAAATTTTTGTTTACTAAATTTATTTCTATAATGTAAATGATAAATAAAAGATTTTTTTGATGATGCTGATACTATATCTATTAAATTTTTATTATCCATATTTTCTTCCTTTTACTGCACCTGAGATTTTTTGCTCGTAAGATCGTACACACTATTGAGTTAATTTTTAAAGAACGAAATTTATTTTTTATTTTTGGAATAAAATTCCCAGTATTTTTTATCAAATTCTTGGAAAGTTCGTTTTTTTCCTTGCTCATAAGCGATAGAGAAATATTTCATGGCTTCATCATATTCTTTAAGTTCATAACAAACTCGACCTAGTTGAATATATTCATATGAAGAATAGGGGCTTTGAGCTCTACCTGTAAGCATTCCTTTTTCTGCCCATAATTTAGCTTTTCTATAATCAGCCAAATCCATCAGCTCTTCAAATATGCAATATATAATTAATTCTGCAAGTTGTTCAGGTTGATTAAATTTGGGTTCTGGTAATTGTTCCCAAGATTGAATGAAATGTTGTAATCGGTCTTTGGAATTTTCAATATTTCCTATTTCTTGCAGTTTTGATACAAAAATTTTAACTTCTTCAGTAGTCATTATAGCCATTTTTAACTCCTATTATTTTAGTGGTGGTAAATATGTTTCTCTGATTTTTGCACCTTCGGAACGGTTAATGGAGAAATGTTCAAGTTCATAATTTCTTGAGTTTTTCATCCATTTCCTGACTTCAGGGGATCTAGCACCATATTGACGACCAGTCGAATTCTACCAACTTACAGCAGCTGTTTTATGTGCCATATCAGCTTGGCTTAATTCATGCCAGGGATTTTATTTCCCATCATCTTCATCATAGCTTTTCCTTGGCTAGATTGCATAAATTTCATCATTTTGCCCATTTGTGAGAATTGTTTTAGCAATTGATTCACATCTTGCACAGAACGCCCGCAGCCCTTAGCTATACGGCGTTTACGGCTTGCATCAATTATATTTGGGTTTTCTCTCTCCTGATTTGTCATTGAGTAAATGATGGCTTCTACATGTTTAAAGGCATCATCGTCGATTTCGATTCCTTTCAAGGCTTTTCCTGCCCCTGGAATCATACCTAGGAGGTCTTTCATGTTCCCCATACGCTTGATTTGCTTGATTTGTTTTAAAAAATCATTAAAATCAAATTTATTTTTAGCGATTTTCTTTTGTAATCTTCTCGCCTCTTCCTCGTCAAATTGTTCTTGTGCTCTTTCTACAAGGGACACTACATCGCCCATTCCCAAAATTCTGTCTGCCATACGGCTTGGGTGGAACACATCTAGTTTGTCTAGCTTCTCGCCAGTTGAGATAAATTTGATAGGTTTATCTACCACGGTGCGAATCGTAAGTGCTGCACCACCACGGGTATCACCATCTAATTTTGTGAGAACTACTCCATCATAATCAAGCACTTCGTTAAAAGCCTTTGCCGTATTCACGGCATCTTGCCCCGTCATCGAATCCACTACAAAAAGGGTTTCGGTTGGCTTAATGGCTTGGTGCACATTTCGAATCTCCTGCATCATTGCTTCATCTATTGCTAAACGCCCTGCGGTATCCACAATGATTACATTATTGTTGTTTTGTTTGGCTAATTGCAGTGCATTTAAGGCTATTTCTACAGGATTTTTGTTGCCCTCCTCGGTATAAACAGGCACTTCGATTTGTTCACCTAAAACTTTTAGCTGATTAATCGCTGCAGGACGGTACACATCGCCTGCTACTAAGAGTGGCTTTTTATTTTTCTTATTTTTAAGGAATTGCGCCAATTTGCCTGAAAAAGTAGTTTTCCCCGAACCTTGTAACCCTGCGATGAGGATAATCGTGGGATTGACCGAAACATTTAATTCTTGTGTTTCGCCACCCATAAGCTCTGCCATTTCATCGTGCACGATTTTAGTCATCAATTGCCCTGGGTTCAGCGTGGTCAATACATTTTGCCCTATGGCTTTTTCCTTCACCTTATTGGTAAAATCTTTGGCAACTTTGTAGCTCACATCGGCGTCCACAAGTGCGCGGCGGATTTCCTTAATCGTCTCTGCGACATTAATTTCTGAGATATGCCCGTGCCCTTTGAGCGTGTGTAGAGCGCTATCTAATTTATCTTGTAAACTTTGAAACATTGATTTCTTTTCGTTTTTTAAATATTAAATTTTTCGTTTTTTCAACTTTTGGCAAATTTAAGGATTTTTAATGATGCGTAAAAACTGTCTAAAATTCAAACTTATGCTTGCACTTGGTCTTTTGCTCTAAAAGTCTTTAATAATATTTTGTAAAACGCATTTTCGCTATCGGTAATATCCTCATCTGCACGAATGAGTTTTTTGGCAACTTCGATGAATTGCTCACGCTCCTCTGGTGTGGAATCATCGTAAAAATCCTCTACTTTGCTCACAAAATGTTTTTCTACCTCTGTGCTTTCTAGGTTGATGATTTCCTCTAAATCTTGATCAAGATTTAAAGAAAAAGGAGACTCATCGCTTAAATACTCGCGAATGATATTATCGGCACGAGAATCAAAATCCTCATCGATGGTCGAAAGCAACATTAAAATATGGTAGCCTGCAATGGTTTTGTTTGATTTGCTCATAATTAGTTATTTTTAAATTTGTTCAGATAATTCCTCCCAAAGCTGCATTTTTGCTTGCAAATTATTTTTTAAAGATTCATAATTTGCCAATTGCTCCTTGCTTGGATTTTCTTGCATAAATTTTTCTTCTAGCTTGGCGATTTCTTTTTCTATATTGGCGATTTCGGCCTCTAAATTATTTATTTTATTTTTAATCCGCTTATCTTCTTTTCTTTCAGGGGGTGTTGTGGGGGCTTTGTTGGGTTGTTTTTTAGGCTCCACTTTCTCAATTTCGCGCATATTGGAGGCTTTTCTATATTCCAAATATTCATCGATATTGCCTAAGAATTCTTTGACTTCGCCATCTTTAAATTCCACAATTTTATCGGCTAGCCCGCTGAGGAACTCCCTGTCGTGGGAAACGAGAATGAGGGTTCCCTCATAGTTATTGAGGGCTTTTTTTAAGATTTCTTTGGACTGAATATCTAGGTGATTGGTAGGCTCGTCCATAATTAAAACATTGGAAGGGTGCAGGAGCAATTTGGCAAGTGCCAAGCGATTGCGCTCACCGCCCGAGAGTACTTTTACCTTTTTCTCGGCGGCCTCGCCACTGAAAAGGAAAGCGCCTAGCACATCGCGCACCTTGGGTCTTGTATTCTCATTGGCGGCGTGTTCTGCCTCATCAAGCACGCTACGGCTATCCACTAATACATGATGCTGATTTTGGGCAAAATACCCCACCTCTACATTATGCCCGTGCTTAATGTTGCCTTCAAAATCTAGTTCGCCCACGATGCAACGCGCAAGGGTGGTTTTGCCTTGTCCGTTTTGTCCCACGAAGGCCACCTTTTCGCCCCGCACGATTTCAAGATTTACACCGCTAAATATGGTATGATTCCCGAAGGCTTTCTTGACATTTTCTAAATTAAACACCACTTTGCCCGAGCGCTGCGAGGCTTCAAAATTAATGTTCATATTGTGTACATCTTCGTTCTCTACCTCTATGATATCGATGCGCTCTAATTTTTTTTGCAATGATTTTGCGGTGGAGGCTTTGGAGGCCTTGGCGCGAAACTTATCGATGAGCTGCTCGGTGTGTTTTATATATTGTTCTTGATTCTTTTTCTCTGCTTTGAGCTGCTCTCTGCGCTCGTCGCGGAGCTGAATGTATTTGGAATAATTCGCCTTGTAGTCGTGTATGCGCTTATTGGCCACTTCTAGTGTGCGATTGGTTACATTATCGAGGAATAGCTTATCGTGAGAGACTAAAATAACGGCTCCTTCGTAACTTTTTAAAAATTCTTCAAGCCACAAGATGGAATCTATATCCAAATGGTTTGTAGGCTCGTCGAGCAACATCACATCGTGTTTTTGAAGTAGCAATTTTGCTAATTCCACGCGCATACGCCACCCGCCTGAAAATTCCGAAGTTAAACGATTAAAGTCCGTATCCTTAAAGCCTAATCCTTTAAGCACTTTTTCAATATCGGCATCTTTGGTGTAGCCTCCGAGCATCGTGTAGCGCTCTGTTAAGTGGCTAATATCGTGTATTAAATCGTGGTACGCCTCGCTTTCATAATCCGTGCGAGTGGCTAATTGATGATTCACCTCCTCCATTCGCTGCTGCAAATAATTTAGCTGCTCAAAAGCCTGTCCGGCCTCCTCCCACACGGTGCGCCCCTCCTCAAAATCAATATCCTGAGACAGGTACCCCACACTAATTTGCCCTTCATACACTACTTCTCCCTCGGTAGGATTTTGTTTTTTTGAAAGGATTTTTAGCAAAGTTGATTTCCCTGCTCCATTTTTCCCTGCGAGCCCGACGCGATCTCCTTTATTAATTCTAAAGGTAACTCCATCAAATAAATAATTGCCTGCGAAGTGTACTCCAACATTTTGCGCTTGTAACATTCCACAAAAATACATCTTTTCATCGGCTAGCACAACACCTTAAAACCAATTCTCTACATATTTCTCCCCTACCTCTTTCCCAAACACTCCTCCTCCCTCTCTTCATTAAAATTTTTAGCCCCCAAATTAAAAAGCACTCCCCCCCTCATTGAGCCTATTTATCTCCCAAAAGGGAATAATCTCAATCTAAATTACAAATTTTCTTTACAATCTTAATAAAAAGTATTTCAGAAAGTAGTAAAATATATTTCGGAAGTATCTAAATATATTTCGGAAGTACTTAAATACATTTCAGAAGTACCAAAATACATTTCGGAAGTACTTAAATACATTTCGGAAGTACTTAAATACATTTCGGAAGTACCAAAATACATTTCAGAAGTATCTAAATATATTTCGGAAGTACTTAAATACATTTCGGAAGTACTTAAATATATTTCAGAAGTATCTAAATGTATTTCAGAAAGTAGTAAAATATATTTCAGAAGTACTTAAATACATTTCGGAAGTAAGCAATTTCTCACGGAATGCTCCCTCAATAAGGCAAAAAAAAAGCGCCCAAAGGGCGCTTACTCTCTTTTATAAAAATCTCCGAATATTTATCTGCGGGTCTATCTCCGCACCTTGCTCTATTGCCTCATAAAGTGCCTTGGCCATTGCCGGCCCATTAAAGGTACCTCGCGTGCCTAGGCCGTTTAAAACATAAAGCGCGGGGTGCTCTGGGTGCTGACCTATGATAGGGCGCCTATCTGGCACAGTAGGGCGCGTGCCTACCTTTTCGTCTATTATTTGATACCTTTTTGTATAAAAATGCTCTAATTGCTCCTGCAATTTTTGTCGGTCTTCTAGCGTGGCCTCCTCATTTTGAAACTCGCGGTTGTAGGTCGCGCCTACATAATACTCGTTCTCTCCGATAGGCATCAGGAAACATTTGGATTTAACGATGGCGTGAGGGAGCGGCTCCTCGGTGCGCACTTTTAGCACCTGCCCCTTATTGGGCACCACGGGAATAAATCCGAAATAAGGGTTTTGCAATACTTTGGTGCCCTCGGCAAATACGATTTTATCAAATGTAAGGTCTTGATAGGTATTATTGTCTACATTTAATTGAGTGTAATCAAATTTCTCATTCCGGAAATGTTCTTTATACTGATTTTTAAAATCGGCTAAGAGCTGGGTAATGTCTACATAGCCCGTCTCGTTCATAGCACCGAAGCCGTGTTCTGCTTTTAGGCTTTCGTACTTATTATCGATTATTTTGGGTGCTAAATACTTTTCTAAAATTGTATTTTCTTGGATTTTTCTATGCCAAATTTCTGCTTCTTTATCGTTTGCCAAAACACGATAAATGGGCATTTCATGAAAATATTTATTGCCCAAAAGCTCTGTAAATTCACCGAAAGTTTTTTTCAATAAATCCATTTGTTCAATGGCCTGCCAAACGGGCGTAAATCTTTTGAGAACTATAGGGTTTACCACTCCTGCGGCCACATTAGAGGCGGTGATTTTTTGATCATCGAAAATTACAAAAGATTGTTTGTTTTCTACACAATATTTAGCAAAACAAACATTGGCTAGCCCATAGCCCACTAATATATATTGTGTTTTCATGGGGCAAAGTTAGCATAAAAAAATCCCGATATGCTAATACATCGGGATTATATTTGTCATATTTTCGGAATATTTTTTAGTAATTCCACATTTCGTTTTCTTTTTGTAGAATTTCTTCTTTGATTTTTCGGCTGGCTTCTAGCTGGGCTTGGGCATCTTTTGGAATAAATTGGTCGATGCTTCTATTGCCCATCATATCGCTTGTTTTATAGATGATTGTATTAAATCTTCTGCCGTTGAGCATATCATCAAAGGTAACTTTGGAGGCGGCATTTTTGGGATTAAATACCTTGTAGCGGTTGAGTACTTTACGCGCATCGGGGTACCAAATCCAGAATAAATCTACATAATCATCTGCGCCCTCAAAACCGCGCCCCATAGATTGTGCATCGGGGCCCATCATAGAGAGGCCTAAAATACGGTAGCGCATTTCGCCCAATCGGCGGTCTATGTACCACATACCTTTGATTTTAATCATTTTGACTTTGTCGCTCCCTACGGGGTAGTAGTCAATTCCGTTATCTTTTACTTTGCTCATATCCACGCCTGCATCCTTTTGCTCATAATACCAATCGGTAGTATCGGTTCTGGAAAGGGAGTTTATGGCTTCTTGCGGGGTGAGCTTATGCTCAAAGAATTCATCATCATACACCTCCTTGATTTCTCCGCTTTCTATCCCTTTTTTCAGAGCATCAAAGAGCGAGAGGGTACTATAAGCTATCCCATCGGAGGAGTTGTAATAAGGCTGATTGAGCTTCTCATTCATATCGATGATTTCCCACACTACTTTGGACCACAGCACATCATTGTCCTCAATATAGCCATAGGGCATTGGCTCATCGGCATTTTGGACTTTTTCGCCTTTCGCATTTAGGGAAAGGCCCTCCTCTCTCATTTTGCGAAGCTCCTCTGGTGATTTAGCATTGAGTACAGACTGGGCATTTGCAACGAATACGCCCATAAGTACCATCGCTATGTTTAATATTTTAAATTTCATTTTTTATGAATGTTTGTTCTACATTACGATTTTTTATTGCACATCTATTACTACTGGCGAGATGTTTGGAATTCTGCCATCAATACCTGAGGCTGTGGCCTCGATATCAAAGATGTTTACGGCATCTCCTGATTTCACAGTTTTCAGCACTCTCTCTGCGCCACTTAAGTTATTTCCAGTAACGCTCACAGTTCTCTGCCCTGGCACTTTTACTTTAAAGCTTTTTACAGTAAAGCTCACTGGGAACTCAAAGTTTGGAATTGCAGCCTCTACCGTAAGCCTTGAAAGCGAACTTACCGAGGTGGTGAGTGAATTTTTGCCACGAATTTGTCCTTGTGGCGGTGGAACTGGTTTTATTCTAAATTCCTTTTTCTCTGTTACAACTGCTCCACTTGATGTTTTAGCACTTGCGGTAAATACTACGGTGTTTCCAGAAGAAACTCGGTAATTATATTTTCCGTTTGATCCACTAAGTGATCCTGTGGAAGCTGTCATATTAATTGGGCCATCTGCTCCGTTGATGGTTGCAGTAATAGGGTTTGTTACGCCTCTGTACACAACATTCATTTTATCTGCTGAGATGGATCCTCCTGTAGGTGCCTTGGCTAATGTTTCGCCTACAACTTGATAGGTGCGCTCAAATGGCATAGTCTCAGTTGAGCCATCTGGCTTTTTATAAGTCATAGTACCTCTCACCGTCTGCGTACCATCGGCTGATGTATTCAAGTCAAAAGTAGCTCTACCATTAGACAAAGCAATCCGGCGGCCATTGGCAGTTACCGAGCCCTGTAATGTATTATCGTATGCTCCAAAAGCAATATTTGCCACTACTTTTTCGCCTTTTTTCACAATTGGCGGAATGTCTACAATTGGCTGGAATGCCTTTAATTGAATTTCATCTTCCAACTTATCTGACAGCAAGTTACGCACCAAGTTACCCTCTTCTGTGCGCACATCTGACTGGATTTTGGATAAATTAGTAAGGGCAGCAACCATAGGCTGGTTATAAAACATTCGATACAACCACTCTTTTTTAGCCTCACCCTCTGTACTAAATAGCTTATTTACACGCGACTTATCTCTATCGCTTGCATACTGAGAGAGCATAAAATTATGGTATTCATTAATTTTATTTTTCAGCTCAATTCCAGTTTCCGAAGGGTCTTGGTCTCTAAAAAGTAGATTAGTCACCGCATCGGTATTTTGTAATGAGTTATAGCTAGTTTCCTCTCCCTCTCGGGGTGCTTGGTAGCCAGTTTCAGCAATTAATTTTTGCTTTACAGCCTCTATTGCTTGGAAAACTTCATTTGATTTTGCCTTTACATTTTCTGCCTTTTCCTGCACTTTTTGGTAATCGGCATCATCTTTGGCTTTATTCTTAATTTGCTCGTAGAATGTATTATTATTTTCGCTCGCCAATGTATACGCATCTGTGAGCGAAGTATTTACGCCTTCAAAACTTCTCAACACCTCTCTATCTATCTGCATCGCCATCATAGCAATGAAGATAAGATACATCAGGTTAATCATCTTCTGGCGTGGTGGTAAATTTCCCTTTGCCATGGTTTAAATCTTTGTAGAATTAGTAATTAATTTTGAATTAAACATTGGGTAGTCTCATGGCTGATAGCATTCCGCCATACACTTTGTTTAAATCATTTACATTTTGAGTTAATTTATTCATCTCTGCCATAAATTGCTCAGAGCCTGAGGCTGATTTTTGCATTTCATTGATGAATTTTTGGTTTAATTCTACTTGTTTTTTACCATTTTCTAATTGCAATTGGTAAAGCGAATTTAAGGACTCCATATGGTTAGCCGCTAGTGCCAATTGGTCTCCATATTTTTGAGTATTTCTTGAGGCATCTACCGTTCTATTCATCTCCTCCACAGTGGAGCTAAAACTGCTGATTCCATCTTTCAACCTTGTCATTAAAGCCGCATCAAGCTTAGCCTCTGCCAACATTTTATCTAATTTTGCACTTAATGAGGATTCAGAAATTTCTGGCTCTATGGCAAAATTTTGTCTTCTTGCAACTGGTTTAGCATTAGGGTCGGCTAATTCTGGGTAGGCTCTCTCCCATTCGTACTCGCCTGCTGGTGGGTCGAATGCAAATATAATGAATATAAGTGCCTCTACTCCAAGCCCTATTGCCAATAAGATTGAACCGTTTAGCGGCCCAAAACCCCAGTGATTTATTTTAAATAATGCTCCAATGATTACCACGGCGGCCCCTAGCGAGTACACCATGTTTAATATTACATCTTTCTTTTTTGTTTTAGCTGCCATAATTCTATTATGAGTTTAATTTTTCAAATTTTTGATTTATTCTTATTTTCTTATTCTTCTGTAATTTACATCGGCTCCTTCTGGGATAGACTGCACGGTTCTAAACCCGATGTAGCTTCGTGCGGAATCTTTATTTTCATACTCTCGATTAGCTACCATAAGCAGGTATCCTACATCTTTCCAAGAGCCTCCTTTCACAGTTTTCTTTTTATTTTCTTTGCCTGCGCCTAGGTATGGGTTCAGGGTTGAGGTGTATTCGCTAGAAGTAGTTCCGTATGGAGACTGTGTCCACTCGGCAACATTACCAGCCATATCGTACAGCCCATAATCATTTGGATAGAATGATTTAACTGGTGCGGTATATATAAAGCCCGCTTTTTTAGATTTTGAGCAGCAGTCTTCCACATAGTCGCCTCGTTTAGGCTTAAAGTTTGCCAAATAGCAACCTCTACTATCCATTAAATACGGGCCTCCCCAAGGGTATGGGGCATCTTGCAGGCCTCCTCTCGCGGCGTATTCCCACTCTACCTCGGTGGGCAGGCGGTATACAATGACATCGCTTGCGGATTTGCTTTTTCTGGATTGATTGTATTTTCTGTGCTTATCTGTTCTATACGCGCAGAATCCTCTGGCTTGGTCCCAAGTTACTCCCACAACGGGATATTTGGAATAGGCTGTATTCCAGAAATAATCTTGGTGTAGAGGGTCGTTATATGCGTAATTAAAGTCTCTCACCCACACAGTGGTGTCTGGGTAAACATTGATTGTATTGGTGGTTACAAATTCTTTTCTTGTCTTTCCGCTTTTTGAGTATTGAGCGGCTTTATTTTTATCAATCTCTGTGAAGACATAATTAAGTTTTCTCACATCAATTAATCTTTCTCCATTAAATCTATCTTCTGGCGGATAGTACATACTCTCCATCACCTCCACATAGTCTCTATCGGGGTATTCATATTTATCCCAAATGATTGGAATATCCCAATTTAGCTGGCGTTCAGAGTCATAGCCACTTCTACCATCAGCCATTTCATTGATGTATTGGTCATACGCAGAGGGGTCGCCATTATCATTTGTGCGCACTTTAAAGGCATATTCTGCAATTCCCGTTTGCCCTTGATTATCTCCACCACTATATCCCAGCTCATTGGCGCGTTCAGCGAGGCGCTGTCTCACGATAGAGTCCCTCACATAGTTCACAAAATCGTGATACATATCATTGGTAATTTCAGTCTCGTCCATAAAGAATCCTGAGACGGAAACCGTTTTAGGCGAGGCGTTTCGTTGCTGAGCAAAATCATAATCCGTTTGCCCCATTACAAAAGAACCGCCTGGTATGGGCACCATACCCACTGGACGCTGTGGGATAAAGCTTTTTGATTTATTGCGAGGAATTATCATTCCTCTGTCATTAAAGGACTTCTTTTTCCCGCTGGAAATGTTACAAGAAGTCAAAGTGACTGCCATAAATACAGCTAAATAAATTCTTATCATTTTTACTCTTCGTTTTAGAGTTTGTAAAACTATTATATTTTTCTGAACTACCCAAAAATAAATGCTATGTATTGATTTTTAGGCTAAAATTCTTTTTCTTAATTTCTATTTTTAGTAAAATCTCTTATAAAATTTAAACCACTTTTCTGGAAGATCTCCATTTAGTGTTTGCCTATAATCGTTTTCGCTACACGGTATTAGTTTTTTAATGCCGTCTACCGCCACCTCTATCCACCATCTCTCGGAATTTGTGGCTTTATAGAAAATGATTTCCTCCTCCTCATACAGCACCCGAAAGCGCTCTCTATCACTATCATCTTTTAAATTATTCCTTGCTTCCACAAAATACCACAACATCTCGGCGGCTAGACTTGCATCTGAGATATCTAGCAAATAGGAATTGGCCAAATGCACATTTTTAATCGCCTCGCTAAGCCCTGCATAGCGCATCAAGGCACAGACTTCGCGCTCCGTAAGCCCATTGGCCGTATGCACTAGCGGCGTATTAAATGATGAGGCCTGCATTGCTGAAAAATCAAATGTCAATAAATTTTTCTCTCGCATCAGTGGCTCTGCCTGTCTCAAATCTTCTGTCAGCTTGCCCAATCGCAAGGTCTCAAAATTTAGTTGTTCCAGCACATCGTACTCTTCTGCGGCGTTGTATGGCGCTTGATTTGCGATACTGGCATATTCTAGCAATTTTTGTTCCTTTCCTAAAATCATTTGAGCTATAAAATTATCGTGGCTCAATTTTCCTTCAACGGAATTTATGTCTAATTTATAATCAATGCTTACTACATTTACCCATTTTTTATGGATTCCTTTAAAAATTGGATAGCTTAAAGCCTGCGTTCCGCCTAAGATGATTAAAGTTACTTGCTGCTCGGAAAACTGCCGAACCAATAGCTCTACATCTTCGCAAGTGTCCATAAAATCCTCGCTCACCGCTATGCTCCCTAAATCGTATAAGGGTGCCTTCCAATTGCTAATGGAAAGTTGGTAAAATCTCCTACGGACATCTGAAAAAAATGTATCTGCCTCGTGATTTCCAAAACTATCATACTCCGCCAGTGAAAGTAGCACAATGGCTCGCTCGCCAAAATCCTCATCTATATCAAAGCGAATATGCGCCCCTACCATATACTGGCTCATAGCCTGCGCATAATCCTTCAATTCCTGTGGAATGGGCAATAGTTGAAACTCCATTATTTTGTTTTCTTAGTTTTTGTCGTAGTTTTCTTAGCGGCTGTCTTCTTGGTAGCTTTCTTAGGTTTTGCATTTTCCAAGATTTTTTTGGCCTCTTCTAGCGACATATTCTCTACATCAACTTCTTTGCCAACTTCTACTTTTAGGGCGCCTTGAATGATATTATGGCGTTTCCACCTTGCTTTTTCTATCCTTATTCCTTCTGTTTCCCAGTTTTTTACAACTTTTTCAGCTTCTTTTTTCTTTTTATCCTCAATTAATTCCTTAATATCCGACTGGGATAAATTATCAAAATCATATTTTTTATTGACATTGATGAACCATTCATTCCATTTTATAAACGGCCCAAATCTTCCCTTTCCGCGGGTAACTTCATAGCCTTCGTATACGGCAACGGGCGCTTCTTCGGCTAATTTTGTATCTATAATTTGTTTAGCGCGCTCAAATTCCACCTCGTGGGGGTCTTCATTTTTGCCAAGAGAAATATATTTTTGCCCAAATTTCACATAGGGGCCATATCTTCCCACATTCACCTCGACTACTTCTCCTTTATATTCGCCTAATTCCTTTGGCAATTCAAAGAGTTTAAGCGCCTCTTCGAGGCTAATGGTAAGGATATTTTGGTCTGGATTTAGTCCTGCAAATCTTGGTTTTTCATCATCTTCGGCCTCCCCAATTTGCACCATAGCGCCGTATCGCCCAATGCGAGCATATACATTTTTGCCCGACTTAGGGTCTACCCCGAGGAGTCTTTCACCTGTGGCTCTATCGGCGTTTTCCTCCACGCGCTCCACATTTTCGTGAAATCCTTTGTAGAAATCTCCCAAAACTTTTGTCCAGTTTTCTTTGCCCGCTGCAATTTCATCAAAATCCTCCTCTACTTTGGCGGTAAACTGGTAATCCATTATATTTTTAAAATACTCTACCAAGAAATCATTTACCACGATTCCCACATCGGTAGGTTTTAATTTATTTTTCTCTGTGCCGAATTTTTCTTTTTCGGGTACTTCTTTGAGCGTTCCTTTTTTAAGCACTAGGGTACGAATTTGGCGCTCTTCTCCTTCGGAATTGTTTAATTCCACATAATTCCTCTTCTGAATGGTGGAAATCGTAGGCGCATAAGTAGATGGGCGCCCAATGCCTAGCTCTTCTAGCTGGCGCACGAGGCTCGCCTCGGAATAGCGCGGTGCGTGGCGTGTAAACTTCTCTATACCTTTTATCAAATTAGCACTTAACGCCTCTCCCACAGATACTTTGGGCAGCAGTGTCATTCCTTGTGGCTGCACCACATCGTCATCATCTTCCTTGCTTTCTTGGTAAACTTTTAGGAAACCATCAAAAAGTAGCACCTCGCCTTTACCTCTAAAAATGTGTTTTGGTGATTGATTATTTTCGACGCTTATAGTCGTGCGTTCTAGCTCTGCATCGGCCATTTGGCTAGCAAGTGTTCTTTTATAAATTAAATCATACAAGCGATTTTGTGCAGAATCCATTCCTGCGTGATGCTTGGCTAAATTAGTAGGGCGTATTGCCTCGTGCGCCTCTTGTGCGCCTTTGGTTTTGCTTTTAAATCTTCGTGTTTTAGCATATTTTTCGCCATACTCTTCGCTCACCACTTTGCGCGCGGCTGCGAGGGCATCATCAGAGAGGTTTACGCTATCGGTACGCATATAAGTAATCATACCCTGCTCATAGAGCTGCTGCGCCACGCTCATTGTGCGGCTAACGGAGAAGCCCAATTTCCTTGAAGCCTCCTGCTGCAAGGTGGAGGTGGTAAACGGTGGTGCGGGCGAGCGTTTAGCGGGCTTAGTCTCCACCTCTGCCACGGAAAATTCAGCTTTTGCACATTTCTCTATAAAGTCTTTTGCTGCCGAATAATCTTCAAACTCGGTATTTAAATTTGCCTCAAATGTTTCGCCTGTTTCTAAAACAAATTCTGCCACAAAACGGAAACTATTTTCTGGCTCAAAGGCCATAATTTCCTTTTCGCGCTCTACAATCAAGCGCACGGCCACCGATTGCACGCGCCCTGCGGAAAGCCCTGGCTTTACTTTCTTCCACAAAACGGGCGACATCTCAAAGCCCACCAAGCGGTCTAGCACGCGGCGCGCCTGCTGCGCATTGACTAAATCCTTGTCTATGGCTCTTGGGTTTTCCACCGCTTTTAGAATTGCCTTTTTGGTAATTTCATTAAAAACAATTCTCTTGGTATCCTTTTTCTTTAAATCCAATTCATTATACAGATGCCACGCAATGGCCTCTCCCTCGCGGTCCTCATCGGAAGCTAGCCACACGATTTCCGCCTTCTTTGAGAGCTCTCTAAGCCGCTTCACCACCTCGCGCTTCTCGGGCGATATCTCATACTCGGGCTTAAAGTGGTTCTCTATATCTATCCCCATATTCTTCTTGGGCAAATCCACAATGTGGCCAAAACTCGATTGCACTTCAAAGTCTTTTCCTAAATATTTTTGAATGGTTTTGGCTTTTGCGGGGGACTCTACTATGACTAAATTTTTGGGCATCGGCATTAAAATTTTGGTGCAAAAATAAATACTTTTTTTTTAATTCATATTTTATTCTCAAAATCTCTTGCTTTCCGCCCCCTTTTCAGCGCGCAAAAATAGCAAGCCTTCCTGCAACCGTCGGAAGTCTTGCCGAAATGATTTGTAATCTCCTGCAACCGTCGGAAGTCTTACCCAAATGGTTTGTAACCTCCTGCAACCGTCGGAAGTCTTGCCCAAATGGTTTGTAACCTCCTGCAACCGTCGGAGGTCTTGCCCAAATGGTTTGTAACCTCCTGCAACCGTCGGAAGTCTTACCCAAATGGTTTGTAACCTCCTGCAACCGTCGGAAGTCTTGCCCAAATGGTTTGTAACCTCCTGCAACCGTCGGAGGTCTTGCCCAAATGGTTTGAGCCTTCCTGCAATCGTCGGAAGGCTTGCCCAAATTGTTTAAGACTTCCTGCGCTTTTGGCTCTTTGTGTTTTAAATTATTTTTAAGCTAAATCTTTTTTATTCCTTCATTTTTAAGCAAATTTGCAACGGAATTTAAAAGTCTGAATTTTGCAAAACGACAATACCCAAAAAGCAAAAAGTGCCTTATTATTAGGCATTTTAGGCAATTTGTTTTTATTTTTCATCAAATTAATCGGCGGTATTTTGGGCAATTCTTTTGCACTCGTAGCCGATGCCATTGAGTCTTTGACGGATGTGATTTCCTCCACACTTTTATTCTTTGGCTTTAATTATGCCCACAAGCCGCCCGATAAGGACCACCCCTATGGGCACGGGCGTGCTGAGCCTCTAATGACCTTTGTGGTGGTGATTTTTCTTGTAATTTCGGCGCTAATTATTGCGTGGGAGAGCCTTGTTAATATACGCACGCCGCACGATTTACCGAAGCCCTTTACCTTATATATATTGGCAGCAATTATTTTATCCAAAGAGTTGTTTTACCGCTATTCTGCGCGGGCAGGCGAGGAGAGTGAGAGCACTTCTGTAAAAGCAGATGCGTGGCACCACCGCGCCGATGCAGTTACCTCGCTTGCAGCCTTTATGGGGATTAGTTTTGCCTTGTTTATGGGCGAAGGCTTTGAGGCGGCAGATGATTGGGCTGCGCTGGTGGCTTGTGGCATTATCTTGTTTAATGCTTATGGAATTTTCAGGCCTGCGTTGGGCGAAATTATGGACGAGCACCGCTACGATGATTTTGTGCGCGAGATTAGGCAAACGGCCGAGGGCGTCTCTGGTGTGCATGCCACCGAAAAGTGCTTTGTGCGCAAGCAAGGGACACAATATATTATAGACATTCACCTAATTGTAGATGGGGAAATCTCCGTGCGGCAAGGGCACGATATAGCGCATAATGTAAAGAAGACTTTAATGCTGAAATACCCTAAAATTATAGCGGTGATGACGCATGTAGAGCCGCGCCAATGTTAATCAAAATTCTGCATTCTAATCAATTGGGCGTAGATGCCCTCTTTTTCCATCAATTCATTATGTTTTCCCTGCTCTTTGATTTCGCCATTCTCCATCACCACAATTAAATCTGCATTTTGAATAGTTGAAAGTCTATGAGCAATCATCAGCGAGGTGGTGTTTTGCATCATATAATCGAGGGCTTGCTGCACAAGGCGCTCGGAGTGAGTATCCAGTGCGGAGGTGGCTTCATCTAAAATCATAATAGGCGGATTTTTTAATACCGCACGCGCAATGGAGAGGCGCTGCTTTTGTCCGCCAGAGAGCTTGCTTCCGCCCTCGCCTATGTTTTCATTATATTTCTGGGAGAGTTTTTCTATAAACTCCTTGGCATTTGCCACCTCTGCGGCGTGATGAATCTCTTGCGGCGTAGCATCTTCTTTGCCAAGGGCAATATTATTGTACACCGTATCGTTAAACAAAATGGAATCTTGCGTTACCATTCCCATCAGTTTTCTATAATCCTTTAAATTAAGGTTTCTCAATGGCTGGCCATCTATCAAAATTTCCCCTTCTTGTGGGTCGTAAAATCTGGCTAAAAGATTGGCTATGGTAGATTTTCCGCTTCCAGATTGCCCCACGAGTGCCACGCTCATTCCTTTTTTGATGGTTAAATTAAAGTTCTTAATAATTGGCGTATCATTTTCGTAGCTGAAACTTACATTTTTAAACTCTATTTGGTGATTAAAATCTTCAATTTCTAAGGCGTTTTCTTGCTCCTCAACCACAATTTTTGCATCTAAAATCTCAAATATGCGCTCTGCGGAGGCATTTCCTCGGGCAACATCGGTGAAGGCTTTAGAGAGGCTTTTGGCGGGGTCTAGCATTTGAAAAAAAATCCCGATAAAAGTCAAAAATGCCTCTCCCGTTAAATCCCCTCCTTCGATAATGACTTTTCCACCATAAAAAACTAAAATAATCATGGTTACAGAGCCTAAGACTTCACTCATTGGCGAGGAAAGCTCGTAGCGATATTCTACTTTATTATATATTTTTCGCCAAGTGCTATTGAGCTTAAAAAAGCGTTTAGTTAAAATATTTTCGGCATTGAAAATTTTAATAATTTTATTGGCGGCAATGGTTTCTTCTACACTAGAAATCAATCTGCCTAATAGGTGCTGAGACTCTTGCGAAGATCTTTTAAGGCTTTTAGAAATCATAGAAATCACGCCCCCCATTAGTGGTAAAACAATGAATGCCACCAAGGTTAAACCTGCGTTTAAATAAATCAGCATCACCAGCGAGGCTATAATCATAAATGGTGCACGAAATATCTCAATCAACGGATTTAAGTTATATCGCTGAATGTTATCTACATCGCTAGACACACGACTCATTAAATCGCCTTTGCGCTGATCGGTAAAAAAAGAAACAGGCAATTTTACTATTTTAGCATATAAATCGTTTCTAATATCTCGAGAAATTCCTGATTTTAACGAAATTACATAACACTGAGCGGCATATCTAAATATATTTCTCAATAAAAACAAAATTACCGTAATTAAACAGATGAAGGCTAAAACCGTTAATTCCCCACAAACATTCATTTGATCTGCAATGTATTTATTCAGTAAATATTGCGCATGTTGAAAACTGAATTCCCCCACGCCCTCTGGTTCAATGATTTCGGTAGTATTTTTCTCCACATTGTCAAACAAAATCTTGAGTATCGGGAACAATGAGGATATCGAAAAAATGGCAAATAAGGAATATAAAATATTGAAAAATACAGTGAGTACTAAATCTAGCTTGTAAGGCTTTATGTATTTTAAAACTCTTTTAAATGCTTTCATAATCAAAATTGAAATGCAAATGTAATCAAAATGTATTATTTGAGATTATATAATTATTTATTAAATTGCAAACTTTATTAATCATCAGTTATGACATTAGCCAACGAAGTAGCCTCTTGCATAAGAGTTGTTGAAGATTTCCCGCACAAAGGAATCTCTTTTAAAGATTTTAGCGGTGTGTTTCAAAATCCAGAAGTTTCAAAAAAAGTGATTGCTTATTTTGCAGATCAAGCCAGAGGAAAAGTAGATGCTGTCTGCGGTATAGAGAGTCGTGGTTTTATCTTAGGGCTCCCCATCGCCCTTGCATTGAAAGTTCCCTTTATAATGATTAGAAAAAAAGGGAAATTGCCCCCTCCTACCGTAGAGGCCTCTTATGAGCTAGAATACGGAGCAGCTACGCTAGAAATGGTAGATGGGCAATTGGAAAAAGGGGCCCGTGTGCTCATTCACGACGATGTCTTGGCAACTGGCGGCACCGCTGCTGCATGTGCAGAACTAGTTACCAAAGTGGGAGCTATTCCTGCCCAGTTTAATTTCTTGATTGAACTCGATTTCTTGAAAGGAAGAGAAAAAATTGGCAACACAGAAATCGTTACTATTTTAAAATATTAAATCCACTCATTTTTTTGAGTTTTTTGCCTTTAATCTTAATATGAAAAAGACATTTTTTTTCGTTTTTGGCGGACTTTTCAGCCTTGGTTTAGCTCAAAACCAGCAGTGGTCGCTTGAGCAAATGATAGCTTATGCCAAACAGCATAATCTCAACCTTCAACAAAATAGAATCAACACACAATTGATCAATAATCGTGTAACAGCAGCCTATCGCCAAAAGCTCCCTACCGTGAGTGCCTCAATTGGAAATGGGCTAATTGCAGGAGTGCAAGGCGTGCCGATTACCAACTCCAATCAGCAGTATGTGGGAAAAACCAATGGTTTTCAATTATACCAAAATTCATTGTCGGTTTCTGCCAATATGCTACTCTACAATCACGGAAAGCTTAAACTAAACGAGGAGAAAGCTAAACTCGACGCTCAAGCTGCACAAGAAGATTTAAAAGCACTTGAAAATCAGTTAACACTACAAATCTTAAATCAATATTTGAATGTTTTATTGCAAAAAGAATTGGTTTTAAACTTTCAACAAAAATTAAAACTTTCTGAAAATCAATTAGAACAAATTCAAAAATTGTTTAACGGAGGGGCGATTCCACTCAGTAATGTCTACGAGTCCAAAACGCAACTGGCGCGTAGCAAGCAAAATGTTGCAACTGCCGAAGTAAATGTGCAAGAAGCTCTATTTAATTTAGCTCAACTTTTACAGCTAAAAGACACCAAAAGCTTTGATGTGCTCACGCTGAATTTAAGCGAAAATCCGCAACAATTGATTGATAATATAGACCAAGTGATTGCATACGCGTATCAAAATCAACCAAGGATTAAAAATGCTGAAATTAAAGCACAAAGCTCCCTGAAAGACATAGAATTAGCCAAAACCGAATTCTGGCCAAGTCTTTCTGCCTCTTATGGTATTGGCACCAATTACCGAGCGTATTTGAACAAAGGCATTGATTCCGATAGGCTTTTTGACCAATGGTGGAATAATCACACACATAATTTTGGGCTAAATCTCAATATTCCGATTTTTAATAAAAACCTCACCAAATTAAATGTCGAAAATGCTGAATTGCAAGCACAAATAGCCGAAAAAGATATTGAGATCAAAAAACAACAACTCAAAGAAGAAATCCAAAAAGCTTATTTCAACACCTCGAGCAATTATCAAAAATTTATTGCCGTGCAAGAGGCCGTAAAATCCGCAGAAATATCCATGGATTTTGCTCAAAAAAGCTTAGAGGCAGGAAAAATCACGCTGTATGATTTCAATCAAGCAGCAGAACGATTATTCAGTGCAAAATCAGAACTTTTACAAGCTAAATACAATTATATTTTCAGCTTAAAAGTTCTTGATTTTTATTTAGACAAACCGATTACATTTAATTAAAAAATGGCTTTAATTTTAAATATAGAAACCTCCACGCGCAACTGCTCGGTATCGGTAGCCCGAAATGGCGAAATGCTGGCACTCTGCGAGGAGAGCAAGGAAAATTATGAACACGCCGAGAAGCTGCACCGCTTTATGCAATGGGCTTTGGAGGCAGAAGATTTATCTTTTTCAGATTTAGATGCAATCTGCGTGAGCAAAGGCCCTGGGAGCTATACGGGGCTGCGTATAGGCGTTTCGGCGGCAAAGGGTTTGTGCTTTGCACTGAATATTCCGCTGCTGAGTATGAACTCTTTGGAGATTTTAGCGCGCGCCGCCCAAGGGGCGGCGGCGGACTACATAATCCCAATGATTGATGCCCGAAGAAAGGAGGTGTACACGGCGATTTTTACGCCTCAAATGCAAGCGGTGGAGCCTACAAGTGCTAAGATTTTAGACGAAAATAGCTTCTCGGCATTTCAATCAAAAAAAGTACTGATTTTGGGTGATGGCGCGGGCAAGGCTAGTGAAATTTTGGCACTTAATGAGGCGACTTACCACAGCGATAGTCTGCCCTCTGCCAAGGATATGTGCGCGCAGAGTTTTGCCTTATTTCAAGCTCAAAAGTTTGAGGATGTGGCCTACTTTGAGCCTTTTTACTTAAAAGATTTTGTGGCAGGAAAATAATAAAAGAAAAACATATGAAACAAATTACACTCATTATCGGCGCGGCTTACGGTATGGCCTCTATCATCTTGGGGGCTTTTGGCGCACACGCGTTTAAGAAGCTACTCCCTGCGGAGAAGCTTGCCAGTTTTGAAATAGGCGTGCGCTATATGATGTATCACGCGCTGTTGCTTTTAATCTTAGGCTTTTGCTTAAACTTTAAAACACGGCTCGAATGTAGCGCAACGGGGCTTATGATGCTCGGCTGCTTGATGTTCTCTGGGAGTATTTATTTCCTCGCATTCTCTGAGCAGCTGGCAGTGCCTACGCGCGTGCTAGGCCCCATCACTCCAATCGGGGGCGCGCTGATGATTTTGGGCTGGGGGCTGCTGCTATGGCATTTGATTAAAACTAAATTTTAAACACTAAATTGCTTCCTAAATTTTAAGTACTAATGAAATCAAATAAATTCTCTTTTCGGATTATTATCGCCATCGGGATTGCTTTATTTTTCCTATTTCGCTACTACTCCAATAGCTCGGTAAATGAAATCACGGGCGAAAAACAGCATATCAGCCTAAGCCCTGAGCAGGAAATTAAACTGGGGCTTGATGGGCGCGATTATATGATACGCGAATCTGGCGGCTTATTACAAGATGCTAAAACACAAAACTTCATTCAGCAGCTGGGGCGCAAAATTGTGCAAAATAGCGCTGCGCAGAAAACACCTTATCAATTCGAATTCCATGTCCTTGCCGACCCCAATACCGTAAATGCCTTTGCCCTGCCAGGGGGGCAAATCTTCATCACCGTGGGGCTGCTCAAACGCTTAAAAACAGAGGCGCAAGTTGCGGGCGTCTTAGGGCATGAAATTGGGCATGTAGTAGCGCGGCACAGCGCGGAGCAAATGGCAAAACAACAGCTCTCCCAAGGGCTAGCGGGCGCCGCAGGCGTGGCCAGTGGAGATGCAAACTCGGCTCAATATGCGCAAATGATTGCCCATATGATTAATCTAAAATATGGGCGCGGCGATGAGCTGGAAGCCGATGATTTGGGCGTGAGATTTATGCTAGAAGCAGGCTATAACCCTTATGAACTCATTGAAGTAATGAAAGTCTTAGAAGAGGCCTCAGGCGGAAACCGTCAGCCAGAATTTACTAGCACCCACCCAAGCCCCGCCAACCGAATTGAAAAAATTAAAAACGCCATCGAAAAATACCAAAACCCTTAAAGCTATGCTCCTCAAAGCGCTACATACCGCCTATGATGCCCCCCCAGAATGGGCTAAAAATGCCATATGGTATCAAATCCTTGTGGAGCGATTCTATAATGCAGACCCTCTCAACGACCCAGTGCTTGAAAACATTAAGGGCGCTTGGCCAAGCAACCTAGATGAAACTTGGCGCATCACCCCTTGGACTAGCGATTGGTATGCCAATGCCCCCACTCCTCTGATAAACTACTTATGCAACAGTGGTATGACCAAGTGCAAGGCAGAAGATATGGAGGAGATATTCAAGGGATTATTGATAAATTAGATTATTTAGAAGACTTGGGCATCAATGCTCTATACTTAAATCCCATCAATGATTCGCCATCATTGCACAAATACGATGCTCGGTATTACCACCATGTAGACATTCATTTTGGCCCCGACCCTGAGGGCGATAAAAAAATCATCGCTCAGGAAAATCCCGCAGACCCTAGCACTTGGCAATGGACAAGTGCTGATTTACTTTTCCTAGAATTAGTGGAAAAAATCCACGCCCGCGGTATGCACATCATCATAGATTTCTCGTGGAACCACACAGGACACGAGTTTTGGGCGTGGCAGGATTTAATTAAAAATAAAGAAAATTCCGCTTACAAAACTTGGTATAATATCTTAGATTTTGAAAATGGAGACTCCGCCGAAATCAAATACCAAGGCTGGTCTGGCGTGAAGGAAATGCCAGAATTTAGAAAAATCCTATACAGCGAAAAAATTAACGGCTTCCCCTATGAAGGCGATTTAGACGAAAAACTAAAAACACATATTCTGCAAGTGGCACAGCGCTGGCTCGCCCCCAATGGCGATGCAAGCAAAGGCGTAGATGGCTACCGCCTTGATGTTGCCGACCAAATTGGAATGAATTTCTGGCGAAAATTTCGGCAACGCGTGCGCCATGTAAAGCCTGATGCGCTGCTGGTAGGCGAAATCTGGTGGGAAACTTGGCCTGATAAGATGATGAACCCGCGCCCTTATCTTAAAGGCGATATCTTTGATTCCATTATGTTTTACCAAGGATTCCGCTTTGCACGCGCGTTCTTTGGGCATAATGAGCAATATGCTGGCGCTCTGGATATGGCGGAACACCTGAAACTATCAGTCCACGGAATGAAGCGCCAAACCATTGATTGCTTAATGATGATGAGCGCCTCGCACGATACGCCACGCCTGCTCACCTCCTTTTTTAATAAAGGAAAATATAAGCACCTCGCCAAGCCAATGGACGATATTTTCTACAAAACCCAAAAACCTGATGAGGAAACTTATCTAAGGGTGAAGAACTTCCTTGTATTTCAATTTACAATGCCTGGTGCGCCACAAATTTGGGCGGGCGACGAAATGGGAATGTGGGGCGCAGATGACCCCGATTGCAGAAAACCCCTTTGGTGGAAGGAATTTAAATTCGCTCCCGAAACGGCAAATCCCTTTGAGGACGCTCCTCCTACCTATAATGCAGTGGGCTTTAATGAGGAATGGCACGCTTTTTACAAAAAAATCATAGCGTTGCGCAGAAATAATGAGATTTTAAATAAAGGCACTACCCGCTTCCTCTATACCGACCAAGATTTGCTAATTATTCAGCGAAAACGAGGTAATGAGCGTTTTATCATCGCCTTTAATAATCATACAGAGCCAATTAATTTAGAATTTATCCCTTTACACTTAAAAGGATACGATGTCTGGAATGACTGTCCTGTGGAGCGCATTATGAGCCTGCCGCCGCTGAGTTTTACTATTATTAAAAAATAAGATTTTGCTATATTTTACAACATAAAAAAAGAGACTCACTTGAGTCTCTTTTTTCTTTAAGAATCTTTCATCTTACTTCTTCAACCAATTGAACTCAAAATTACAATTTTGGTAATCTTTTCCTATTTTAATGTAAGTGTTTGGTAAGTTTTTGCGAATCCAGTCGTACAAAACCTCTTGTTTTTTCTTTTGTAAAGTATAGTTTTTCAATCTGGTGTAATCGGTGCTTAGACTGATTTGGTGTGCAGGAATCACATCGATTAATTGAAGGATTGAAAGCACTTTTTTGTTTTTGTATTCAGATTCAAAAATATCACTGATATCGCCTTTTTGCAATCCTGCCAAAGCATACACTTGGTTGTATGGCAAGCTACTACGCTCAAAGCGATCTTCGCCCGTTTGAGGATTAGTAAGCACTCCTCCGTTAAATCTTGTGTACTTATCCACAGAATTTTGCAAAGCAGCTTCTTTAAATGTTATTTTTCCTAATTTTATATCTTGCTTGATTTTCTCTAATTTCACCTTAGCCGAATCGATTTCCGCTTGGGTAGGCTTTGGCACCAATAAAATATGACGAACATCGATGGCTTGTCCTAAACGCTTGTCTAATTTAATGATGTGATAACCAAATTCTGTTTCTACGGGATCCGAAATTTGTCCTTCTTCTAGGTTGAAGGCTACGGCATCAAACTCAGGAACGAATTTTCCTCTCTTAATGTTTTTGTACAATCCGCCTTGGCTGGCAGAGCCAGGGTCTTGCGAGAATAAAGTGGCTTTGGTTGCAAAACTTTCTCCGTTTTCTATATCTTTTTTAATCTGTTTTAGGGAATCTATGATTTGCTGCTTGTGCGTTTCTGTGATTTCTGGATAAATTACGATGTGTGCTAGCTCCACTTCTTCATTTACCCTTGGTAGCTCGCTTTTATTTTCCTCAAAGAAATTCTTCACATCTTCTGGCGAGGCATCGATATTTTCCTCAATCATTGATTTTTTAGTCTCAATCAAAGCATTCTCACGCACAATGTTTTCCAGCAAATTTTTAAGCTCTGGAATGGTTTTCACTCCATAGACTTGCAACAATTGCACATCGGTCGCGCGGTTTCTAAAATCTTCCAAAACGGCACTGGCTCTGGCCTTGATTCTATCATCAGCAATCTTCACCAAGGTATCATTTTTAGCGTGATTCAGCACCATTTTCTGCACCAGCATATTGTTGAGGAAGCTACATTTATCTGGGAAAGTTTGCCCATTTTGCTTGGCAATTTCATAGTCCCTATCAATATCGGATTGCAAAACAATCTCATTTCCCACCACGGCCTCCACGCCATCTATTTTCTTACTTTGCGCAAAAACAATCATCGGCAGGCTGCACAAAAGTGCAAGCCATAATTTTTTATTTGCGTTCAATTTCTTTATCATATATTGCTTTTTGGTATAATTCTTCTTTTTTTTGAGAGAGCAAATTTAGCTTTCTTTTATTTAATATAATATTTTTTAGCGCTCTTTTTGCATATCCAAGGGGCGCTGCCTGCCCTTGCGTGGCAAAGTTAAAAATTTTAAGCACAATTACCTTCCCTTGCTGAGGAATTTCAAACACTTGATTTTTTTGTAAAAATCGGCCTTGCGGCGTATCGGGGGGCAATTGCATTAGGTTTAAAAAATCCTTCCAATCAATCCACTCATTATCATTTAATTGAGCAGCAGATTTTGTTTCATTGGCTAAATTTTTAAGCGCTTGCAAAGCCTCTGCATTCTCTTGGCGAAAATATTTTTTAGCCTCAGACACTTGGTCTGGATTTACCGCAATGAACTGATACTTCAAAATTGTATTCTTCACGGGAATGATGGCTGGATTTTCGTTATAAAATGCCACTATTTCCTCCTCGGTAGGCTCTTTGGGCGGATTTTCGGCAAGCCACTGCTCCTCCATTTCATTCAGGATTAAATCATTCTTATAACTTTCCACCTTTACCTCAATATCGAGTATTTGATTTTTGGATAAAACACTCTCGCTACTCTCCATCAAGATTTTGGATTTCAACCAATTATCTATATAATTTTGAGCTAATTTTAAGCTATCTTCTGGCGAAGTCCCCACAGGGATTACACTTTTGAGCTCACTGCTGGGCAATTCATAATTTTTATATTTCGCCACCCATTCCCCCGAATCGGAATATTTGCAAGCGGTGAAAAATATAGTGGATATAAGCCCTAATTTAACTAAACTTTTCATCTTTATTTCAATTCCTGAGGGATTTCCACTTGTGCATTTTGCCTTAAATCGTGCATCACCTTACCAAAATAAAAACTTCGATAATCATCTCGCAACACCTGCCCCGCCTCTTCTGCTGTCATCGGAGTTGGGGGTACGAGGCGCAAAATCTGAATCACAGCGGGGGCATTGCGAAAAGTGGATTTTTGAACCTTCTCTTTTGCATTAAGCTCACCTAATTCTGGCGAATCGATGAGAAAATACCCTTCATTCCGAAATACTCTGGGCTGATTGCCTTCCCACTTATCGGCATATTGTTTTTCTATAAATTCGGCGGTTTTCCCTTGTTTAAGCCATTGCATCACTTGCTTGGCATCAGCCTCATTTATATACCTAAAAACATTTAATTGATAGCGCTCTGGCCAAGTATATCTCTCTTGATTTTTAGCCAAATAGGCTTTTTTTCCTGCTTGGTCTTGGTCGGCCTTATGGTAAATATGTTTTTCTATAAAATAATTGATGAGTATCGTGTTTCTCAAATCATCTGTAATTCGCTGATATGCTGGGTAATATTTACTTAAATTTTGCTTCATATCATCTAGCAAAAATTTATCTCTAACTAGGTAATACCCATCTTTCATCAGCTCAGAAAGTTTTTTCTTTTTCACGGCGCCTCCTTTCACCTCATTCAGCATTTTAATATAGTCTTGCTGTGTAAATTTCCCTGTGGGCGTGGTAAAAATCGCTTTATCTCCTTTAAAATTAGTTTTTTGGGCGCTATTTAAATAATCTTCACCTAGGGCTTTATTTACCTGCACAATAGCTGCTGAATCCTGCTTAAATTGCTCTAAATTCTGGTAAATTAACAAGCCATTGATTACATTTTTTCTCTGTTGCTCGTTGAGCGAATCCACTGGAATTTGAAGTTCTTTCCCCTTGGCTATGAGCAAACTATCCCAAAACAGACGAGTATAATTCTCTAAATTATTCTGATACAATTGCTTGTAATAATAGGTAGTGTCTGCCTTGTCTTCCAAAGCCTTTTGGCGCATAAGCTCATAACTTACATAATCTTTTATAGCATTTGTAATTCCCTCTGCTTCAATATTATTCTTGTATTTTTCTTTAAAATTCTTTACACTAATTTGGGTACCATTTACTTTAATAACGCCCTGCTGTGCAAACACAACGGCACTCATTAAAATTACTAAAAATCTTAACTTTCTCATTATCTCAAATAAATTAAAGGCTCTAAATGTAGTGCATATCTTGTTCTTATGCAAATTATTATCTCTGAAAAAGCTGCAAAGCTACATTATAAGCATACTCAAAGGCTAAACTATTCAACCTCATTTCCTCCTGATGCGCAAGGGCAAAACTGATGATTCTCTCGGTAGGAATTCCACCCTGCAATCCGTGCAGGCAAGTTACAAAATTGCGTGCGCCGTGCGCATATAATTGCCCCCATTTCTCTGCCCAATTTTTATGATGAGAATTCAATTGAAAAGAATATTCAAAATTATGAATTTCAATCAATTGCAACATCTTTTCAAAAGTAAAAAAATCTACCTCTTGCTCTGTCTCAGTGATACGAATTTTTGTTATCTTTAATTTTGAAATTTCAGAAAACAAACGCTCTATTTCTTTCACAAAAAAATCTAATGGAATTTGCAATACCACTCTATTTATCAAACTTTTATCTATACTGAAAAGCTGATTAAAAATTGATTTTTGTGCCTTAAATGTTGCTGGGTTTAATTCTATGAGCCAATAATCCCAAAAATCTGCTGCGAGAAATTCATCAAGCAATTCGCTTTCCGTTATCTTTACACTAATTTGTGTATCCATTTTTTGCCTTTTCATTTGGTATAAAAATTTCGCATATTCAGAGAAATTCACTGGACTTAATTCAAAATCCAAACATCTGAAATTCACCCTAAAAAGTGCTTTATAATAGGCAAAAATCGCTTCCATTTTTGGTTCCCTCAAATGTGCTGAAATAGCCTTTGTGGGATTTTCTATAATATTTATCATAGGCAATTTAATGACTTTAATCTTGGTTAAATGTAATTTAAAATTACTACTTTTACAAAAAATTTATATCTATGGACGCTATATGGAGTAAAAAATTACTTGAAAGATTTATAGGCTACACCAAGGTGTACACCACAAGTGAGCCAGATGTGGAGCAAATCCCTAGCACGGAACGCCAATGGGATTTGGCCAGATACCTTAAAAATGAATTAGAAACACTAGGGCTAGAAGATGTGAGCATAGATGAGCACGCTTATGTAATGGGCTATCTACCTAGCAATCAAGAAAAAGAATTACCCACAATTGGCTTTATTGCTCACTTTGACACCTCGCCAGATTTTAGCGGAGAGAATGTAAATCCACAAATTTGGGAAAATTATGATGGAAAAGATGTTACGCTCAACAAGGCTGAAAACATAGTCTTGCGCGTATCTGAATTTCCCGAATTAGCCGAACACAAGGGCGAAACTTTAATCACTACCGACGGGACTACTTTGCTTGGAGCAGATGACAAAGCGGGTATTGCCGAAATCGTGACCGCGGTAGAATATCTCATTGCTCATCCTGAGATTCCAAGGCCACGCATTGCGGTAGGTTTCACCCCTGACGAGGAAGTGGGCAAGGGCGCTCACCTCTTTGATGTTCAGAAGTTTGGCGCAGATTTCGCCTACACTATGGACGGTAGCTCTGTGGGCGAATTAGAGTATGAAAACTTCAATGCTGCAGGTGCCAAAGTAAAATTTACAGGAAAAGTGGTGCACCCTGGGTATGCTAAAAACAAGATGATAAATGCGCTACATTTATACCGAAAATTCGGAGATTTGCTCCCAGAAAACGAAGTGCCAGAACGCACCGAAGGCCGCGAAGGCTTCTTCCACCAAAATAGCGTGTGTGGCGATGTAGATGAGGTAAATTTAGAATTAATCATTCGCGACCACGATTTGGAAAAATTTGAAGCGCGCAAAAAGCAACTTCAAGAAATTACAAAAAAAATAAATGATGAATTGGGCGAAGAGCGCGTAATCACCACGATTAAAGACCAATACTTCAATATGCATCAGCACATTAAAGATAAAATGTATATTGTCGATTTGGCTGAACAAGCTATGAAAAACCTTGATATAAAACCACTTATCAAGCCCATTCGTGGAGGTACAGACGGAGCTCAGCTTTCTTATAAAGGATTACCTTGTCCTAACATCTTTGCGGGCGGACAGAATTTCCACAGCCGTTTTGAGTATGTAACACTAGAAGCTATGGAAAAAGCCACCGATGTCATCATTGAAATGGCACAACTTGCAACTACCAAATTCTAAAACAACTCTATGGATATATACTTAATCATGGGCGGAATGTCCATCCTTATTATATTTTCCTACCTGTTTGACACTATTGCAAGAAACACCCAATTCCCCTCGGTCATCTTACTGATTGCCACGGGGATTGGGCTTCGTTTTTTAGCCGATAGCTTTCACTATCATATCCCTTATTTAGACAAAATTATTCCCACCTTTGGCACCATTGGGCTAATTTTAATCGTGCTGGAAGGCGCCCTTGAATTAAAAATCAACAAGGAGAAGAAGGGTATAATTATAAAAGGCTTCACCTCGGCACTAGCCATTCTGCTACTCACCGCCATAGGCCTTGCCACACTTGTAAATTACTGGCTTGGCGTTCCTTTTCTAAATGCAATGCTCGAAGTAACACCACTAGCCATCATCAGCAGTGCCGTGGCGATACCGAGCGCTGCGGGGCTTTTGGAAAAAGACCGAGAATTTGTAGTGTACGAATCCACTTTTTCAGACATTTTAGGAATTATCCTATTTTATTTCCTAAAACCGCACATTGTAGATGCCAGCGGAGAGCCTTACGAGGTGGCAAAATCCATTACCATAGGCTCATTTGGGGCTTTAATCTTGGAAATGATAGCCGTAGTAATCATTTCATTTATTGTAATTTACATACTTTTCACCTTAATTGAAAAAATCTCGCATAATGTTAAATTTTTCTTAATTTTAGCCTTATTAATCCTAGCTTATGTCATTGCCAAAAAATTCCATCTTTCAGCTTTGATTATCATTTTCTTCTTCGGATTATTCATGGCAAACACCCGCGATATGCTACCCGATAAGTTTAAAAAATATATCCCAACTAAAAAGGTGAATGAAGGCTTGCACGAATTTCATTTGCTCACCGCAGAATCCACCTTCTTGATTCGCACGGGATTTTTCCTATTCTTTGGGTTCAATATTACTTTGGACATGTTTAGCAACACGGCTACCTATCTGTATGGCTTAGCCATCATTGGGGTTATATTCCTTGTGCGGCTTGGGTATTTTGTTGCCACGCAGCCGCGTAGCATTCTGCCCACAGCGGGGATTGCGCCACGAGGCTTGATTACTATTTTACTTTTTTTAGACTTGCCGCTTGCGATGAGCAATGATTTCGTTAATGAAAAAGTACTTTTAATCGTGATTTTATTATCAATGCTCATTATGCTTTTAGGCTTAATTTTAACGCCAGAAAGTAATGGAAAACCCAAAATCGATATGAATAGCTTTGGCGATGTATAAAAATGGCATCTTTCTATATCTTACAAATGAATTGTTTATATTTGCACATTGAATTTTAACTATATGAATTTTCTAAAAGCATTTATCAGCTGGAAAGTATGGCTTAATGTCTTAATCGGCGCGGGGCTACTCGTAGGGCTTTGGTATTTCACTTTCAATTGGTTGAACGACTATACCAACCATAATGTGGAAGTAAAAGTACCAGATTTATCCACTATGAACATTCACCAAGCTATGAAAGCACTCGATGATTTAGGGCTTGAATATTCCGTGGATAGTGTGAAATATTCAGAAAACTTTAAGCCCTTTGCCGTGCTAGATTTTTACCCCACCGCGGGCTCTATGGTGAAACCTGGACGAAAAATCTTCATTAAATCCAATCCTAGAACTTGGCAGCCCGTAGCACTACCTAATTTAATTGACAAGAGTAAAAGACTTGCTTTCACGCAATTAAGTATGCGCCATTTTGTAGTGGGTGATACCATTTATATTAAAGACCCAGCCAAAGATGCCGTATTAAAAGTATTATTCAATGGGAAAGAAATTCCCGCAGGAACCTTCCTCCCCAGAGGAAGCGTGGTGGATTTAGTACTCGGCAAGGGATTTGATTTAGATATGCCCGTGCCTAACTTAATCGGAATGACTTTGGACGAAGCTCGAAACACAATTCTTGAACACTACTTTGAGCTAGGAAAAGTAAATTTCTTTGGCTCTGAAACCGATAGCATCAACGGAACAGTGGTGTACCAAGACCCGCCCGATACGGATACCTACGATGAGGGGCGACCTATCTCCGTTTGGCTCTCCACAAAAATGCTTTCTGAATTAAAAAAACAAACCGATTCGCTTGACATCATATTCCGTAGAAAAATCAAGGGTGAAGATTCCTTATATTACAAATCTGTTCAAAATTCTAAGAAAATAAGAATCAGCGATTTGCCAGAAGAAATTAGAAACCAAGTGAAATATGACGAGGCCGCTAAAAGTAACCTTGAAAAACGCAAAAGCACACAAGCTCCCGTTCAGCATAAACCTAAAATCGACACGACTGGAATCAGCATTGATTAATCTATGAAAGAGCACCAAGAGGCATACGAGCCTGCCGAGGAAGAAGATGAGTTGTATGAGCATTATAAATTTTCTGCCGAAAAAGGACAAAAACCTTTACGCGTAGATAAATTTCTTATGAACTTCATCGAAAATGCTACACGAAATAAAATTCAGCAAGCCGCAAAAGCAGGCAATATTCTTGTAAATAATGAAACGGTAAAGCAAAATTACCGCGTAAAAGCAGGCGATGAAGTAAAAATTGTGCTTAGCTATCCGCCACGGGAAAATGTGGTGATTCCACAAAATATTCCTGTGGACATCGTGTATGAAGACGAAAGCCTAATCGTGGTAAATAAAGCCCCTGGTATGGTGGTACACCCAGGGCACGGCAACTACTCTGGCACGCTGGTAAATGCTTTAAAATATCATTTTGATAATCTACCCTCGCTCAGCGCTGAGCTAGAACGCCCAGGCTTAGTTCACCGAATTGATAAAGATACTAGCGGCTTACTCGTAGTAGCCAAAACGGAATATGCTATGGACCATCTTGCCAAACAATTTTTCAACCGCACCACACGCCGATTATATACAGCGATTGTGTGGGGAAATATTGAGGAAGATGAGGGCACTATAATTGGGCACATAGGGCGCAACCCTAGCAATAGAATGCAAATGGCCGTGTTTGAAGATGGCTCACAAGGTAAACACGCTGTAACCCATTTTAAAGCATTAGAAAGATTAGGCTATATCACCGTGGTTCAGTGCAAATTAGAAACTGGCCGCACGCACCAAATTCGCGCACATATGAAGCACATAGGGCACACCCTCTTTAACGATGAGCGCTATGGTGGCAATGAAATCCTAAAAGGCACCACCTTTACCAAATACAAGCAATTTGTGCAAAATTGTTTTCAAATTTGCCCACGCCAAGCCTTACACGCCCAAACACTTGGCTTTGAACACCCTACAACAGGAAAACAGCTAGACTTTGAAGCACCCGTGCCAGAGGATATGACACAATTACTTGAAAAATGGCGCACTTATTCAAATGCCACTTGGGATAATGATTAATATGCCCCTAAATTTGGAGGTGTAGCTCTCTCCTTCCCTTCAATGGTGAGAGGGCTAGCAGGCACATCGGCAGGATTTGCCTTGCCTAAGGCAGGAGAGTCCTCATTTAAACTTAAATCCGCAGAAAAGAAACTAACATTTTTAAAATTCGGATTTTCAGTAATTATTTCGCTAAAAATCGAGGTGCTTAAATCCAACTCACTCGGATTTTCATTTTTAATTAAAGTATTTCTTACCCTAATGTTTTGCGCAACTCCCTGATTTAAATCAAGCTGAATCCCATTGCTAGCATTGCCGTATAATATGGTGTTATTTATTTTCAAAGTTAAAGGATTGCGCACCTCCTTAAAATAATTGCTGGCATATAGTGGCAAATTTTCGCCTGCGCCCCAAGTGCCTGTATTCCAAAAATTGGCGATGCTACAAAACGAAAATTCATAATCTCCCCCATTTTTCAGGAAAACTCCTTTCTGCAAAGCATTGTTAATAACTAAATTAACGGCCTTAATCTGAGCATTTTCTGCCTCTATTGCATTCAGCCCCGAATTAGAAATCTTGGTATTTTTTATTACCGCATTAGCTCCTTGGGCTATATTTATGGCATTTTCTGCGCCTATAATTTCGGCATAATTCATTGCCAAGCGGCTATTTCGCTCCATATGAATACCCTTCCATTGAGAGGGTATTGTATCATATTTTGACTCATTTTTATAGGTTTTAAAAACTACGGGCTGCGTTAAATTTCCGTTAATTTCTAGGCTAGCATTTGGGGCGGCTGTAAGCATTCCATCTTCATAAAACAAAACTTTGGTTCCTGCCTCTATTATTAACTTAGCATTTTCGGCTATCACCAAATTCCCGCTTATCACATGGTACATATCTTTATAAAAGGTAGTATTTTGAGTTAAAAAAAGGCTCTCTTGCCCCTTCTCAGGCTGGTAATATTTAGCCTTGGCAATCATAGTCAAAAGATTAATTTCCTTAGTTTGTTTTAAATCTTGAAACACAATTTGGTCTCTATACAAATCTGTGGAAGGTTTCTCAGCTGCTATGCTTAAAAAAATTGTGAGGCTATCTTTGGCTCTAAGTGGCACATTATTAAACTCATACCCTGCACGGCCATCAACATTGATTCTGTAATAAGAATTTTGTTTTTTTCTCAAATAAATACTCGGAATCTCAATATCCTCATTGCCCGAATTGTATACTTTAAGCAAATAAGTATAAGTATTTGAGTAATTAAGCACGGGCGGGAGCAAAATATTTTGTTCTGAAATTTGTAGATTTGTAATGCTCTGCTCAAATTTAAAATCCTTCCTACAAGCCGTAAAAACGCTGATAAACAAAAATGCTAAGAGCAAAAATATAGCACGAGGCTGGTGGTATTTTTTCATGATTTTGTATATTTGAGACAAATATAATTAATTATTTTTTTGCAGTTTAAAAAATTTCCTCTATATTTGCATTCCAATTCAAGAAATAGATTTTTAGAGTCATGAAAAAAGATATACATCCGCAGGATTACAGATTGGTAGCATTTAAAGACATGAGTAACGATGATACTTTCATCACAAGGTCTACCGCAGCTTCAAAGGAAACCATCGAAATCGATGGCGTAGAATACCCTTTAATCAAATTGGAGATTACATCTACTTCTCACCCATTCTATACTGGTAAAATGAAGCTTGTTGATACTGCTGGTCGTGTAGATAAGTTCATGAACAAATATAAAAAATTCCAAAAGAAATAATTTTTCTCATAATAAATAATTTTTTGAGCCTTGCCTACGCAAGGCTTTTTTGTTTATAGCTACGATAAATATCATTACCCTCATTTCATAATTTTATAGTATCTTAGGCTATAACATTTTAATAATAAAATTATGAATATTGTTTTGTTTGCCAATAACGAGAAACAGATGTATCCATTGTGTTTCACTCGATCGTTTGGAGATTTGCGTATGGGGATTTTCACTTTCAGAGAGCGATGGAAAAAGCTTTTCTCCACTTCTATCTCCTGCTTCACAGCGGATTATCTTCAAGATTTATATCCACTCACGCTAGAGCACGACAATTTGTTCATCAATTCTGCTTATTTTCCAACGCACGACTTTATCATCAGGCTTAGGAAATTAAAACCTCAACAAGGCATTTGGGAAAATTCCGAATGTTTAGGCTTCCGTGGTAACTGGGAGGAATTTCAAGACAAAGAAAATTTAGCTAAAATTCAATTAGCTGAAAAACAGCTAAAAATCAATTGCCCGTATGATTTATTTATGAATAATCAGCAGGCACTTCTGTTTGATTTTGCTTTAGCAACCAAGAATCGTGAAAGTGCAGAAATTCCGCCTGGCAACAAATTCATCGGTCGAGAAAATATTTTTGTGGAAGAAGGGGCCAAAGTCACTTTTGCAACGCTCAACGCTTCCGAAGGTCCTATTTATTTAGGTAAAAACAGCGAAATTATGGAAGGGGCTATGATTCGTGGCGGACTTGCACTTTGTGAAAAGGCTACGATTAAAATGGGGGCAAAAATTTATGGCGAAACTACCATAGGACCACATTGCACAGTGGGTGGAGAAATTAAAAATGTGATTTTCAATGGTTTTAGCAATAAGGCCCACGATGGCTACCTTGGCAATAGTGTGGTGGGAGAATGGTGCAATTTGGGTGCTAACACCAATGCTTCCAACTTAAGAAATGATTATGGTATGGTAGACTTATGGAACTACACCGAAAATAAATACACCGAAACAGGGTTGCAATTCTGCGGGGTTTTCATGGGAGACCATAGTAAACTAGCCATTAATTCAAAAATCAATACAGGAAGCATAATTGAAGGCTTTAGCAATATTTTTGCCGAGGGTTTTATTCCTAGAAAGATTCCTATGTTTAGCTTTAGTGGCAAAAGAGATGGCTCTAAATTAAAGCTTCAACAAGTATTCGACTTAGCAGAAAATACAATGAAACGAAGAAATATCCCACTGAGTGATGTCTACAAAAAAATGATTACATTTCTCTACAACCTGAAAAACAATCAATAGAAATATAAAGAAATTTACATTTATTCTAGGACTAGCATATATACCCACAGCAATGGGCTGAAAGCGGGTATTTACTCTGATGTGGTGCCTAATACTTATGCCTCTATTTGGGACAAAGACAAAATAGAAATCCTGTAAATTCCGATTTTTCTCACAAAACAAAATCCCGATAATTTTAAATTATCGGGATTTTTTTATTTAGGATTGAAAAATAGTGTTATTTCAATTTTTTAAGTAAAGATTTCATACTTACTTTTTGGTTTAAAATCGATGACAATTCATCAATTTTCACACGCTGCTGTTCCATAGTGTCGCGATCTCTTATCGTTACTGTGTTATCTTCCAGAGAATCGTGATCGATTGTAACACAAAGTGGCGTGCCAATTGCATCGTGACGGCGGTAGCGTTTTCCAATACTGTCTTTTTCGTCGTATTCTACATTGAAATCAAACGACAGCTCGTTTACGATTTTTTGTGCTAATTCTGGCAAACCATCTTTTTTCACCAATGGCAAAATCGCTGCTTTGATCGGTGCCAAAGCCGGTGGCAATTTTAAAACCACACGCTGGCTACCATCGGCTAAATCCTCGGTTTGTAAACTTTTTGAAAATACCGCCAAAAACATACGATCTAGTCCGATTGAAGTTTCCAAAACATACGGCACATAGCTTTCTTTTCTTTCAGGATCAAAGTACTGAATCTTTTTACCCGAATACTCTTGGTGATTGCTCAAATCGAAATCTGTTCTTGAGTGAATTCCTTCTAATTCCTTAAATCCAAATGGGAATTTAAACTCAATATCAGCCGCGGCATTGGCATAGTGAGCCAGTTTTTCGTGATCGTGGAAACGGTAATTGTCCTCGCCTAAACCTAAATTTAAGTGCCATTGCAAACGCTTGTTTTTCCATTCCTCGTAAGCTGCCATTTCGGTGCCTGGTGCTATGAAAAATTGCATTTCCATCTGTTCAAACTCGCGCATTCTAAAGATGAATTGGCGTGCAACGATTTCATTTCTAAAAGCTTTACCAATTTGTGCAATACCAAACGGAATCTTCATGCGTCCTGTACGCTGAACATTCAAAAAGTTTACAAAAATACCTTGAGCCGTTTCTGGTCTTAAATAAAGTGTGGATGCTGAATCTGCCGTAGAACCTAGCTTCGTAGCAAACATCAAATTGAATTGGCGAACATCTGTCCAGTTGCGCGAACCGCTGATTGGGCACACAATGCCTAATTCTTCAATCAAAGCTTTAATATCTGCCAAATCATTATTGGTCAAAGAATTGCCCAATCTTTTGCTGATTTTCTCGATTTCTTCTTTGTAGCCAAGCACTCTCGGGTTGGTTTGCAGATACATTTCTTTGTCAAAACTTTCCCCAAATCTTTTTGCCGCCTTGGTCACTTCTTTTTCAATTTTAGCCTCGATTTTAGCAATGTATTCTTCTATCAAAACATCAGCACGATAACGCTTTTTAGAATCTTTGTTATCGATCATTGGGTCGTTGAAAGCATCCACATGCCCAGAAGCTTTCCAAGTGGTAGGGTGCATAAAAATTGCGGCATCTATTCCCACAATGTTTTCGTGGAGCTGCACCATGGCTTTCCACCAATATTCTTTAATATTATTTTTGAGTTGAACCCCATTTTGCCCATAATCATAGGTTGCGGCTAACCCATCGTAAATTTCACTCGACGGAAAAATAAAACCATATTCTTTTGCGTGACTTATCACATTTTTCAACGCATCTTCTTGCTGTGCCATACTTTAATTTTATTTCTAGCTCCAAAAGTAAAAAAACTTTTCCTAAGTCATCTATTTTAGTCTCAACAAATTTCTTTTTCGGAGTTATTTTTTCATGTAATAACAAAATATTAATAACCCGTTGTGCATTTAGCACAAATTCACTTTAATTTTGTTCAAATCTCTCTTGAATACGAAAAAATTGAGATACTGAATCATGGTAAAAGAAGTGATTTTTGACAGTATTCTTGTAATGAATCCCTGAAAAGTTTTGGCTAAGTTGATGCCCATTAAAAACTGTCCGCACAGCTGGGAAAAATTCGTCTCAATACGTTTTCTAATTCTTGATTTGACTTTTGGAAACGCTACAAAATCATGCTAGTTTTTCCGCATCGGAACGGATAAATTGATGTTAGAACAGTTAAATAAATCCAGTTGAATTTCCTTGCTGATATAGCCTCTATCCCCGATTAACTCACAGTTTTTAAAGTCTTCTTTGATGTCTTTCAGGTAGTTGACATCATGGACATTAGCAGGTGTAAAATCAAAGGAATGAAAGATGCCATTTTTGTCGCAAACCGCATGAAGTTTGTACCCAAAATACTTTGATTTTTTGGCAGCACAATACCCAAATGAGGGGTGTATTTCATCAGTGGAACAGATGGCGGAACGATGGGCTCTACTCACTTTACAAATTTCAATAGGGGTTGAATCTACGATAAAAACATCGGTAAAATCTGAGAATTTTTCACTTAGGGTCTTCCTTATTTTTTCGATGTATGAAAAAAGTTTTCGTTTTCTTTTGTTGTAAACGCTTCTTTCTATTTTGCTGTCTAATTCTGTTCCAGCGATGCATCTAAATAGCTGAAGTTCAGAGTTTATAGACATATATTCCGCGGTAATATTCAGTGCCACTAATTCCATATCAGACAACTTCGGTTTTCGGATTTTCTTTTTAGTAGGAATATTTTTGCAAGTTTCTTTCAGTTCTTTCAAAATAATTTTGTAGTTTTGTATAAGATTGTTCATGTATTTAATCAATTGATAACTAATTAAATATACGACTTTTTAGTCGAATGAACAATCTTTTTTTATTTTTTTTCCTAAATGCACAAGGGGTTATTAATAACCCGTAGTGCATTATCCAAATGAGATTAATTTATTGTGATATTGAATGATAATCAGGAAGATCATTTTCGCCAATATTCCCAAAGAAAGGAAAAATTTTCGTTTTCTTCGCTGCAAACGAGCCTTTCAATTTTAGATAAAAATAAAATTGCAACTTGTCCCTAGGCGGCTTGTAATTTTATTTAATTGAAAACCAGTAAAATTCACTATTCTTCCGTCACATGAGCAACCTTTTTTATAATGCACTACGGGTATTAATAGGTTTAATCTTTGTTATTACGCTGAAAAATCAATACTTTTACACCGATTCTAATCATAGCATTAAAAATCCATTTTTTTATTGAATTTAAGCATTATGCAATACAATACTGAACGAAAGAATTTAATCATTCCAGAATATGGCAGGCATATCCAGCGAATGGTGGACCATTGTAAAAATATAACCGATCGCGAAGAACGAAACGAATTTGCCCAAATGATCATCGCAGTGATGGGCAACCTCAACCCGCATTTGAGAGACATTCCAGATTTTCAACATAAATTATGGGATCAGCTCTTTATTATGGCTGAATTTGATTTGGATGTAGACTCTCCTTTTCCTATTCCTACCGAATTAGAAATGAATTCCAAACCTCGCAAAATCCCTTACCCTGGATTTAGCGGAAAATACCGATACTATGGTAGAAACCTTAGAAAAATGATCGAAGTGGCAAGCAAATGGGAAGACGACGACAAGAAGCTAGGACTGGTAAAAGCCATTGCCAACCAGATGAAAAAAAGCTACTTACTTTGGAATAAAGATACCGTGGAAGACACTGTGATTTATAAAGAACTCAGGGAACTTTCTGGTGGCAAAATCGACATTGATGAGCTTGAAGATAAATACGAACACAACATCAATTTAGCTTCTAGCAAAGATTTAGCTTCAACCATGAACGAAAAAAGAGTTTTCACTAAAAGAAAACGATACTGGAAAAACAACAAAAAGAAAAAATAATATTTTAACCAATTTATAAAAACAACCTCGCTGCCTATGGCTATATTTGAAATTAATGGTGGAAAAAGACTCCACGGAGAAATCACTCCGCAAGGTGCCAAAAACGAAGCCTTACAAATTTTATGTGCAACACTCCTAACCGATGAGCCTGTTCGTATCAAAAATTTGCCAGACATTCGTGATGTAAACCGCTTGATAGAAATTCTTAAAAATCTAAATGTTCGTGTAGAAAAAAACGGAAAAGGCGATTTTACATTCCATGCCAAAAACATTAATTTAGCCTATCTTAAATCTCCTGAATTTAAGGCAGATGGCGCAGCACTCAGAGGCTCTGTGATGCTTATGGGGCCACTGCTCGCTCGTTTTGGGTTTGCTTATATGCCTAAACCTGGGGGCGACAAAATTGGACGCCGAAGACTAGACACCCACTTTCAAGGCTTTATTGAACTAGGAGCGCAGTATAATTTCCATAAAAACGAAGATTTTTACACCTTAGAAATTCCTAAAGGCAAAAACCTAAAAGGGACTTACATGCTTTTGGAAGAAGCCTCGGTTACAGGGACTGCCAACATTGTTTTAGCCGCAGTTTTAGCTCAAGGCACCACAACGATTTACAACGCAGCTTGCGAGCCATACATTCAGCAATTGTGTACCATGCTGGTGAATATGGGAGCTAAAATCGAGGGAATAAAATCTAACCTACTCACCATTACAGGCGTAGAAAAACTCCACGGAACCGAGCATACTTGCTTGCCAGATATGATTGAAATTGGTAGCTGGATTGGTCTCGCTGCGATGACTAAATCGGAACTCACAATCAAAAATGTAGGCTGGGAACATCTAGGAATTATCCCAGATGTATTTAGAAAATTAGGGATTCAACTAGAGAAACAAGGCGATGATATTTATATTCCTGCACAAGAAAATTATAAAATTCAGCATTTTATGGACGGCTCTATCCTCACCGTTGCCGATGCACCGTGGCCAGGATTCACGCCCGATTTATTAAGTATTATTCTAGTGGTGGCTACGCAGGCTAAAGGTAGCGTTCTCATTCATCAAAAAATGTTTGAAAGTAGATTATTCTTCGTAGATAAGTTAATCGACATGGGGGCGCAAATCATTCTTTGCGACCCACACCGCGCAACGGTTATTGGGCTTAATCACGAGACTGAATTGCGAGGCACCAATATGTCTTCGCCAGATATTCGTGCGGGTATTGCACTTTTAATTGCAGCCGTGGCAGCACAAGGAAAAAGTATCATTCACAACATAGACCAAATCGACCGTGGCTACGAAGACATCGAAAAACGATTGAGAGCCATAGGCGTGGACATCAAGCGTGTGGAAGAAAATTAATCACAGAGCATGAGAAATTTTAAAGACTACCTTTTTATTTATCTGAAAGGCATCGCTATGGGCTCTGCCGATGTAGTACCTGGCGTTTCAGGCGGAACAATTGCTTTTATTTCTGGAATTTATGATGAATTAATCCAGAGTATCAGCAATATTAAGCCTGCTTTGTTCAAAGATATTTTAAAAGGAAATTTCAAAGAAGTTTGGCAAAAAGTGAATGGGAACTTTTTGGTAGTGCTGCTTGCAGGTATCGCAACAAGTATTTTATCTCTGGCCAAACTCATTACTTTTTTATTGCAATATTATCCTATCCAATTGTGGTCTTTCTTTTTTGGATTAATTATCGCCAGCATTTTCTATGTAGGCAAACAAATCAAAAAATGGAATTTAGGTAGTATTTTGGGCATTATTCTCGGGACTATTGCTATTTTCTATGTCTCGACCATGCCGCCATTGGCAGCACAAAGTAGCTACTTATATTTGTTTTTATCAGGAGCTTTAGCAGCTTGTGCCATGATTTTACCTGGTATTTCTGGGAGTTTTATCCTATTGCTTTTAGGTGCTTACACCACGATTATTTCAGCCATTGGAAATCATGAAATAGGCACTATTGCAGTAGTCGTTTTAGGATCAGGTATCGGGCTACTTTCTTTTTCAAAACTATTAAATTATCTATTGGAAAAGCATCACAACACTTTGGTGGGCGTGCTCACAGGCTTTTTGATTGGCTCGCTTTGGAAAATTTGGCCATGGAAAATCAACGAAACCGTGTACATCAAAGATCACGGAGAAAAGCTAATGAGCGAACTTTCACCAAATTACAAAAGTCTTTCGGTATATTTGCAAGAACAATCTAGCGAATCTTTTAGCAAAATTAATTCTCTAATAGAGAGCAACATAAGCCCTAGTATGTACACACTTGCCAATGCGAGTGCAGAAAATCATTTGATTTCGGCAATAGCATTTGGCGTATTTGGTTTTTTAATTATTTTCATTATCGAATACATCGCAAAATCTAAAAATGTATAAACGAAATTTTATTGATTATCTAATTCTTTGGTTCAAAGGCTTATTGATGGGAACCGCAAACAAAATCCCTGGCGTGTCTGGTGGAATGATTGCACTTGTAACCAATTTTTATGAAGAATTGATTTATTCCTATCAAAAAATCAATACCAAAGCCTTTAGATTATTGCTTTCTGGGCGTTTTCAAAAGTTTTTAGATTACATCAATTTTAAATTCCAATTTTCAGTAAATTTCGGTTCCGTATCGGCATTTTTCTCCATTTCCCTCCTCATCGACTACCTCATTCGCACGCATAGCGAGGGCGGACTGGGCTTAGAAACCGAAGTATGGAGCTACTTTTTTGGGCTCATCATAGGCTCCATTTTCTATGTTTGCACCAAAATCAAGGAATGGAAAAAACCTGTATATTACGGAATTTTCCTAGGCTCTGCACTTGGACTTATGATTTCGTTTATGGAACCCATGGCACCTAACGACAGCTATTGGTTTATCTTTCTCTGCGGTATCATCAGCGTTTCGGGCATGACATTGCCTGGCTTTTCTGGCTCGTTTATGCTCATCATCATAGGAAACTATAACCTGCTTTTGGTAGATTGTGTGAATAATCTATTTTATACAATTATAGCGATATTCAACGGAGATTTTACCATGCTAGGCACTGCAACGCTTGCCGAGCGGGCAGAACGCATACACATGCTGTATTTGGTAACAATTTTCACCATTGGCTCGGTTGTCGGTTTAATTAGTTTTTCTAAACTCATGGGCTATTTACTCAAACATTATCACGACATCGTCATCGGCTGGTTAATTGGCTTTATCATCGGTTCGCTCGGTGCCGCTTGGCCTTGGAAAACCAAAGACCTCAATCCACAGGGATACCTCATAGGCTATACTCGCTATTTACCACAAATCAATCTGCACTTTTTCGTAGATTTAATCTGTATTGCGATAGGCATTGCAACTATTTTATTGATTTACAAGTATGAAAAAAAACGAATCTAAGACTTACGGACTCATCGGCAGAAACGTCTCTTATTCTTTTTCACCTAAATATTTTAAAGCCAAATTCAAGCGAGAAAACATTGCTGCTGAATACAATTTATTTGATTTAGCCGAAATTTCTGAAGTAGAAAATCTATTAAAATCGGGAATTTCTGGGCTAAATGTCACGATTCCGTACAAGCAAGAAGTGATTCCTTTTTTGGATGAAATCACGGGAGCGGCTAAAGAAATCAATGCCGTAAACACCATTCAATTAAAAAATGGAAAATGCATAGGACACAACACCGATGTCATTGGGTTCAGAAACTCTATCGCTCCATTATTAAAAAAACACCACCGCAAAGCCTTGATTTTAGGTACAGGCGGTGCATCTAAAGCTGTAAAATATGTATTTTCGGAACTGGGGATTGCGTTTAAAGTCGTGTCACGCTCTCAGGGAGATTTTACCTATGATGAACTAACGCCTGAAATCATCGAGGAATATAAAATCATCGTGAATTGCACACCGCTCGGAACCTCGCCCAATGTGGATAAATGCCCTGATTTGCCCTACAATGCCATCACAAGCCAGCATTTGGCGTATGATTTAATCTACAATCCGAGTGAAACTAAATTTTTGCAATTGGCAAAAGCAAAAGACGCCAGCATCAAAAACGGACTAGAAATGCTTGAAAAACAAGCCGAAGCAGCTTGGGAAATTTGGAATAGCTAAACGCTTTTATCCAACAAGATTTCAGCCTTGGTTAAAACTTGTTTTAAATACATTAGATTTTTAAGCACCGCCATGCGTTCGGCTGGTTCGAGTTCTTTTTTGAGCTCCTCTTTTGCTCGCTGAGCTTGTTTTTTTATGTTTAAAACTTTGTAAGTCAGCATTAAATGCTGTGTATGCAAAGGCGTATTTTCTTCCAAAGTGGGCACATGCGTTCCATGGTTTTTCCAATCGGAAAGGAAATATTTTTCGGTCAAGAAATTAGTGTACATTGCCACCACACGCTCATCGGCTTGGCGCATAAATTCGCTCACATCGATTTTGCCTTTTTCCTCCCATTGATTTCTGATTTCAGCCAATCGTGCTTTGTAAAAAGGCGTAGAAAATTCCATTTCGTCCTCTTCTAAATTAGCTAAAACTTCCTCTAACACCGTGGATTCATAGAACTCATCTTTTTCGGCAGAGGCTAAACTTTTGAATGTATATTTTTTATTTTCTGAAAGCGTAATCACCTCCAGAATTTGCTCCTCGACTTGTGCCGTTTTGTCTTGAATTTCAAAATTAGGCTCATCGCTAGGCTTTGCTATTTTTATCGCAGTGCTAAGCCCCGCCGAATCTTGCGAAGTACCTCCTCTGCTTTCTTTGGCTATTTCTTGAAGCTCTACGCTTAGTTGTCGAAAAAGTGTTTCCTCTCTTAAATCCAATAAAAGTGCTGCCTTCTGAACATACAATTCGCGTTGAATTAAATTGGGAATCAAGGCAATGCTATGCACCACACTACTTACCATCTCAGCTCGTTTGCTTGGATCATTGCCCGCTTTTTCGCTTAAGATTTTAATCTTAAACTCAATAAAATCTACGGCATTTTCAGCAATAAACGCCTGAATTTCGGTATCGGAATGTTTTTTGGCAAAAGAATCGGGATCATCTCCATCGGGCAAAACCACTATTTTGGCGTTTAGCTCTTGGGTTAAAATCAAATCAATCCCTCGGAACGATGCTTTAATCCCTGCTGCATCTCCATCATAAATTAGGATTAAATTATGCGTAAGGCGTTTAATCAAACGGATTTGCTCTGGCGTTAAAGCCGTGCCCGAACTTGCCACTACATTTTTAATCCCAGCTTGGTGCAAAGACAAAACATCGGTGTAGCCTTCCACCAAGATACACTCATCTTTCTTTAAAATAGATTGTTTTGCTTGATAAATTCCATAGAGAATTTTGCTCTTATGATAAATTTCGTTTTCAGGCGAATTGAGATACTTGGCTGCTTTGGCTTGATTGTTTAAAATCCTACCGCCGAAGCCTAAAATGCGACCAGAGAAACTATGAATCGGGAACATGACACGCTCACGAAATCGGTCTACGGCACGATCGCCCGAACCTACAGTGAGTCCTGTATTTTTAAGTAAATCAACGGAATACCCGTTATCTTTGGCATATTGCGTAAAAGCCTCCCAAGCTTTGGGAGAGTACCCTAAATCAAAGGTTTCGATGGTTTTATCATTAAAACCACGCTCTCTAAAATAGGATAATCCTATAATTTTTCCTTCCTCGGTGTTGTGCAGTTGCTCTTTGAAGAATTTTGCAGCAAAAGCGGTGAGTGTAAATTGATTTTCTTTCTCTTTGGCCTGTGCTAGTTGCTCTTCGCTCTGTTCTTGGTCTTCCTCTATGGTAATATTGTAGCGTTTGGCCAGCCAGCGAAGTGCCTCTGGATAAGTGAATTGCTCGTGCTCCATTAAAAATGAAACGACACTTCCCCCTTTCCCGAAGAGAAATCTTTCCAAATTTGCTTGGCAGGCGAAACCATAAATGATGGTGTTTTTTCATTGCTAAAAGGAGAGAAACCTTTAAAGTTACTCCCCGATTTCTTTAGCTGAATGAAATCACCAATCACCTCTTCTACCCGCGCAGTAGAAAAAATTTCATCTATGGTACTTTGCGTAATCAATTGCTTGGATATTTTTTAAATATTTACACCAAAAAAATGCCCTACCAACGCGGTGAGTCCCATGGCGGCTGTACCCCAAAAACTGATTCGGAAAACCGCTTTTTTGATATTTGAGCCTCCTGCTTTGGCTGCCACTGCGCCCAAAATCATCAAAAATATAATTGATGAACCATATAAGGCATATTCCAACCCTTTGACGGGAAACAATAACACCACCAACAGCGGCAAAAGCGCTCCTGCCGTAAATGATGCACCCGAAGCAAAAGCTGCCTGCAAAGGATTGGCTTTATTTATCTCGTTTAAGCCTAATTCGTCGCGCACATGGGCATCCAATGCATTGTGCTCGGTAAGCTCTTGCGCCACAAGTTTGGCCGTTTCTTTTTTGAGTCCGCGTTGTTCATAAATCTTGGCAAGCATCTCAAGCTCAAGTTCTGGCATTTCCTCCAGCTCTTTTCTTTCTCTCTCAATATCAGAAGTTTCGATGTCGGTTTGAGAACTTACAGAAACATATTCTCCCGCCGCCATTGAAAGTGCACCAGCCACCATGGCTGCCAAAGTAGACAAAATAATGGGCTCGCTGGAAGTGCTGGCTACCGCTACCCCAATGGCAACACTGGATGTAGACAAAATTCCGTCGTTGGCACCCAATACCGCAGCTCTCAGCCAATTACTTTTGTTGATGTAGTGCTTGGCTAAATATTGATCGATTTCTTCTTGATGCTCTGCCATTTTTATCCTCTCAACGATTTCAATTGCTCTTCAATCAAAGCGATTTTTTCGGTAGCATCGGCTTGTTTTTTTCGCTCCATGGCCACCACTTGCTCAGGTGCATTGGCTACAAATCGCTCGTTGCTCAATTTTTTCTCCACGGATTTCAAGAAACCTTCCAAATATTTTTTATCTGCTTCTAATTTCTCGATTTCTGCTTCGGCATCAATTAAGCCCTCGAGTGGCACATGAAACTCTTGCACACCTACTCTGAAAGTTTGAGCATTATTCGGTTTTTCGCTTGAAAATTCGATTGGATTTAGATTTCCTAATTTCTCCACTACAGCCGTTAAGAAAGTGTCTGAATTTTCAGTAAATAGATTTAATTTCTCTTTATTTGGAATGTTTTTCTCTTTGCGAATTGTACGGATTCCTGAAACGATTTCGGCACTATTTTCAAACAATTCCAACACTTTTTCGTCAAAAGCTTGCGCTTCTGGATACGATGAAACTATCAACGCCTCCTCTACTTTTCTTTCTTTGATGTTTTGCCAAATCTCTTCGGTCAAGAATGGCATAAATGGGTGTAATAATTTAATTAAATCTTCTAAAAATGCGATGGCTTGTGCCTTGGTTTGCTCTGCAATTGGTTGTTGGAAATCTGGCTTAATTGCCTCTAAATACCAAGAACAGAAATCATCCCAAATCAATTTATACAAAGACATCAACGCATCTGAAATTCTGAATTGCTCAAAGTTATGATTCATTTCTACCAATGTCTTATTGAATTTGGCTCTGAACCATGCATTTGCATTTTTAGCCACTTCGGTTTCTTCGTTTGGTGCTGTTTCCCAATGGTAAACCAAACGGAAAGCGTTCCAGATTTTATTGGCAAAATTACGCCCTTGCAGACATAAATCTTCGTCAAATAGCAAATCATTCCCCGCAGAAGATGCGAGCATTAAGCCCACGCGCACGCCATCGGCCCCATATTTAGTCATTAGCTCAATGGGGTCTGGCGAGTTCCCGAGAGATTTAGACATTTTTCTTCTTTGCTTATCTCGAACCAATCCTGTGAAATACACATTTGAGAATGGCTTCTCTTGGCGGTATTCGTACCCAGCCATAACCATTCTTGCCACCCAGAAGAACATGATGTCTGGCCCTGTCACCAAATCCCTTGTTGGGTAATAATATTTAATTTCTTCGTTTTCTGGTTCATTAATTCCATTGAAAACTGAAATTGGCCACAACCAAGAAGAGAACCAAGTGTCTAGGGCGTCTTCGTCTTGTTTTAAATCTTCTAGTTTTAAATCTGTATTATTTGTTTTTTCTTGGGCTAAAGCTAAAGCTTGCTCTGCAGTTTCTGCCACTACATAATCCTCCATACCTTCGCCATAGAAATATGCTGGAATGCGGTGTCCCCACCATAGCTGACGAGAGATGTTCCAATCGTGAACATTTTCTAGCCAGTGGTTCCAAGTGTTTCGGAATTTATCTGGGTATAGTTTCACCTCACTATCGGCTACGGCATCGAGTGCTTTTTGTGCCAATTCTTTCATTTTCAAGTACCATTGTACTGAAAGTTTAGGCTCTATCACAGCTCCTGTGCGCTCGGAGGTGCCTACTTTATTTATATAATCTTCAGCCTTTAGCAATAAATCTTTTTCTTCTAATTCTTGCGCAATGAGTTTTCTTACTTCAAATCTGTCTTTACCATTGTAATGCAATCCATGCTGATTTAAACAACCATCATCATCTAAAGCATCGATGATTTCTAAATCATATTTTTTACCGATTTCGTAGTCATTGGTGTCGTGTGCTGGCGTAATTTTCAACGCACCTGTACCAAACTCAATGTCTACATATTCATCGGCTATGATTGGAATCACACGATTCACAATCGGAACAATTACTTTTTTACCAACTAAATGTTTATATCGCTCATCTTCTGGATTCACGCAGATTGCCACATCTCCAAAAATAGTTTCTGGTCTAGTGGTAGCAACTTGCAAGAACTCCTCAGAACCCTCGATTTTGTACTTTAAATAATATAATTTACCATTTTGCTCTTTGAAAATCACCTCCTCGTCTGAAATGTTGGTTTTGGCTTCTGGATCCCAGTTTACCATTCTGTATCCGCGGTAGATTTTTCCTTTGTTGTATAAATCCACAAAAACTTTGGTTACCGCTTCAGACAAATCTTCATCTAAAGTAAATTTAGTACGCTCCCAATCACAAGAAGCACCTAGCTTTTTAAGCTGCTCAAGGATTTTGCCACCGTGCTCGTGTGTCCAGTCCCAAGCGTGTTGCAAAAATTCGTCGCGAGACAAATCGGTTTTCTCTATGCCTTGCTCCTTCAATCTTTTAACTACTTTTGCCTCGGTAGCAATTGATGCATGATCGGTACCTGGCACCCAACAAGCGTTAAAGCCAGACATACGGGCTTTTCTAATTAAAATATCTTGAATTGTGTTGTTCAACATATGCCCCATGTGCAATACGCCAGTTACATTTGGAGGTGGGATTACAATGGTGTATGCAGGCCTATCATCGGGCTCAGAATGGAAGAATCCGTTATCCTGCCAAAAGTTGTATAAACGCTCCTCGGTATGCTTTGGGTTGTATTTTGATGGTATTTCCATAAAGAATGGTATATTATTTGAATACTATTTTTCTGAACCGCAAATTTAAGATTAAAATTAGTTATAAAAAAATACTTAAATTTGCATTTTAAAATAATAGATATGAAAAAGTTATTATTTGCAGTTTCTTTTGCATTAGTGGGGCTAACTGCTGCCAGTGCGCAGGAAATCACATTTGAAAAAGAAACAATCGATTACGGCGAGGTAGCTAAGGGAGCAAATGGCGAACGCGTTTTTGTCTTCACCAATACTGGCGACAAGCCTTTAATTATCAAGAAAGTACAAACCTCTTGTGGGTGCACCGCTGCGGAATACCCAAAACCCACCGAAGTGATTGCACCTGGCGCCAAAGGACAAATAAAAGTTCGCTATAACACCAATCTCCCTGATTCTTTCAACAAATCCATCACCGTTCTGTCCAATGCTGTACAAAACGGAAGAAAAATACTGAGAATCAAGGGAATTATAAAAGAATAAGAGATTTTTTAGTTTTTAAATGAAAAATAGCCGCAGCGTAAAAAACACTGTGGCTATTTTTTTAATTGAGAGAGCGTTTTTTTGGTATTTATCTCTCTTTATTTTTACGATTTCTGATTTCTTTCTGAACAAAATCCACAATATACGGCGTGGCCAGTGCAACCCCAGAGGTGATAATGATTTTGGGAATAGTACCCAGCTTCAATCGGCTCACCACGGCACTAGCAATGAATGTAAGCACTGTTTTGGCACCCTCATCTATCAGCTCATTTCGCTGAGGCTTCTCACTACTAAGTGCTAACTTTTTGTTCATTTTTCGCAGCTTTCTTTGGCTATTAAATGCACTAAACAAGCCTGCAATGCTACTTATGGGGTTATCTAGCCCACGGGTTAGATTCTGTTGCAGTTCTAATTTTTTTCTTCTTAAATCTTTAAGCGACCTTATTTCTTCCATTATTTTTTCTTAACTTTTTTACTACCCATGGTAGCAGCTACGATAATATTAGCTACTAAATTTTGAATTGCTTTTTTAAAAATTGCAAATAAAATCAGCAACAATAAGAATACGCCTGCCATTGCTAAAAAACCATAGATGTAAGATTCAAAATAAATTGAAAGATAGTAAGCACCCGCAATTCCTAAAAAAGTAAAGAAGAAAATTCCAAAAAGTGCCATAAATATAATGGCCACAATAGAACCAGCAGCCTTTCCTGCCCCTTCTACTACCTCTAACTTTGCAAGCATCACTTGATCTTGTACATAATTTTTAACTCCTCCAAACATATTTAACAAGATTAAAAATTAAACTCCTAGCTCTTCTTCGATATCTAAAAGCTCAGCTTCTGTTTTCTTAAGCTTTTTTTCTAAATCTTTCTTTACCTTTTTAGCCTTATCGCTAAAGTCTGAACTATAATCTTTTAACTCTTCACGAAGTCTATCTGCCTCTTTTTTCAATTTTTCTCTAGTTTCCTCTCCACTATGTGGTGTCAATAACAAAGCGGCAATTCCTCCGGCTAATGCTCCTATAATTAAACTTCCTAAAATAGTTCCTGTTTGTTTTGCTTTACTCATAATTTTGTGTTTTATTAGTTATTAATTTTCGTATCTTTACGACTGTTTAAATATAAACAAAAACAATACCAAGTTATTAAATTCGTTCACAAAACATCTTAAATTAATGTTATGACTAAAATATCAAACAGAGCGCATAAAATGCCAGAATCTCCGATTAGAAAACTTATGCCTTACGCCAAAGCCACTGAGAGTGAGGGCAAAAAAGTCTTTTACCTTAACATTGGCCAGCCTGATATTGATAGCCCCGCTTGCGCCATCAATGCGTTGAAAGACTGGCAAAAAAATATTTTGTCATACACTAGCTCGGAAGGCACACAAGAGTACCGCGAGGCTCTGAGCCAATATTACAAGCAACGGAATATCCCTATTTCGCCAGAAGAAATCATTGCCACCAATGGGGGCTCAGAGGCTCTATTTTTCACCTTTAATGCCATTGCCGATGCGGGCGATGAAATCATAGTCCCAGAGCCTTTTTATGCTAATTATAACGGCTTTGCCCACGAGACCGATGTAGAATTTATCCCCGTTACCTCTTATATAAATGATGGCTTCACCCTTCCCGCCATTGCTGATTTTGAGCAATTAATCACCCCGAAAACTAAGGCAATCCTGATTTGTAGCCCTGGAAACCCCACGGGCTATATGTACTCTCGGCAAGAGTTTGAACAGTTAAAAAACTTGGCTCTAAAACACGATTTATTCATCATCTCTGATGAAGTGTACCGAGAATTTTCGTACGAAAAGGAGCATACCTCCATTTTGCATTTCCCAGAATTGGCACAAAATGCCATTATGATTGATTCCGAATCTAAACGATTCAGTATGTGTGGTATACGCCTCGGCGCGATTGTTTCTAAAAATAAAGATTTTCTCGCCAGTGTCTTAAAATATGGGCAGGCTAGGCTAAGCCCCTGTATCACAAGCCAAAAACTAGGTACTGTGGCACTCAACCACGCACACCAATACCTAAAAGAAGCCAACGAAGAGTACAGAAAACGCCGCGACTTTATGGTGCAGCGCCTTAATCAAATCCCTGGTGTGGTATGCCCCACCCCCACAGGTGCCTTTTATTGTGCCGTGGAGCTGCCCATAGATGATGCTGAAAAATTTGCCATTTGGCTATTGAAAGACTTCTCTCACGAGGGAAAAACCCTGATGTTTGCCCCTATGCAAGGCTTTTATTTCACGCCCGATTTGGGTAAAAACCAAGCTCGATTGGCGTATGTGCTCAATGTCGAGGATTTAAAAGATGCACTCGATGCCTTAGAAATCGCATTGAAAGAATATCCAAATAATACCTTGTAAATCATGGCTAAAATTATTGAAAATTCATCATTAAAGGAATTTACTACGCTCGCACTCGATGTTCAAGCCAAACGCCTGATTGAAATTGAAAGCATAGAGGATTTAAAACAATATTTTACCGAAAATAAAAATCCGAATTTCTATGTTTTGGGAGGAGGCTCAAATGTTCTTTTTTTACATGATTTTGATGGCGATATTTTAAAAATCGACTTAAAAGGAATTTCCGTAGAAAAAGAAACCAAAAATCATATTTGGCTTAAAGTAGCAGCAGGCGAAAATTGGCATGAATTTATTTTAAACTGTTTGGCCAAAAATTGGGGCGGATTAGAAAATCTTTCTCTGATTCCTGGCACAGTGGGCGCCTCACCAATTCAGAATATCGGTGCTTATGGCGTAGAAGTCAAAAACCACATAGAGCATGTAGAAGCTTTTGACATTGAAAATCTTACACTTAAAACTTTCAGTAATGCTGAATGCCAATTTGGATATAGAGAATCCATCTTTAAACGAGCATTAAAAGGTAAATTTATCGTAACGGCGGTAACTTTCAAACTGACTAAAAAAGACCACGAATTACGAATTTCGTATGGAGCAATTCAGCAAGAATTAGCTTCAAAAAATATTGAAAATCCTACAATTCAAGAAATTAGCGATGCCGTAATCAGCATTCGTTCGAGCAAATTGCCCGATCCAAAAATTTGCCCTAACACGGGAAGTTTCTTTAAAAATCCAATCGTCCCAAAGGAAACATATCTTAAACTTGAACAAAAATATCCCGAAATTCCACATTATCGTGTAGACGATACACTTGTGAAGATTCCTGCAGGCTGGCTGATTGAAAAAGCCGGCTGGAAAGGCAAGCGCATGGGCAAAGTGGGCGTACACCACATGCAAGCTTTGGTGCTCATCAACCCAGATTTTGGGACAGGAAAAGAAGTGTATGATTTCTCGACAGAGATTATCCAATCAATCCAAAATCAGTTTGGTATAGAATTAGAAAGAGAGGTGAACATTATTGATTAATTATGAAACATTTATATTTTATCTTTTCGTTGTTTTTATTAACCTCTTGTATCTCTGCTCATGTAGATACCGACTACGATCACGGTGTGGATTTTAGCCAACTTAAAACTTACAATTATTTCTCGGATATTGATTGGAACGGTGTAAATCAGCTCGACCAAACACGAATTGTGCGTGCAATCGACCAAGAATTGAAAGCTAAATCATGGCAAAAATCGGATAATCCACAAGTTTTGATTGATATAAAACCAGCCGAGCAAATCGTGACAAATACCAATACCGTAGGCATCGGGACAGGTAGCTATGGCGGTGGTTTTGGAACAAGTATGCAAGTGGGTATCCCTATCAAAACCAAAAAATTACAAAAAGATTTAGTAATTGAAATGCTGAATGCGAGCAATCAACATTTGATTTGGCAAGGCGTGTTTTGCAAAGAATTTTCTACTAGGGCAGATTCGGAGAAGATTATTCAATCAGCAATCCAAGATTTATTCAAAAAATTCCCTCCAAAAAAATAGATTTTGGGTGTTTTTTTGAGATAAAATAAAACGACCTTCGGGCTCATAACCCGAAGGTCGTTTTTTATTAAATAATTACTAAAGATTATCCTTCGCAGCTTGCACATTTTACGAAATTCACCATCAATTCTTTAGAAACAGATTGGCTTCGCTGATAATACAAAGTTTTTACGCCTAAACGCCAAGCTTCAATCATCAAAGCATTGACATCTTTTACAGGCATAGACGATGGAATATTTAAGTTCAAGCTCTGTGCTTGGTCTATGAACTGCTGACGCTGAGCAGCTTGTGTGATGATTTCCATAGGAGAAATTTCTTTGAATGTTTTAAACACATCTTTTTCTCGTTGAGTTAATCCTTCCAATTGCTGAATAGAACCATGGTTTAGCATAATATTTCTCCAAATATCTTCGGTATCCATGCCTTTTTCTGCCAATAATTTTTTCAAATATTTATTTTGGCGCATAAAGTTTCCTTTGGCTAAACCTGCTTTGTAATAATTACTTGCGTAGGGCTCTATCCCTGGAGAAGTTTGCCCAAGAATTGCCGAGCTTGAAGTGGTGGGCGCAATTGCCATAAGGGTGGTATTTCTACGGCCATATTCTTTCAGCATTTCTGGCTCGCCATAGATTTCGGCTAATTGCTCACTTGCTTTGATGGCCTCATCTCTGATTAACTTAAAGGCTTTGGCGTTGAATTGCTTAGCCTCCATACTTTCAAATGGAATCATATTTTTCTGCAAATAGGAGTGATAGCCCAACGCACCAAGCCCGAGTGCGCGGTGGCGCATAGCAAATTTTCTTGCAGAGGAGAGATAGAAATTCCCTTCTGTTTTCTCAATAAACTCTGAAATTACGGCATCAAGGAAGTAGATGGCAAGCTGCACGGCATCGGTATCCTTCCACTCATCAAATAATTCTAAATTCATAGAGGATAGGCAACAGATGAATGACTCGTCTACTGATGATGGTAGCATAATTTCTGAGCATAAGTTGCTTGAATTGATGACCATATTGTGGTCCTTATACACTTGTGGTTTTTGCCTATTTACATTGTCTGAGAAGAGGATATAAGGCAGGCCTTTTTTCTGGCGAGATTCTAGCACTTTGGCCCAAATTCTGCGCTTATCCATATCTCCTTCAATCATATCATTCATCCAATAATCTGGCACGCACACGCCATAGAATAAATTTTGGATTGGGTTCCCGATGTCTTTTATATGCAAAAATTCTTCGACATCTGGGTGATCTATATCCAGATAGGCCGCAAACGCTCCACGGCGAACACCTCCTTGAGAAACCACATCCATTGCGGTATCAAAAAGTTTCATAAAACTTACAGAACCAGAAGATTTACCATTATCGGTAACGGCTGTTCCGCGGTGTCTTAGCTCTCCGAAGTAGCCCGAGGTGCCTCCTCCGATTTTGGTTTGCATAATGACTTCGGCTAATTTGTGTGTGATTCCCTCTATGCTATCGGGTACATAGACATTAAAACACGAAATGGGTAATCCGCGCTGGGTACCCATATTGGCCCACACGGGTGATGAGAGGCTCATCCAGCCCTTGCGTATGATTTCCTCAAAGCGGGGTTGTAGCTCTGGCTTGTATAGTCTTTTGGCAGCGGCGGTGGTAATGCGCTCTATGGCGCCCTCTACGGTTTCGCCTTTTAGCAGGTATCCACGGTTCAGCATTTGTTCAGACTCCTCATTGAGCCACCATATATTTTTTTCTTCAGACATTTTTTTGTGTTGGTATATTTTAGGGTTTTAATTTTATAATTCAAATTTTTGTGTGGCGCTTGTTTCGCCCACCTTTACTTTGTTGATATGGGTAAATTTCACATTGGCATCTGCGGCGGTGAATTGATTGGCTTTTTTGATGCAATAATCTATTTTATACGCCACGGCTATACATACGCGGTGCTCGCCCACGAGCCCCATTGCCATATAAATGTATTCGCCGAGGGTGAAATCTTTACTAAAATTGTAAATCATTTCTTGTTTGATGGCCTCTGTCATATTTTATGCTTTTTATTTTTTAGAATAAATTATTAGCCGAGAAACTTTTGTCGTGCTTAGTATAGTCCACGGGGCGTTTGGCAAAGAAATCATCAAGCGAATTGGCAAACACCTCTTGCTCAAACCATTCCATTGCTTTATAATCCTCGCTAAGTACATTAAACAATGGCTTCATTCCGATTTTCACCAAGCTATCATCCACCCTGAATTTCATAAAGTTTAGTAGATTTTCTTTGGTGATATTTGGGATTTCGCCTTGCTCAAAAATCCAGTCTAGAATCTGCGCTTCTATATTGATGGATTCTTGGATTAAGGCATAAATTTGCGCATCCTCTTTCTCTTGCAATAATTGCGGCTGCTCTTCTTTAATTTTATTGATTAAATAAATTCCTGCATTGGCGTGAATTTGCTCATCTACCGAGGTCCACGCGATGATGTTGGAAACATTTTTCATATAGCCTCTAAACCTTGTGAATGATAATATGATGGCAAATTGGCTAAATAGTGATACATTTTCAATCAAAATGCTAAACATTAAAAGGGACATTACATAGGCCTTATGGTCTTCCGAGTTGGCATCTTTCAGCGCCTCATTGAGGTACTCAATTCTTTTTCTAATGACTGGGACTTCTATCACTTTTTCAAACTCATCATTGTAGCCCAAAACTTCGAGCAACCTTGAATACGCCTCTGAGTGCCTAAATTCGCACTCTGCAAAGGTGGCCCCTAATCCATTCATCTCTGGTTTTGGCATATGTTTATAGAGATTGCCCCAAAAAGTTTTCACGGCTACTTCGATTTGTGCAATGGCTAGCAAGCTGTTTTTCACAGCATTGCGATCTTGCTCCGATATTTGGGAATGAAAATCCTGAATATCGGCTGTGAAATCTACCTCTGAATGCACCCAAAATGATTTGTTAATAGCCTCGGTAAATTGTAGTATCTCTGGATACTCAAATGGTTTGTAATTTATTCTTTTATCAAAAACGCCCATACTTTTAAGCTTTTGTTTTTTAGTTGGTTAATTCTAATTTGGTGAAATTTCGAAGCCCTAAGTTATATAAATTATATCAAAGCGTGCAAGCCACAAATGAACACTCCTTGTTGAAAATACGGATAAGCCTTTTGTACATAAAGCTTTAAAAAATTTTCAAACGGCGGGTGTTGAAAACCTTTTTTACTTTTAACACTAGAATTGAAAAAAAAGAAGTAAAGAATCCCGCCCCTGCTATGTTTAGCATAGAAATTTAAACATTTTTTCACACTCAAAATAAGCCTCACTTGCCGCTAATTTACTAATTTAGTGCCTTAAATCTAAATAAGTAATATGAAGAAGATTCTAAGCAGCCTTGCTTTAAGCGCACTTTGCGTGGGCTTTGGGCAAGTAGAACAACCCAAACTAGTTGTAGGCATTGTGGTGGACCAAATGCGCCCCGATTATCTGTATCGCTACAATAGTGATTTCTCCAACGATGGTTTTAAGCGATTGATGAGGGAGGGCTTTAATTTCAAAAACACACACTACAATTATATGCCTACTTATACGGCACCAGGGCACTCTAGCCTCTACACAGGGACTACGCCTGCCATTCATGGCATTGTAGGGAACTCCTGGTACCACCGTGGCGAGAAGGATTTTGTGTATTGCACTTCAGATAACAATATGCAGAGCGTGGGCATCGCTCCAGATGACAAACAAGGGAGAATGTCTCCTCACCGCCTAAAAGCCACTACCGTAACCGATGCTTTGAAACTTAACAACAACTTCCGCGGAAAAGTAATCGGGATTTCGGTAAAAGATCGTGGGGCAATTTTGCCAGCTGGGCACTTTGCCGATGCGGCTTACTGGATGGACAAAAATTGCAACTTTATCTCAAGCACATTTTACATGAAAGAGTTGCCACAGTGGGTAAAAAATTATAATGCTAAAAAAGAACCAGAAAAATTCATAAAACAAGGCTGGAAATTGCTTAAAGATGCCAAAGAATACGACGAGAGCACTCCAGACCTCACCCCATACGAAGCGGGATTCCCTGGGCTAGATAAGCCTGTCTTTCCTTATGATTTAAAGAAAGTTACTAAAAAAACTGGCAACTACAGCGTATTAAAAACTACTCCTTACGGGAACGATATGGTAGCTCATTTAGCCAAAGAAGCCATAGAGCATGAAAATCTAGGAAAAGGAGAATTTACAGATTTCTTAGCAATTAGCTTCTCTTCTACCGATTATGTAGGACACAATTTTGCACCGCGTTCTATGGAGATTCAAGACACTTACTTAAGATTAGATCTAAACATCGCTGATTTACTAAACTTCCTTGACCAAAAAGTAGGAAAAGGCAATTATCTGCTTTTCTTGAGTGCCGACCACGCTGCAGCAGAAAATCCAAACTTCTTGCTCGACCATAAATACCATGTAAAAAATCTGGATTACAAAGCATTTTTCAAAGAAATGCAAGAACATTTTACGCCAATTTATGGCAAAGAATTGATTACAAATTATTCTAACCAAAATATTTTCTTGAACGACGAATACATCAAAAACAAAAAATTGGATTATGACAAAATCGTTCGTGAAATATGCGACTGGACAAACGAAAAACCATTTGTAGCACGCACCTACTCCCGAAATGACATCTTGCAAGGAAACCCAACTGATTACAATTTAAGCTTAATCGAGCGTGGCTACGACCCTAAACAAAACGGAGACATCGTTGTGTTGCTAGACCCGCAATACATGGAATACGGTGCCAAAGGTACCACTCACGGGACTACTTACCTATACGATACGCATGTACCAAACATTTGGTATGGCTGGAAAGTGAAACCAGGCGAAAGCTTCACTCGCTATAACATTACCGATGTAGCTCCTACGCTTTCTCAAAAATTGAGTATCCCTATTCCAAACGGCTCACAAGGCTACATTATGAAAGAAGTTTTACCTTAATTTTTAAGATTATAAACTTTTATAAAAGCCAAGGGCGATTGCAAAAAGCAATCGCCCTTGGTTTTATATTATTTTGAAAAAAATCCGATTTTAAAGCATTTTCCCTACACGCTCGCAAATGTAATTGAGCAACTCCTCATCTTCCTTGCTGATGGAATTGGCATAATGCGAATCAATATCGATTTGCCCTACATTTTCTCCGTTTTTAAAAATTGGCACCACGATTTCTGCCTTGGTCTCAATGCTACACGCCAAATAGTTTTCCTCGGCATACACATCTTGCGAGATAAAAGTCTCGTTGCTCACCGCCACTTGTCCGCAAATTCCTTTGCCATATGGAATAATGGTGTGCTCAGTTGGGGCACCTTCGTAAGGTCCTAACTTTAGCTCTTGTTTATCTCCATTTTTAAAGTAAAAGCCCACCCAATTGAAGTGCTTTACCTCATCATACAACAATTTACAAATCTTTTGTAAAGTGCTATCTAATTCTTGATTTGCCTCAAAAATCGTATCAATTCTCTTTCTTAAATCGCTCATAATTCTGAATTTAAGGCAAAAATAAAAAATAATCTTCTACATTTGCATTTAATTATGAATTTAAAGGAATTTAAACCCGCATTGTGGCTCATTGCCAAATTCTTTATCACTTATATTGTGCTCACTTTGTTGTATAGCCAATATTTGCAACATTTTTCTGAGTTAAAACAAATTGCAGATCCCTTCACGGCTTGGGTGGCAGAAAGCACCGCACAAGTGATGCAGTGGCTGGGCTTCAATGCCAATTCTGAACAGATAGCAGGAGAGACTTTTCGCCGTTTCTTGCTGAATGGCCGCTATGTATGTATCATAAACGAAGGGTGCAATGCCATTGCAATTATGATTATTTTCGTTTCGTTTATCATTGCATTTTCCAAAAAGCTTTTGCCGAGTTTCCTGTATTCGGTGGGGGGCGTGATTTTGCTGCATTTTACCAATATTACACGCATTGCAATCCTCAATTATATTTTTGCCTACCACGCCGAATACAGCGAATTGGCGCACGATTATCTGTTCCCTGCCATTATTTACGGAATGGTAGTGGTGTTGTGGATTATCTGGATTGTGTTTTTTGTGCTAAAAAATAAAAACTGATGAAATTTCTACGCTGGGCACTTGTCGTTGTATTGATTTTTGCGCTGATGGCAGTTCGCTTTTTCCAAACCGAATTGTTCTACGATCCGCTTTTGGCTTATTTCAAAACGGATTATCATCATGTAGCATTTCCCCAAATGGACTTGACAAAACACCTGCTCAGCATGCTTTTTAGATATGGGCTAAACACACTCATTTCGCTCGGCATCATTGCTTTAATTTTTAGAAAAAAAGCCTATGTGCAGTTTAGTGCACTGGTGTATGTGGTGGGAGCCTTGGTATTTTTTGGGTTGTATTATTATAGCTTAAAAACGGAGTTTTCAAGTTTGGGTTTCACGGCAGGCTTCTACATCCGCCGATTGATTATTCAGCCTGTGATGCTTTTGATTTTAATCCCCGTGTTCTTGTACACCAATCATTTGGGGAAGAGAAATCATTAAATGATAAAATTTTTTAGCTTTATTTGCCACGAGACAAAACCTTTAAGAAATTATATTTTTTGGTTTACAATCATTTACTTTTCTTGTGATATATCGGATTTTCAAAAATGACAGGCTCAATATTAGCATCACTCACATTGCCAGATGAATCCATAAAGCTGAAAACGACTGAAAACTGCTTACTATCTCCAAAATTGAAAGCACCACTACACATGCCGTTTCCCACATAGAGTTTACCATTAAAGGGCTTAATGTAGTATTGCATCACTTCTCCCGTGTCCAAATTTTTTACAGTCGTTTTTACCCAAATCTCCGAATCATCATCTTTTGCAGAATTACTAAAAATAGCATATACATCATTTCCACAACCATATTGCTCAAATATACTTTTCATAAATTTTGGAATTCCACTTAATGTAGGCTTTTTTGTATCTTGTTCATTTAAGATATAATATGTATTAAGCCTCCGATTTTTAAGCCTTTTTCCATTTTCATAAGTATTTAAATATTCTGGCAGATTGTCTACAAAAAGCACATAGGTAACACCTGCTTTGGGAAGCCTTTGAGGCTTGAGTATCACTTGCTCTAAATCATATTCCCCCTTGCAATACTCCACCACTTGCAGCGGAATTTTTTCTTGCTCACTTTTCAAATACACAGGATATTTATTACCCAAAAATTGAACTATATCTTGATAAAGCATATAGCCCTCAATCATAAAAAGGCTATTTTGGCTCACTTTTTCATTCTGAGGAAAAGCTATCAGATTTCCTGATGCACACTCTGCAAAAACTGCATTTATCATCCACAGCCCTAAAAATAAAGTAAACAATTTTTTCATGATTCAAAATTTAACTTTAGTAAATTTAAAAAGGTTTTGCCGTATAGCAAAACCTTTTAACATATTATCGCTCCAAGCTCATTGAGAAAGGATAAGCGTTTTTGCTCGTTCCACGCTTTTTATTGGGCTCGGCTTGCATGTCGAATTTAATGACGCCGCCTTTGAGCAAATCAAAATGATTAAAATAGTTTTTATCATACAATTTGCCATTCACCCACACCTTGTCGGCATAGCGGTTTTGGGCAGAATTGTTCGGAGCTTCAATTTTCAATTTTTTGCCATTTTCAAAACTTAAAGTCGCTTCTTTAAACAATGGTGCACCCAGCGCATACTCAGGGTAAGCAGGCGTTACGGGATACATGCCCAGGGCAGAGAACACATACCAAGCCGATGTTTGCCCATTGTCCTCATCGCCACAATAGCCATCTGGATTGGCGTTATACATACGGTTCATCACCTCGCGTGCCCATTTTTGGGTTTTCCACGGCTCGCCCGCATAATCATACAAATAAATCATGTGCTGAATCGGCTGATTTCCGTGTGCATATTGCCCCATGCCCATCACTTGCATTTCTCTGATTTCGTGGATGATTCCGCCATAATACGAAGCCTCATAAGTAGGCGGCATCACAAAAATAGAATCCAGCATTTGTACAAATTCTCGGTTTCCGCCCATTAAATTCTTTAAGCCCTCTATGTCCTGAAATACCGACCACGAGTAGTGCCAACTGTTGCCCTCGGTAAAGGCTCCGCCCCAAGAAAATGGATTGAAGTTGGGCGAAAATTTGCCGTCTTTGTTTTTAGGAGCCATTAATTTATTTTCTGGCTTAAATAATTTTTTATAATTAAAGGCTTTTTGGCGGTATTTTTCGATTTCTTTTTTAGGCTTTTTCAAGGCTTTAGCCAATTGATAAATCGCAAAATCATCGTAGGCATATTCAAGCGAACGCGCCACATTCTCGTTGATGTCCACATCGTTTGGCACATAGCCCAATTGATTATAATACGCCACACCTTTTCTTCCCGTAGCTTCGGGACCTTCGTTATTGGCACCATGAATCAGTGCCTCGTACAGCGTTTCGATGTCGTAGCCACGCAAACCTTTGATGTAAGCCTCTGCCACTACCGATGCCGAATTGTTACCAATCATGATTCCGCGATAGCTTGGCGAAGACCATTCTGGCAACCAGCCACCTTCTTTGTAATCATTGATTAAGCCTTCTTGCATTTGCTTATTAATCGAAGGATACATCAAGTTTAAGAAAGGATACAAGGCTCTGAAAGTGTCCCAAAAGCCTGTGCCTGCAAATTTATAGCCTTTTGCCACTTTTCCGTTTTGCGGACTGTAGTGTACGATGTCGCCATTTTGAGTGATTTCGTACATTCTAAGCGGGAAAAACACCATGCGATACAAGCAAGAATAAAAAGTGCGCATTTGGTTTTCGTCGCCACCTTTTACCAAGACTTTAGACAAAACTTCGTTCCACTCCTTTTTACCTTCTTCTTTTACTTGGGCTAAAGATTTTGAGCCTAATTCAGCTTTTAAATTTTGCTCGGCTTGCTCCAAACTGATGAATGATGATGCGACACGGCAAATGATTTTTTCGCCTTTTTTAGTTTTATTAAAGCCTATAACTATACCCGATCTTTCGCTTTTCACCTCGGGAGAATTTTCAAATTTGCCATTGTTCCAAGTTTTATAAAAATCTGGTTTTTGGCTTAATTCTATCACAAAATAATTCTTGAAATTATCTGCCACGCCGCCATTGTTAAAGGTGTTGTAGCCCACAATTTTGTTTTCTTTAGACAAGTATTTCACCCAAGAACCTTTGTGATAAGCGTCTACCACAATCATGGCAGAATCGGTTTTAGGATAAGTAAATTGCAAAATCGCCGCACGATCGGTTGGGGCTAATTCGGCAGTGATGTCTTCATCTGCCAAATACACTTTATAATCATACGGAGTGGCTTCCTCTGTCTTGTGCGAATACCAGCTGGCGCGATCATCTTCCTCAAATCGTAATTTACCCACGATGGGCATAATGGCAAAGGCTCCATAATCGTTCATCCACGGCGAAGGCTGATGTGTTTGTTTAAACCCGTTGATTTTATCGGCACTGTATTGATACACCCAGCCATCGCCATTTTTATTGGTCTGTGGCGTCCAGAGGTTCATGCCCCATGGCCGACCAATGGCGGGATAGGTGTTCCCGTTGGAGAGCGCAAATTTAGAATCCGTGCCCATCAGCGGATTTACATAATCCACGGGGCTGACAGAATATTCATTGACTTGCGCTTGTATTTGAGTATAATAAAAGCATACAAATGCTAATAATAATATTTTTTTCATTTTTTTATTTTTTTCATAAGTACATCTCCGTTTACTTGCTCTTCCCAAGTATAAGTTCCAATAGTTTTATTGATTATTTTATCTGGAGCTTTACAATCTTTCCAATATTCAATTTTATTTATAAATAATTTTATTTTGTTCTTTTTTAAAGTGTATTTACCATAAACAGTTATTCTACACTCATTACCACATGAACCTTCATTACCAGAAATAAAATTATTTTTAAAAAATGTAGTTATGTTTCCATATGGATATTCAGAATCTAATTTTGACAATCTAATAAGTTGTGGAGACAATTTTTCATATCCGATAATTTGATCCGTTTGGAAACTTTTGCCATCAAATATATTTATACTCAAGTTTTCCACTTGTGCTTTCACCGCGCATTGAATTACGATAAATAATACTAAATATATTTTTTTCATTTTTTTTGATTTAATCTGTTTTAATAAATAAAAAATCACCTTTGAGAGGACGGCAAATCATACCATGTTCCATTTTTTCTTTTTTCAGAATATTCACTGATTTTATGGCTCTTGGCGAAAGCTTAGTCTTTGCCCACAAACTATCGTAAATAGGCAAACCATTAATAATAACCATTGCTACATTAATGCTTTTTTCTTTTAATAAATCATTCAAATTCAAGAATTCTTCTTTCTTCAATTGATTGATATATAAAGTCTTATTTTTATTATCTATCTCTACATTATTAATATTTTCTTTATCAAGATATAAATTATTGAATTCCAATGGCTCATTATCAACAAAAACGGTATAGGAGGGCAAATAGCTATGAATTATTTTCTCTCGGTTATAAGAGATTTTACGCGTAGCACAAGCGGTAAACAAAATTAACAAAAAAAGTAAAATTCTAATTTTCATCAATGGATTTTTGTAGAATGAAATCCCCATAGAAAGGCTTTCATCTCTGTATTTTTTCAATTAATAAATAGTTACCAGAACGCTTTTTCCTTGTTCTTCTGCCTTTTGATACAAGGCTAAAAGCTCATCGTAAGCTACTTGCAATTCTTCTTTTATTACTTCTAATTCATCATCATAATCCCAAATGTCGGGGTAAAGTTCTGCCTCTTTGCATTTTTGCATACTAAAATTTTCTAATGCCTTAGGCATATCAAATTCGGAAAGTGCTTTTACCACTTGGGGGATTTTTTCTTTACTTACCAATGCCACGAGTCCATCGCTGATTTCTAATTCAATTTCTCCTGCTACGGCAATAGATAAAGGATTTTCCAAATCGATACCGCATTCGGAGCCAGTAAACACAAAGTGCAAGGCGTCCCACATTTTATCAATATCCACAAGGTCTTCGCTTTCGCTTAAATTTTCGTCAATATAATCTAACAATTCCTCTTCGCCTTTGCTCGAAAGATTTAAAAGTTCATCTTCCTTATTTAACAAATAATAACAAGCACACATTCCCATAATAACACAATTTAATTGATTAAAAATCTAAAACTTCGGTAAATTATCTTTTACCTTTGCCCAATAAGTTTCGTCAAAAGTGCGTGCGGCACCAATCATCGCTGCGTCTTCCATTAGTTCCGAAACAGCCACAGGCGTTTGGTTTCCATTTTGTTTTAAAGTTTCGAGCAATGCTTTTTCAAAATGTGGATAAGCCAGCGAAATGTTTCCGCCCATGACTAAGATATCGGCATTAAATTTATTAAGCCAAGGAGCCATGAAGTTTCCTAAATTCTCGCCAAACTCAGTAAATAATTCATCTTTCAATGGCGTATCAATCACATCTTTTACCCCTTGAATGGCTTTACCCGTTCTCTTTTCGTACTCTCCTGTAAACCAGCGGGTGCTAAAGTATTCATCGGCAATGCCATCTTTGAATTTCAAATGCCACAAACAGCCTTCTGGTGCCACATCTTCGCGCTCCACGATAGGCACGCCCCCATCGATGTATGCACTACCAAAGCCCGTTCCAAGCGTGATGACTACTACTTTCTCCTTGCCTTTTCCTTTACCTATCCAAGCCACACCCACCGCAAATGCAGAAGCATCGTTCAAGAATCGCATTTCTTGTTTTTGAATTAAATATTCGTTTAAAGCCGTTGGAATATGGGTTTTATACAGATTGGGATATTTGTGCTCAAGCATTGAGATACCTTCTTTATAATTAAATGGCCCTGGCATTGCAAAGCCCAAACCGAGCACATTGCCTACCCCCACGCTTTCCATACACTCGTTGATTGCCTTTGCCCAAGTTTTTAAGATATTTTCTTTGGTATCGGTGTGCGAAAGTTTTTCTCTTATGAAACTTTCTTTTACCAATTTTTGGGTTTCCATATCTACGGCACAACAGCTGATGTGGCTACCTCCCACATCCACGCCTAAAGCATATTTTTTACTCATGTTTTCTTTTTTACAATTGATTTATCTTTGTAAAGGTACAAAAAATCGCCAAAATTATAAATTTCGGCGATTTGATTTTTGTCAAGGTTTTGAGTTTACATACTTTATAAATACACAAAAGCCCCACGCATTGTGGAGCTTTTGAAAATTTATAGTTTTTAATTATTTCTTTTCTACAAAAGTATAGGCTTTACCTTTTTTGCCTGCGCGCCCCGTGCGCCCGATGCGGTGAATATAAGTTTCATAGTCCTGCGGGACTTGGTAATTGATGACGTGGGTAACATCGCTGATGTCTAGCCCGCGCGCAGCTACATCGGTGCCTACAAGCACCTTGATTCTGCCAGATTTGAAATCTTTGAGGGCAATTTTGCGGTAGTTTTGCGTTTTGTCCCCGTGGATTTCATCGGTTTTAATCTTTGCCTTTTTGAGTTTTTGGCTTAGCTCGCTCACGGCACGCTTGGTTTCGGCAAAAATCATTACTTTTTCTAGCTCTTCCTCTTGGAGGAGGGCAAGGAGCAGGTCTAGCTTATTGCGGCGCTTGTAGTATATCACCTCTTGGTCTATATGCTCGGCGGTAACATTGCCTTGGGATACTTTAATCTCCACGGGCTTGGTGAGGATACGCTCTACTATCTCTTTCTGCGACTTGTCTACCGTGGCAGAGAAGAGGAGCGTTTGGTCGCGCGGCTCCATTTTTTGGGTGATGAACTGCACATCTTGGCTGAAACCCATATCGAGCATTCTATCAAACTCATCGAGGATTAAAACGGAGAAGTTTTCAAACTTTAAGGCTTTTCTTTTGCTTAAATCTACAAGGCGCCCAGGGGTACCGATGACGAAATCGAAGTTCTTGCGGAGCTTTCTTAAATCATTGTTGATGCTTCTGCCGCCGATGAAGGAGGCGCCGAAGAGTTTCATCCCTTTGGTGAGTTTTCTAAACTCGTCTTCCACCTGCTCGGCTAGCTCGCGGGTAGGCACCATTACGAGGGCAAAGAAGCGTGTCTCGCTCATTAGCATTGCATTGATGAGCGGGATTAGGTACGCGGCGGTTTTGCCTGTACCCGTGTTGGCCACGCCTAGCACATCTTTGATTTCGCTAATGGGCATAAAGGCTTTTTCTTGTATCTCGGTGGGCTGGGTGAAGCCCATATTTAAAATGTTTTTAAGCAGCTGGGGGTGCAGAGGCATCTCCTTGTACTGCTGCGTGGCGTGGTATTTCACCTCTTGCACGGGCTTGCCTTTGTGGATAAATTTCTCTACGGGGATAAAAGTACCTCGTTTTTTGTTTTTTCCAGCTTTGGACTTTTGGGCATTAGGTTTTGCCTTGAATTTAAAAGATTTCTCTGCGCGTGAGCCTCTTTCGGGCTTTTGTGGCGAGGTGCTTTTTTTAAATTTCGGGGTGGATTTTGCGTTTTTCTTGGTAGAAAATCCTTTTTTTCTGCGCGCGGAAGTGGCGCCAGAGAAGCGATTGCTTGATTTTTTCATTCTGTAATGATGTTTTAAAATGTAGAAAAGAGCCCTCAGTCTTTCGGATAAAAACTAAAACTTTAAATTCTAAAAAATCATTGCTGAAATGAAAGAGAATATAATGTCTCGACGCTTTTCTGTTCTGTATTCGGGTGCAAATATAGTGGGAAGTATTGGAAGTATTGATAAAAATCAGGATTTATTTCATTTTTTTGCCCAAAATTAGCTCCCAATGGCGCTGCCACACCTGTTTTATGAGGAATGGGTGCTGGCTTTTTACGGAATTCAGAGGATTTTATGTTTAAATATTCAGGGAAAACTCCTATTTTTGGCGCTTTAAAAAAGATATATCGTGGAAAGTAACAGATTACATAAAGTCAATCAATTATTACAGCAGGAGCTTGCCGAGATTTTTCGTGTAGAGGGCAATAAGATGAAGCAGGGCTTGCTGGTGAGCGTTACGGAGGTGCGCACCACTAGCGACCTCTCTATCGCTAAGGTGTATATAAGCATCTTCCCTACACAATACCGCAGCGAGGTGCTGAAAACAATCATTGCCCACAAGAGCTATTTTAGAAAACTGCTAGGCGAGCGCGTGGGCAAGCAAATGAGAATCGTGCCCGATTTGCAGTTTTATAGCGATGAGTCGCTTGATAAGGTGGATGCCATTGAGCGCGAGCTTAGAGGCAAGGGGAGAATCCTATCTTGTAGAATGAATTGGTTTCCCATTAAATTAGCAAGCCGCTACATCTTCTCGGGCAAAAATGCCATCGAGGTGAATGTCATCTCATGGATTGCGTTCCTTGCCCTAGGCTTTGTAACGACTTGCTTAATCGTGATTCTATCCGTTTTTTCAGGCTTGGAGGATATTAATGTTCAATTTTATAGCAATATTAATCCCGATATTAAAATCGAACCAAGCCAAGGGAAGTCTTTTACTATCCCGCTCCAAATGCTGCAAAGAATCCAAACTACCCAAGGTGTGCAAAGCCTAAGCCCTGTGGTAGAGGAGCGCGCCTTTGCAGAGTTTCTGGGCAAAAAACATATCGTAACGGTGAAGGGGATAGATGAGAGCTTTAATAACATCTTTGGGCTTGATTCTATGACGGTCTATGGGCAGCCCTTGAACTTCCAAACGCCTGATGATATAAGCATCGGTATAAATGTCTCTACCCGCCTGAGCCTCTACCCTGATATTGAAAACCCCGTGAAGCTCCTTGTGCCCAAAGCTGGCGAGGGGCTGATTACCAATCCTGATGAGGCTTTTAACTATGTGGAGGCATATGCCACGGGGATTTTTAGGATTAATGATAAGTATAGCGACTTTATATTTATGAATCTTCCGCTGGCTCAAAAGCTACTAAATTATGCGCCCTACCAATATTCGGCAGTGGAAATTAAAACAAATGGCAATAACCAAAGGGTGCAGACTTTGCTCCAAAAGGAATTGGGCGATAAGTATCGTGTGCGCACACGCCAAGAGCTTAATGCCGCTTTTATGAAGATGATTAATACCGAAAACTTGGTTATTTACCTCATCTTCATTCTCATTCTCTGCATCGCCTCGTTTAATCTAGCTGGCTCCGTAGCGATTTTAATTCTAAACAAAAAAAGCCAATCCGAAACCCTGCTATCCCTAGGGCTTAGCCAAAGGAAGTTGAAGCAAGCCTTCTTCTACACTGGTGTGCTTATCAGCCTATATGCTTTAATCCTAGGGCTTGTGCTGGGCAGTTTGCTGCTCTTAATACAAAAATACTATGGGCTAGTTTATATCTCAGAATTTTTAGCCTTCCCCGTAAAGCTCACTTGGGGGAATTATGGCATTAGCATTCTCAGCGTGCTATTTATAGGCAGCACGGTGTCCTATCTTGTGAGCAGAAAGGTTTAAGATAAAAGAAATATGCATAAAAAATCATCATTCCACCGATTATTTAGTAATAAATGGCTCCTCCTTGTCATTTTATCCATCACTTGGGGATCTTCCTTCATCTTAATTAAAAAATCACTGGAATCCTTTACCCCTCTCCAAGTGGGGGCATTGCGGGGCTGCATCGCGGGAATCTTCCTGCTGCCCATTGCTTTGCGAGGTATTGTGCGGCTCTCGTGGCGGGACATAGCTTGGGTGAGCCTCGCGGGCTTTGTAGGGAATTTCTTGCCGCTTTTCCTCTTTCCCATTGCACAAACTCAGGTAGATAGCTCTACGGCGGGCGTGCTAGACTCTCTAATTCCGATTTTTATCCTAATTCTTAATTTTTTAATCTTTGGGCAAAGGAGCAAACACCGCCAAATCCTCGGCGCCTTGATTGGATTTGTGGGAGCGGGCATTCTAAGTTTTAGCGGCGAGCATTCGGGCGAGAGCCACTTCTGGTATGCTATGCTCATCGTGTTTGCTTGCGCGTGCTATGCAATGGGGAGCTTGATTGCAGAGCGAAAATTATCACATATCCAAGCGGAGAAAATCAGTGCGCTAGTGTATTCCATTTGGCTGGTACCCTCGGTGATAATTTTGTGGGTGGCTGATTTCCAATCTGTCTCTGAGCAAACGCTCTACCAAGGGCTGGGCTATGTGAGCCTGCTCTCTATCGTGGGCACGGCTGTGGCTTATATTTTGTTTTACAAATTAATGAAAGTTTCCTCGCCTATCTTTGCTTCCACCGTTTCGTATTTAATGCCGCTGGTGGCTCTATTTTGGGGAATTTTAGATGGCGAGCATTTTAATTTCTGGCATATTTTAAGTGGTGCAATGATTCTTTTAAGCATCTATTTGATTAATGAAAGAAAGTAGAATTAAAAAAGCCTCGGCATCTAATACCAAGGCTTTTTCTTTTACTCTGATGTGGCTATAATGCTAATTATTCTTCCTTAGCATATCGCTCATCTATGTGGAAATCTTCCATAAACTTAGTGGTATAATTCCCCTCGCGGAATCTTTGGTCATTCATCAATTGTCTATGAAATGGAATGGTGGTTTTAATTCCATCGATATAAAACTCTTCTAGGGCGCGGCTCATTTTAGCAATTGCCTCTTCGCGCGTGCGTGCGGTGGTGATTAGCTTAGCCACCATAGAGTCATAATTAGGCGGGATTTGATAACCTGCATAAATGTGCGTATCTATACGGACTCCATTCCCCCAGGGATATTTAAATTCTTGATTTTCCCTGGCACAGGTCTAAACCCTTTGTAGGGGTCTTCTGCATTGATGCGGCACTCTATACTGTGCATTTTAGGGAAATAGTTTTTCCCCGAGATTCTTTCGCCTGCGGCTAAAAGGATTTGCTCCCTTACTAAATCAAAGTCTACAACTTGCTCTGTAATTGGGTGCTCCACTTGGATACGGGTGTTCATCTCCATAAAATAGAAGTTTCTGTCCTTATCTACCAAGAATTCCACAGTTCCCACGCCTTCATACCCGATGTACTCGGCAGCCTTCACTGCGGCCTCGCCCATCTTTTCTCTCATTTCTGGGGTCATAAAAGGCGATGGTGTTTCTTCTACCAATTTCTGGTGACGACGCTGAACAGAACAGTCTCTTTCCGACAAATGGCAAGCGTTCCCATACTGGTCACCTGCGATTTGGATTTCGATATGGCGTGGCTCTAAAATGAGCTTTTCCATATACATTCCGCCATTTCCAAAAGCTGCAGTAGCTTCCATCACGGCAGATTCATAGGCTTTCTCTAATTCAGATTCATCAAAGACAGCGCGCATTCCCTTTCCTCCACCGCCAGCTGTGGCTTTGAGCATTACAGGGTAACCAATTTTTTCCGCTGTTTCGCGAGCTTCTTCCAAAGATTCTAAAATTCCCTCCGAACCTGGCACCACAGGCACCCCAGCCTCTATCATTGTCGATTTAGCCGTGGCCTTATCTCCCATACGCTCAATATGTTCAGGCAATGCTCCTATGAATTTGAAGCCGTGTTTCTGGCAAGTTCTTGAAAAATGTGCGTTTTCAGATAAAAATCCGTAGCCTGGGTGAATAGCATCGGCATTAGTGATTTCTGCCGCTGCGATAATATTTGGAATATTTAAATACGAATCCTTTGAATTTGGCGGACCGATACACACCGCCTCATCAGCAAACCGCACCGCTAAACTATCGGCATCAGCAGTAGAATACACGGCAACCGTCTTGATTCCCATCTCCTTGCAGGTTCTGATGATGCGCATCGCGATTTCACCACGGTTTGCAATTAATATTTTATTAAACATAATTTAACTCTCTCTAAAATTAAGCATTTGGGTCTACTAAAAATAATGGCTGGTCGTACTCCACAGGAGTAGAATCCTCTGCCAAAACTTTTACGATTTTCCCCTGAATTTCAGATTCTATTTCATTAAAAAGTTTCATCGCCTCGATTACACACACCACATCGCCAGCCTTCACGCTATCGCCCACATTCACAAAGGCCTCTTTATCTGGGCTTGGCTTGCGGTAGAATGTTCCAATCATAGGGGATTTTATAGTTAAATAATTTTCCGCTTCTTGTGGTGCAGGAGCTTTAGAAGCTTGTGGCTCAGCTTCTTGAGGAGCAGACACAGGGACTGCAACGGGAACTGGTGCAGGGCTCACAGCTTGATATTGAACAGGCGCTTGCTGTTGTGGATTTTTGATTTCAATCTCGAATTTATCGGTCTTAAGCTTTACTTCAGACACGCCAGACTCGGATACAAAAGTGATTAATTCTCTTATTTCTTTCTTGTCCATAGCAGGTGTTATTTATTTCAAAATCTAAAAGTAATAAAAAAAGTTGCATTTAACAATTCGCAATGCAACTTTTTTTTAATTTATCTCTAAATTAAATATTTTTAGTCCTCAGAAACCTCTTGAGTTTCTTTCTCCAAAACTACTTTCCCACGGTAGTAAAGTTTACCATCGCTCCAGTGAGCTCTGTGTCTTAGGTGCATTTCACCAGTTGTTGGGTCAGTTGTAAGTGTCGGAACCTCAGCTTTATAGTGAGTTCTTCTTTTATCTCTTCTTGTGGTTGACTGTCGTCTCTTAGGATGTGCCATTTTCCGTATCTTTTTTTATTATTATTCTAGTAAATCTTTTAATTTATTCCATCTAGGGTCTATCTCCTCTTCATCTACCTCTTCTTCAAAAATTTCATCTTCTGCCTCCTCTGGGGCATATTGGTCTAGCAAATCAAGGGCTTGTAGCATTTGCTCAGAGTTGGCATCTGGATTAATATGCTTGATGGGAATGCTTAGCAATGTGAGCTCAAATATTAGTTGGGCTACATTTACTTTGTATTCTCCGTGTGGCAATATCAGCACCTCATCATCTGAATCATCAAAAGCTTCGCCAAATTTGACTACGATTTTCATCTCACCATCAATTGGTTGCGTATATGGCTCATTGGTGATATCGCAGATTAGTTCCACCTCACCACTGAGCGTGAATTGCAATTCTAAAAATGTAGATTTTTTAATTAAATCTAATTTCACTTCAATATCTGGCTTTTGAAATTCTTGTTCAAAAGTAAATAAATCAAAGAACGCTTGCTTTATTTCAAACTTAAATTGATGCCCTCCCTCTTTTAATCCAGAGAATTGAACATCGTAATTCTTCATCTTGTCCATAAAGGAATGGCAAATTTAATAATTATATTTTAAATACAAATATTTTTTATAATTTATTTGTTGTTAATCTCTTCATTTCTTTGGAGTGCGTTATTTTTCAGCTCTAAATATTCCTCTCGGCAACGGTGTATTTTAATGGCTTGGTAGATGGCCTCCACCATAGAAATCTCATTGGCAATATTTCTCCCGCTGATATCATAGCCCACGCCGTGGTCTGGGCTTGTGCGCACATATTTCAGCCCCGCGGTGTAGTTTACGCCCTCGATGCCTGCAATGGTTTTAAACGAAGTCAAACCTTGGTCGTGATACATAGCGAGCACGGCATCAAATTTTTGTAAATTGGATAAATTAAAGAAGCTATCTGCGGGATACGGCCCAAAGATAAAAAAGCCTTCATCTAGCAACTTTTTGAGCGCCGGAATTATCACCTCTTGCTCCTCCTTGCCTAAAAGCCCATTATCGCCCGCGTGCGGATTTAGACTTAAACAAGCTATTTTGGGCTGAGGAATGCCAAAATCTTCCACTAAACTCTTGCGCATTAATTGGGCCTTGCCAATGATTGCCTCCTGTGTTACTTGCTGCGGCACATCTTTGAGCGGAATATGCTGTGTTACCAGCCCCACTTTAATATCCTGATGCACCATAAACATTAAGGCCTTTCCGCCCCAAGATTTTTCTAAATATTCGGTATGCCCAGGAAACTGAAACACCTCGGACTGAATGTTTGATTTATTAATCGGTGCTGTAACTAAGACATCGCAATGCCCATTGGTTACCGCTTGGGTGGCATATTCTAGCGAACTGAATGAGATGATGCCCGCTTGCTCGGTTGATTTTCCAAATTCGATTAAGATATCGGGGGCCTCAATGTCAAAAATATTTACTTTGCCCGCCACAATCTTAGACAAATCATTGATTTTATGATATGTGAAGTTTTTATCAATCACAGTTGAGAGGTAGCCCCATAGTTTATGCGTACAAAAAACCACGGGGGTGCAAATGCCTAAAATATCCTTTCTTGCAAGAGCTTTTACTATGATTTCGGCACCAATTCCATTAGGGTCTCCCAGTGAAATTGCTACTTTGATTTTTTCCTTAGATTTCATTGCACAAAGATAGCGAATTTTATGCTTATTTTATTTTTTTTAATTCATAAAAAACTCGTTTCTGAATTTTCTTCAGAAACGAGTTTTTATTTTTTTCTATTTAAATGGCTTGATTTAGAATGGATACTCGTAAACCTCGCTCTCGTGTAGCAATGGGTTGCCTTTTGGCACCAACGGGGCCTTGGACAAGGCGCTCATTACTACATAGGCAAATACGCCAAGTACAAAGAAAAATGCACCGAATTCCAAGAAGCCGAAGTTCCACCAAGGGCCTACCGTGGCTGGCATCATTTGATTAAAGATATCTACCCAGTGGCCTAAAATTACTAAGATGGCAACGATGGCTACCCAATTGTAATTGCGCTTGATTGAGCTACTGATTAATGCCAAGAATGGTAACACCACATTTGGGATTAGCATCGTGTAATAAGTAGCTGAATACTGAATATCTCTTTGCTGGAAGTATACGCTTTCTTCTGGAATGTTGGCATACCAAATTAGCTCAAACTGGCATAGCCATAAGTAGCCCCATAATAAGCTAAGTGCAAATAAGTATTTGGCTAAATCGTGCAAATGATTGTCATTAAATTCTGGTAAATAGCCTGCTTTTTTAAGATATACTGCAATTAAAATCATAAATGCTATGGCGCCTACTAGGTAACTCACCATTACATACCAGCCAAATAGCGTGCTGTACCAGTGTGGGTCTAAAGACATTACCCAGTCCCAGCCTGAGGCCATTGAGGTCAATGCAAAAAATATGATTGCATAGACTGACACTCTGTACAGGCTCCAATAATCTTTTAAACTTCCCGTTTGGTCTAGCTTTTTAGATTTGTTTCTTAACCAGAAACCAAACAAAGTCCAACCTACTAAGTAGATCACTGATCTCACTAACCAGAACGGAACATTTAACCAAGCTGCTTTGTTTGCCATAAAACTATCAAATCCCTCGCTTTTAAAATCAATATCAGCCACCATCCAGTGATATAAATGATTGAAATGAAAACCTGAAGCAAATAACACTATAAGCATCATAACTGTTCCGTAAGGCATAAAGGCTGATATCGCTTCCATAACTCTTGTTACAACGACTGCCCAACCTGCTTGAGAGACATGCTGAGTCGCCAAGAAAAACATTGAAATGGCAGCAATTCCAGTGAATAAGAAAGCGGCAATAAAGAACGCAGTCCAAGGTCTATTATGATACTGCTGCAATAAATGTTCTACAGAGTGATCTTCTGAGTGTTCTGCATTTGCGTGCTCGCCATCTACAACTTCTTGAGAAGAAGATAGGTACTCAAATTGCTGAGGATGATTGTGGATTTGTTCTACAATATAGTCCTCTCCTTTACTTGCATTCAATGTTGCTCCTATAGCAAATAGGATGATACCTAGCACAATCGATACTAGTGATGCAGTTTTAATTTTTGGTGAAAGAGTGTACATAATTTATATCTTCTTCTATAATTATTTATTTCTTAATTCCATTACATATTCAGCGACACGCCATCTATCGTCATCAGTAAAGTGAGAGGCATAAGATCCCATAGCATTTCTTCCGTACATAATTACATGGTGCACAGAACCTACTGTGATTTCACGATCCTTATAGTTAGGTACACCTAAGAATGCTCCTGAAACTACAATTGGGCCTTGTCCATCACCTTTCTCTCCGTGGCATGCAACACAAGCTTGACCAAATAGCTTTTCTCCCCTTTTCAGATCTTGATCTCTATTAAGAGAATCTAGTGGAGATTTTAGACTCTTAGAAGCTTCATAGCCTTCATTCGTGTTAGGCAATTCATATGGCAAAAGTCCTGATTCTGTGTGTGCCACGGTTCCCTCTACGGGCATAAGTGCAGAGCTGTGATGATTTCTCTGAAATGCATACACATCTTGGTCATCTGAGGCTTTTGGATAGCCAAATGTAGATTGCGCATAAGGCTCATAAGCATTAGAATAATACATATCTGGCATATAAACTGGCGCAGGGTTTTCTCCTGGCCCACACGAGATAAGTGCTAATGTAAAACCTGCAAGTATAATTAATTTTTTCATTTTAAGTTTCAATTTAATTTACTGCTCTTTTCACAGAAACCTCTTCGGCACCTGAATCGATAAACATATTCTTCAAATTCTCAACATCATCCGACTCTACTTCGATTAAGAATTTATCGTCGGTAGTTCTCGGGTCTGGATTCTTTGCTTTAGCTCCAGGGTAAAGGCTACATCTTATTAAATAAGTGATAGACATTAAGTGAGCTGCAAAGAAAACCGTCATCTCAAACATTGGCACAGCAAACGCAGTAGCATTTTCTCCCCAAGTAAAACTTGGTTTACCTCCAATGTTTTGAGGCCAATCATAGATCATCATATACCAAGTGGTAACGATCATTAGCAATAATCCATAAGCACCATAAATGAAAGCTAAATCTGAAATTCTTGTTTTCTTTAGCCCAAGTGCTTTATCTAAACCGTGTACTGGAAATGGCGTATAAACATCTTTGATATTCACTCCTTTTTTGCGAAGTGATGTTACAGCACTTACCAGAATATCATCGTCTCCATAAAGGGCATAAATCTTAGTGTTCATTGTCGTGCTCATGGTCTAAATGGTGTTTTTTATAGCTTTCGCCTGATGATTTTAATACTGTTTTTAATTCTGCTTGAGCAATCACTGGGAATGTTCTAGCGTAAAGTAGGAACAATACGAAGAAGAATCCAATAGTTCCAAGATAAATACCTACATCTACGAAACTTGGCATAAACATAGTCCAAGAAGATGGTAGGTAATCTCTTGATAAGTTAATTACAATAATATCGAAACGCTCAAACCACATACCTATGTTGATGATGATTGAAACAATAAATGTCCATAAGAAGTTTCTTCTAAGTGGTCTAAACCATAATGACATAGGAACAATCACATTACAGATGATTAGTAACCAGAATGCCCACCAATAAGGTCCTGTTGCTGCACCTACAGTAAAGTAAGTAAAGTCTTCATATCTACTTCCTGAATACCACGCAACAAAGAACTCAGTAAGATAAGCGACCGCAACCATTCCTCCTGTTACAATGATTACGATGTTCATGTATTCGATATGCTTTCGTGTTATATAATCTTCTAGACCTACCACTTTTCTCGCCACTCCCAGTAATGTTTGTACCATGGCAAAACCTGAGAAAATCGCACCAGCAACAAAGTATGGCGGGTAAATAGTTGAGTGCCAACCTTTAATTACAGATGTGGCAAAGTCAAACGATACAGTGGTGTGTACCGAGAATACTAGCGGCGTGGCTAATCCTGCTAGAACGAGGGATAACTCCTCAAATCTTTGCCAATGTTTAGCATTGCCCCCCAGCCGAAAGATAAAATACTGTATATCTTCTTAGAAAAAGGCTTTTTAGCTCTATCTCGCAACATTGCAAAATCTGGGATTAAGCCCATATACCAGAATACTACGGATACTGATAAATAGGTGGAAATTGCTAATACATCCCAGAATAATGGCGAATTGAAGTTTACCCAAAGCGAGCCAAAGTTATTTGGAATAGGGAAAACCCAGTACCCCACCCACGGGCGTCCCATATGGATTACGGGAAATAGCCCTGCTTGGACTACGGCAAAAATCGTCATTGCCTCAGCCGAGCGGTTAATTGATAATCTCCACTTTTGGCGGAAAAGCAAAAGCACAGCAGAAATCAAAGTTCCTGCGTGGCCTATACCCACCCACCATACAAAGTTGGTAATATCCCAAGCCCAGTTAATGGTTCGGTTTAAGCCCCAAACACCTATCCCCGTTCCCACGGTATACGCAATACAGCCAAAACCATAGAGAAAGGCAATAAAGGCTAAACTAAAAGCAATCCACCATAATTTTCCGGCTTTACTTTCTACTGGACGCGCTATATCCTCGGTGATATCGTGATAGGTTTTATGACCTAAGATTAGCGGTTCTCTTATCGGTGATTCGTAGTGACCTGACATAAATTCTTTTTAAACCTTTATTTTTTATTTATTTTTTCTATTTCTAATTTTCACATGGTAGAATACATTGGGCTGCGTACCCACTTCTTCTAGCACCTCATACTTGCGCTTGTCTTTCTTCAAGCTCACCACTTGCGCACTTGGGTCATTTATATCTCCAAATACCATAGCGCCTGTTGAGCAAGCCTTTGTACATGCTGTTTGGAATTCACCGTCCTTCACTCTTCTACCTGCCTTTTTAGCTTTTAGAATTGTGGCCTGCGTCATTTGAATACACAAAGAGCATTTCTCCATTACACCTCTCTGACGAACTACTACATCAGGGTTCAGTACCATACGACCTAGGTCGTTATTCATATTAAAGTCAAACTTACTATTTTGAGAATAGTTAAACCAGTTAAATCTTCTCACCTTGTATGGGCAGTTATTTGCACAATAGCGTGTCCCCACACATCGGTTATAAGCCATCATATTTTGGCCTTGCTTGCCGTGAGAAGTCGCCGCCACAGGACACACCGTTTCGCACGGAGCGTGGTTACAGTGCTGGCACATCATCGGCTGAAAGATTACATCTGGATTTTCTGCCGCTGGCTTAACCAATACTTTATACTGCGAAGGCTCATTGTAATTAGTATCCTCTAATGCTTCTTTCTGGGTATATGGATATCTCTCTGGCTGAACGACTTGCATATTATCTGAGTAATATCGGTCGATTCTTAGCCAATGCATATCGCGGGAGCGTCTAATCTCATCTTTGCCTACCACTGGCACATTATTTTCTGCGTGGCACGCGATGATACAAGCGGCACAGCCTGTACAAGCATTCAAGTCGATAGATAGATTAAAGTGAGGCCCATCTGCACTGTCAAAGCTTTGCCACAAGTCCACCTTCTTGACGGAGGTTTTTTCTCCCATAAAGGTATCCATCACAGCAGGCTCGTTCCACTCTTCTGGGTCTTCATTTAAAAACTGGTCTAGTGATGCCTCTCTTGCAATTTCATAGCGCCCCATCAGCGTATTCATCACTTGAATATTTGCAAATGGGTGTGAGCCGCCCTCATTATTTAAGGCCTCAATTGGTGCATTTAATTGTCCATTTTTATAGATTGGATAAGCATTTACACCTATATTTTCTAAGGCATTAGCCTCTGCAATTTTTCCACTAACGCCATACCCCAAGGCTATGCCCAAGGTACCTCTGGCTTGCCCCGGCTGAACAAAAACGGGCGCTTTGATGCTCACGCCATTTACTTTTGCTGTGTAGTAAACTCCGTTTAGCTCCATTCTGCCATTTCGTTCGTTACCATAATTCCACATTTCGATGCCTTCTTTTTCAGCATCTAGCGGATTCATTGTAAAGTAGTTATCCCAAGAGGTTCTAGTAACAGGGTCTGGCAATTCTTGTAGCCAAGGGTTTGTTGCTTGGCGGCCATCGCCCATTCCTACTTTGGTGTATAATTGAATTTCCCAATCAGCGGTTTTCACAGCTTTCAAAGCCGAAACGGCTGCCTGTGCATCGCCTCCTACATAAGTCAAGGCTTCGCCAGTTTCCGTCTCTACCGCGCCATTATACAAAGCTTGATTAAACGAAGTTTCACCAAGGTACTGAGTGGCAAATTTCTTTAAATAGCTATAATACGAATTATCTTCTATGCCTAAGGCTGTGGCAATACTTTCTGCCTCTTGAGCAGCTGGCGATTCCTCCGTAGCTGAAGCTGGTGCTTTACTATCTCCGAGCCACACTAGGAGCGACTCTTGAAATTGTCTTGTATTCAAAACTGGCTGAATCGTAGGTTGTTGCAAAGCATACACCCCTGAAAGTGGAATGAAATCTCCCCAACTTTCTAACCAATGATTCACTGGGGCTAAGACATTTACGCTTTTTGCTGTCTCATCATTTACACTCAATAAGCCCACCGATAGCGGGATTTTCTTCAAGGCTTCTTTAATCTCTGCTCCATAGAATGAGTTGGCCACTGGATTTGCCTCATAGATGAACAAAGCTCCTACTTGCCCAGCTTTTGCATCATTTACAAATTGCTTAAATTTAGCAATGTTACTTTCTTTCAGCAAATTCGCTTTCCCTGTCACGGCATTTGCGCCTAAGGTTTTATTAATTAAATGTCCTAAAACTTGTGCTTCTTTTGGCCCATCTACTAGGACTACGGCCTTGCTGCCCTTGGCTTGGAGCTCTTGCGCAATCACTTTTGCAGTAGCATTGGAGGTAGTGCCGCCGTGCAAAGCGGTATAAACCTCTGCCAATACCTTATAAATCTCAGATGGCTTTAATGGAAACCTTGAATCTGCATTAGAACCTGTTAAGCTTAAATTGGCCTCTACTTGAATATGGCGAAGCATTTTTTCACTCGGTTTTCGAGCGGCTGCATATGATTTTTCAAGAGAAATTCCGTTGTGCGAATGCAAGAAATCTGCATTGAAGCCTACGACTAATTCAGTGCTTGATAAGTCATAATACGGCAAAGCTCTTGTACCAAAGACCTCTTCTGCGGCATCAAGGGCAGGGCTTGCATCTACGGCATCAAATACGATATGCTCTGCGCCATATTTACTGGCAAAACTACCAATAATCGCCTTGACCGACGGGCTTGGCAGTGATGGCGTGAGCAACACAACTTTTTTGCCGCCTAAATTGCTAAGCTTCTGCTGAATGGTTTTATCAACGGTTGCCCAATCAGATTTTTCACCATTTAATGCGGGGTCTTTAATTCTATTAGAATCATACAAAGACAAAACCGAGGCTTGGACTCTTGCATTGGCATCGCCAAAGTGTTTTAATTCTTTGTTTGGTTCCACTTTTATTGGTCTCCCCTCTCTTGTTTTCACAAGCACGCTTGCGTAATCATACCCATCATACATAGTAGATGCGTAATAAGTAGGCACCCCTGGGGTTACATCAATTGGTTTCACCACATAAGGCACCGATTTTATCACTGGGCCCTCGCAAGCCGCCAATGTAGCCGCTGCTGTACTGAACCCTAGGAATTTCAAGAAATCTCTACGAGAAGTCTTTGAGGTCTCCATCGTTTTCTTGTCTCCTAAAAATTCGTCAACTGGTAACTCTTCCGCAAACTCGTTTGCTGCAAGTTTCTCGGTTAAAGAATCGTTGTATAATTCTTCTATACTACCTCTATATTTCTTATTAGAAGCCATGTAACTTCAGTATTTATTTTTATATTATTAATTTATTAATAGTGACATTTAGCACATTCCAATCCTCCAATTGCATCAACAGTGATTGTAGCCTTTTCGCCATACTGTTTTTTAAGTTTTTCGTGCAATTCTGAGTAATACGCTTTGTTGTATCCATTCTCCATATCCACCTGTGTCTCTCTGTGACAATCAACGCACCAGCCCATAGTGAAGTCATTTGCCATCTGCACAACATCCATCTCATCTACTCTGCCGTGGCAGGCATAGCATACTTGGTCTACATTCTTAGCCTTTTTGATTGCCTCCTCTCCCACTACAACGTGCTGTGCGTGGTTAAAGTGCACAAAATCTGGCATATTATGTACTCTCACCCACTCGATTGGCTTGGTTTCGCCGGTGTAGGTCATTGTATTTTTATCAAATCCTGAATATTCGTAGATTTTTTGGATTTCCTCTGTATAGGTTTTCTTAGTTTTCCCTTTCTCCACATAGTCTCCCTTGTACTCTTGGATAGAGTAGTGGCAATTCATACATACATTGGTAGACGGAATTCCTGAAACTCTACCATATTTAGCGCTGGTATGGCACATTTGGCAGTCAATACCTTGCTCCCCTGCGTGAATTTTATGCGAGAAATAAATTGGCTGCTCTGGGCGATAGCCTTTATTAACATCTACACCGAGAAGAGCTTGCCACAGCCCATAAAGGGCTAGCAACGTGAGGGCTCCTAGCACAAGGTTTATATACTTTCTATTCTTTATTATTAATTCTTTAAATGATGGCTTACGAAGCTCCTCACCCTCCACCAAAGTCTCTTCTAAACTTAATTGATTTAGGCTATTTACACGGAAAAGCATCCAGATAAGCAAGCACGCTATCACGGCAAACCCTACTACGATTGGCCCTGCTGAGAGGCTTCCACTCTCTTTTTCCTCGGTCTGTGGTGCTACCTGCTGCTCCTCTTTTTCAGCTGGCGGATTGGTGGTATACGCTAATATATCATCAATCTCTTGGTCTGTCAAATTTGGGAAGGCAGTCATAGCCACTCCGCCATTATCTTCATAAACCTTGTTGGCATACTTATCGCCAGACTCGCGCAGCGACTTATTATCTTTAATCCATTTTTGTAGCCACTCTCTGCCAAGCCCTTGCTCCGTTTGTAGCCTCTCCACCACGCCTCCTAGCGCTGGCCCCACCATTTTTTTATCCAACTGGTGGCAAGCGGCACATTGGGCATTAAACAATTCTTTCCCCTTATTAGGGTCGCCATTGATTGCCTCCGCATCTTGGGCATAGGTTACAGAGAACATTACACATAGTATAATCCCTGCAATACAATTCCATTTAAGTTTTCGCAAATACGCCATTCTCATTACAATATTGAAATTTGGGTATGTTTAAAATTAATATTAGTAATTACAAAAATACTATCCTCCGTTAATTCTTTCATAAAAAAATAAGGGCTAATTCGCGTTTTGCTCTAATTTATAAATATTCTAAATAAAAACAAATTCATAAAACACTCATAACAAATTAAATAACTCAAAAATATGACTCTTTTCAGCTTTTTCGCTCACTGAGGACTCCTTGGCTTCAACTTGCTACCGCTTTGCGCCAAATCTTGCAATCTTTTAATTTTTCGCTTTTAAAATCTTGAAAGTATTTTATATTTGCAAAAAGATATTGAGAGTATGAAAAAGTTTTTGTCTTTATTTATATGCCTTTACATTGGGGTGAGCTTTGGGCAAATCTCGGTTGTGGATAGCATATCTGGTGGTTCTTACACTATTGAAGCTAATCAAGTTATTGATTCTCTTATTTCAAAAGAGACAAGCCAAAAGTGCTTGAAAAGAAAAGCGAATTTGGACACACCTAAGAAAGAAAGTGAGAATTTTGATATTTGTGCAAGAACTCCAAAGGTGAAAGGATACAGAATTCAAATTCGATACACAAAGGATAGAAGCCTTGCAAATAGTGTGATAAATGAATTTAAAAGAAATTTCCCAGATTTATCTTCTGAAATGGTGTACACTCGCCCAGACTATCGTGTGCTTGTGGGAGAATACTTTACTAAGCGTTCTGCCGCAACAGATATGGTGCGCATCAAGAAAAAATACCCTGGGGCATTTTTCGTGCAGTGGGCAGTATGGTGTCGTAGAGCAAAATAATGTAATCTATTTTTTTACATAAAACAAGAAAACTCAGTCAAAATGACTGAGTTTTTTATTGCTATAAATTTTGCATTAAATATCTAAAACGGATTCGTGCAAGAAGTTAAAACCAGCCTTCCATAATCGTTTAGGGATTACATTCTGGCTCCTTAAAATCAACTCTGGCGGTGTGCCGATGACTTCTCCCCCTAATTTAATCAAAAGCTTAGGGGCTGAAAGCCCAAACGAGCGATTGTATTTCTTGCGTAGCATTTCCATCAATAATTTATTGCTGACGGCACTGCCATTAGCAATATTGAAATCGCCCTCCAATTCGTGTTTTACGATGTAAGAAATAGCTCGCACAAAATCTTTTTCGCTCACCCAGCTCACCATTTGCGTTCCGTTGCCGGCTTTGCCGCCGCCCCCAAACTGAACAAGTTTTTTGAGCGAATGCAATGCACTTCCTTTATGGTCGCCCAAAACAAGTGAGATTCTAAATACCACTTTTTTGGTTTTTCCTTCGGCATAACGGTAAAATGCCATTTCCCACTTTCGGCTGACTTCAGATAAAAAATCGGTGCCGTCTAATTCTGAAAATTCTGTTTTTTCTTCTCTTCTACTTTCATCATAAATCGCTACCGAAGATGCATTTAGCCACATTTTAGGTGGATTTTCACATTCTTCAATGGCTTTACCCAGCACCTCTGTAGAGGCAATCCTTGATTGTAAAATTTTTCGCTTATTCTTTTCAGTCATTCGGGTATTGATGTTTTTCCCTGCCAAGTTAATCAGCACATCGGCGTTTTCTAAACACTCTCTCCAGTCGCCTATATTTTTAGCATCCCACACCACTTGCTTTACCGATGCTGGTAATTCTTTTTTTATGCTTCGCGTGAGCACATAAACATCTGCCTTGGTTTTATAATAATCGACAAGCAAACTGCCTAGATAACCTGTTCCTCCAGAAATTACAATTTTCATGATTTTGTGTGAATTTTAGTTATGTTTGTGAAGTTACACTTTACTATCATTTCTGGAAAATTCTCTAATGCTTTTTTCTATAATTTCTAAACATTGAGTGAGTTGTGCTTTATTAATAACAAGTGGCGGTGCAAAACGAATAATGTTTCCGTGCGTAGGTTTGGCAAGCAATCCGTTTTCTTTCATGGCTAAACATAGCTCCCATGCTGTTTCGCTATCTTCAGTATCGTTGATAACTATGGCATTAAGCAATCCTTTTCCTCTAACCAAGGTAACTAAATCGCTGTATTTATCGATGATTTTCTGCATTTCTTCTCTAAAGAAAATCCCCATTTGCTCGGCATTTTCGGCTAATCTCTCATCGATTACAACTTGCAAAGCCTCGGTAGCAATGGCACATGCCAATGGATTTCCGCCAAAAGTAGACCCATGCTGCCCTGGACGCAACACTTCCATTACCTCATCTTTTGCCAATACCGCCGAAACGGGATAGAATCCACCCGAAAGTGCTTTTCCAAGTGTGAGCACATCTGGCTTCACGCCCTCGTGGTCGCAAGCAAGCATTTTACCAGTGCGGGCAATTCCTGTCTGAATTTCATCTGCAATGAAAAGTACATTGTGCTTTTCACACAAACTGGCACAGGCTTTTAAATAACCATCTTTTGGCACATACACGCCTGCCTCACCCTGAATTGGCTCCACGAGAAAACCTACCACATTGGGATTTTCTTCCAATACTTTTTGCAAAGCCTCTGCATCGTCATAAGGTACAGAAATAAATCCTGGAGTATAGGGCCCAAAATGCTCCCTTGCATTGTCATCATTAGAGAACGAAATTATCGTAGTCGTGCGTCCATGGAAATTCCCATTAGCCACAACAATAACACCCTGCTCGGCAGGGATGCCTTTTTTTTCATAGCCCCATTTTCGAGTGATTTTCAATGCTGTTTCCACCGCCTCAGCTCCAGAATTCATCGGCAACACACGATCCATATTCATGAGTTCTGCCAATAATTTTTCGTATTTTCCCAATTCTGAATTATGAAAAGCTCTCGAAGTGAGACAAAGTTTTTCGGCTTGTTTTTTGGTCGTTTCCACAATGCGTGGATGGCAGTGCCCTTGGTTTACCGCAGAATATGCCGAAAGGAAATCAAAATATTTCTTTCCCTCTACATCCCACACATATACACCTTGCCCCCGCTCTAGCACTACGGGTAGCGGATGATAGTTGTGTGCTCCATATTGATTTTCTAATTCTATTAATTCTTGAGATGTGTAATTTGCCATATATATTATTTTTTTAAATTCATTGCGACAAAATACAATTTCTCAAGCATATTTACAAATTATCTTTTATTACATTTTTTTAAATAGGGTAAATTCGATAATTTGAGATTTTTTGTTTTTTTTGATTTGAATTAAATGATATGAATTTTTAGATTTCTATATTTGTGCTTTTAGAATGTATTTAATTATGGAAATTATTCGCATGCTTTTATATTTAGTACCCATGCTTTTTTTAGGTGGTATTTTTTATCTTTTAATTGATAAATATTTCTCGGCACAAAAACTTCAAATACCGCATAATGTGAAAAACGACGAAATTACCTCTCACCGATTGCAGGCTTACGAGCGATTAGCTCTCTTTTTAGAGAGAATACGCCCAACCAATTTGGCACGAAGAATTGAGCTAAGCAGCTCGCTAGAAGAGTATGAATACGCTCTCGTGCATTCTATACAAGAAGAGTATGACCATAATTTAAGCCAGCAAATTTACATCTTGCCCGATACTTGGAAATTTATTTTTTCGACTAAAAATGCCACGCAAAACTTTATAAAACGATGCAAAGACACACTCGAACCAAACGCCTCTGCAGAAGATTTGCAAACGATGATTCTCAAAAAATCGGTGGAAGGCAGCGAACCTTCTTCGGATGCACTTTTGCAACTACAAAGCGATGTTCAGTCGGGTTTTAGGGGATTTTAAATTCTAAACTAAAAGATTTAAATAATAATTCTAATTTTTTTTGACACCTTATGTATTTTTATTTTCATAAAAACTAAAATTCACGAGAAATTATAACAAAAAACTACAATGCAGGTACATAGAATCTTTTTTATCATTTTGGCAATCGTAGCGATGATTATGAAAATATAGATAATTGATTTATTGAGTGTTAAACACTTTATATCTTAGAACCTAAAATAATTCCATTAACGAACAAAAGCTCAACAAACAAATAACGAAAATCAAAAAGAAAATCTTTCCCTTTAAATTTTGCTAAAAATTTGGGCGTTATCATTCAATAATTTTGATTACCTGAATGGGGAGTAAACCAATTTCCTTAATCCAAAAACAAAGTCTCGCTTTCTCCCATAATCACCTTTCCGTTTTCGCAGCGGAAGGTTTTTGCGGGGAATTTCTTAATGAGCGAATAATCGTGTGTGGCCATAAGCACCGCCATATTATTTTGCTCAGAAATTTTCTTAATCAAAGTCATAATTTCCACAGAGGTGGCAGGGTCTAAATTTCCCGTAGGCTCATCGGCCAAGATAAGTTCAGGGTGATTGAGCAAGGCGCGCGCGATGGCTATACGCTGCTGCTCTCCGCCTGAAATTTCGTGGGGCATTTTGTGTTTTTTGGTAGCCATTCCCACAAGTTCCAGCACTTCATTGATTCGGTTATCAATATCCGTTCTATCGGACCAGCCAGTGGCTTTTAGCACAAAAATCAGGTTTTTCTCAATATTTCTATCCGTCAACAATTGAAAGTCTTGGAACACGATGCCTAATTTCCTTCTTAAAAAAGGGATTTTGCGCGTGCCGAGCTTGGCTAAATCAAATCCTGCAACACTGCCCTCGCCGCGTTGCAATGGCAGGTCGCTGTATAGGACTTTGAGCAAGCTACTTTTGCCGCTGCCCGTCTTCCCGATGAGGTAGGCAAACTCGCCGCGCTCCAATCGGAAATCCACATTGTTAAGTACCAAGAAATCTTTTTGATACACATCTACATCTTTCAATTCTATGATATTTTCTGCCATGAGTGTTTTTTTATTTTAAAACTTAACAAAAGTACTATTTTATTTATGAGTGGCAAAATTTGAATTAAATTTTAGGGCGAAAAAAAGTTTTTTTTCAATCCATTTAGCATTATTGGAGGTGGGGCGTTGGCTAATTTTTGTGGCATTTTTGAGGAGGAAAATGTGGCGCAAGAGAATTTTTTTTGAAATAGAAAATTTCATTGCCAAAATACTTTTAAATTTTTGTAGGTTTTTATACTTTTGTAGCCAAATTGAAAAATCCAATGGAGCAACCTGCATTATTATTCTCAACCCGACAAAGTAGAGTCTTAGCCGAAAAAATTGCCCAACACTACGGGCAGGAGTTAGGCAATGTAAAATTCTTAGAATTCAGCGATGGCGAGTATCAGCCTTGCTTCGAGCAATCAATCCGCGGCGCGCGTGTATTCTTGATAGGTTCCACCTTTATGCCAGATAGTAATTTAATGGAAATCCTCCTGATGTGCGATGCCGCTAAGCGTGCCTCTGCCAAAAATATTACAGTGGTGATTCCCTATTTTGGCTATGCTAGGCAAGATAGAAAGGACAAGCCAAGAGTGCCCATAGGAGCTAAGTTGGTGGCGAATCTTTTGAGTGCTGCTGGCGCTACGCGCGTGATGACGATGGATTTGCACGCCGACCAAATTCAGGGCTTTTTTGAAATTCCTGTGGACCATATTTATGCCTCCACCATTTTGGTAGATTATGTGCGAAATTTAAACCTAGAAAATCTCACTATAGCCTCGCCAGATATGGGCGGCGCCAAGAGAGCTAATGCCTATGCTAGCTACCTGAAAAGCGATATTGTGATATGCTACAAAGAGCGCAAAAAGGCGAATGTGGTGGAAAATATGATGCTCATAGGCGATGTAAAGGGGAAAGATGTAATCATTGTAGATGATATGATAGATACCGCAGGCACCATCACCAAGGCGGCTGCTCTTATGATTGAAAAAGGAGCAAAAAGTGTGCGCGCAATGGCTACTCACGCCGTATTGAGTGGCAAGGCTTACGAGAGAATTCAGGACTCTGTTTTGGAAGAAGTAGTGGTAACAGATACAATTCCTTTAAAAAGACACGATGTTTCTAAAATAAAAGTTGTATCTTGCGCCTCGCTATTTGCAGATGTGATGCATTTAGTGCATAATAGACAATCTATTAGTAGGAAGTTTGTAATATAGCAAGCGTTTAAATAAAGAAATTTCAATTATTAACACTAAATATTTAATTAAATGAAATCATTAACGATTCAAGGGAAAAAAAGAGAAAGCGTAGGCAAAGCTAGTACGCGTGCACTTCGTAATGCTGAACAAGTTCCTTGTGTTGTTTACGGTGAGGCAGAACCAATCCATTTTTCTGCTGATGTAAAAAGTTTTAAAAACTTAGTTTACACTCCGGAGGCACACATTGTAGTACTTGAGCTAGAAGGAGGAGAAACTATCAAATGTGTATTGCAAGACATTCAGTTCCACCCAGTAACTGATGCTATTTTACACGCAGATTTCTACCAAATTACAGATGATAAACCTGTAACAATGAGCATCCCAGTTCGCCTAGAAGGTAGAGCAAGAGGTGTTATGGCAGGGGGGGTGCTTCGCTTCAATTTAAGAAGACTTAAAGTGAGAGCTTTACCAGCAAACTTGCCAGATGAAGTGGTAGTAGACATCTCAAAAATGAGAATTGGGCATAAAAAGTATATCAAAGACATTCGCGTGGCGGAGTATACCTTAATGCACCCAGATAGCGATGTTGTGTGCTTGATTAAAACTTCTCGTACAGCAGTTGCGGGCGCAGATGCTGATGACGATGATGATGAGGAGGAAGAAGAAAACGCTCCTGAAACTTCTGCAGAAGAATCAAACGAAACTGCAGCTGAATAAGCTTGTCGCTAATGAAAATCTAAAAGTGCTTTCGATAAGAAAGCACTTTTTTTATAGTTTTTTTTATTTTTATTTTTCAGTTAAAAAAAAATCACTATATTTGCACTCGCAAAAGCAAACATGGTGACCATAGCTCAGTTGGTTAGAGCGCTGGATTGTGGTTCCAGAGGTCGTGGGTTCGAGACCCATTGGTCACCCTCAATTAAAGCCATTGATTATCTCTGATTTTCAATGGTTTTTTTATTGCGAAATATTACAAAATACTATTTTTAGAGATTATCGAAAATAAAAAATCCGTCAAAATATAGATTTTGACGGATTTTATTTTTAAAACAGTTCCTTTTTATCTAATCTCAAACTGATATTGCAGAACAATCATATCTTTTCTCTCGCTCACCTCTTTGCTCACCGCATCAAAAATAGGTCGATTGGCATAGCCTAGCGATAATTTGCTCGCCTGCCCGTTGAGATAGAGGTTTACGCCGGCGTTGTAGCTCACGGCTACATCTTTCAATCCTTTGTAATTGGCATAACGCAAACCTACATTTGGCTGGATTCTCACATCATGGGTTCCGCTTTTTGGCAACAGATAACCAATATTCCAATACAAGGTGTTTCCCGTTCCCATCATGGGTTCCTGCACACCTTTTCCATTAAAACTTGTTCCGCCCCTGTCGGCAATATCATTTGGGCCTACATTTCTCACATAATCATCTCCAAAATCGGTGTAATAATAGCCTAAATAGGTGGTTAATGCGTCGCCTCTTTCAGATATTTTTTTCTCCATAAATACATCGGCAGAGAGGTTTTTATAATCAAAATATTGCAAATTAGGTGCTATGCCTTTCTGCATCATTTCGGGCTGATAGGCGCCCCCTACTCCTATGCTTAAAATGTTTTTAGCCCCTAGGTAAGTGCCTGCCGCTCCACTGAATGGGTTAAGGTTGCTTTCTTTGTCCCAAAATTCATATTTAAGATAGCCCGAAATGCGCTTTTTGGGATTATTAACGGCATAGTCCACTTTGCTCTCGCTGGCCGTGGTGGTTTTATTAAATGCTGGTGCTGCGAGGGCTACTCGGTAATCCCACTTGCCAATTTTCCCTTTGGCATAAATGCCTAAGCTCCGCCCTAAATCATCTTGCTTATTTAAAGTGAAAATAGAAAAAACTCCCGCGTCTAAATTGAGCAAATTCCCATTACTAAATGAGGACATTCGGCTACTTGCGCCCCAACTACTTTTGCCCACTCCAAGCGCAAATGCAGGGCTGAATGTATAGTCTGCGTGCAAATCTATGAGCTGCACGCGGAAATTATTAATCGTATTTTGATTGATATTGTTGCCTCCCACTTGGGTAAAAATATAGAATTTCTCCCCTATTTTAGACTGAATGCCTAGGCGCAATCTCCGCATAGAAAAGTCCATACTATGGCTTGCAGGCTCACCATTTAGGGTACTCCCTGGGTTTAAGTGGGCGTATCTTGCCCAAAACTGTCCCCTTACATTAGCCTGAATATAGGATTTTCCCTCATCAAAATTAAGGCGCAAATGCCTCTGCTGCGCGCTTGCTTGTAGGCTCAATAGGGCTATTGCACAAATTCCTGCGATTTTCTTCATTTCTCTTTTTTTTGACAAAAATACGCCTTTATACTAAAAATGGGCTATGATATATTTCACAGCCCATTGCTTGGTATGCTTAGCACGCTAGCGCATAAATAAAAGCTCTCTGTATTTAGGTAGCGGCCACATTTCATCATCTATTCGCATTTCGAGAGCATCTACATGCTGGCGAATTTCCTCTAATTTTGGGACTAAGACAAAACAATAATGGTCTGCCTTCTCCTGTGCGGTAGCCATTTGCTTGGCCTCGGCACGGATTTCCCTCAGCTGCGAAACGAGGTCCTTAATCTTTGCGTGGTGTCCTGAGATTTCTTTGATTAAATCCAATTGGTCTTTGGCGTATTCTTGGTAAGCCTCACCGAAGATTTCCTTCATTCCGCGCACATTTTCAAGCAATTGATTTTGATACCTTATGGCGGTGGGCAAAATGTGATTTCTAGACAAATCGGCTAGCACGCGGGATTCTATCGCGATGAGATTTATGTATTTTTCGAGCTTAATTTCATTTCGCGCCTTGATTTCGCGCTCATTGTACACGCCATTTTCTACGAACACTTTTACATTCTTTTTCTCCAACTCCACACGGAGTGCCTCTGGGGTGGTTCGCAGGTTTTTAAGGCCGCGTTTTTGGGCTTCTTTGCGCCATTCCTCGGAGTATCCATCGCCTTCAAAGAGGATTTTTTTGCAGGCTTTCACATCATCGCGCAGCTGATTGAATATGGCTTCATCTTTCTTTAATCCTTTGGCAATTAAGGCATCTACTTTCTTTTTAAAAGTTTTAAGCTGCTCTGCCATAATGGTATTCATTGTGATGATGATTTCGGCGCAATTGGCAGAGGCCCCCACGGCACGCACTTCAAATTTATTCCCTGTAAAGGCAAAGGGCGAGGTGCGGTTTCTATCGGTATTATCTAGTAGAATTTCAGGAATTTTACCCACTAAATTTAGCTTTAAATCTGTTTTTTCGCCTGCGCTGAGCTTGCCTTTGGTTACTTTTTCCAATTCGTCTAAAACTTCTCTGAGCTGCGAGCCTATGAATACGGACATAATGGCGGGCGGCGCCTCGTGCCCTCCCAAACGGTGGTCGTTCGTGGCGGAGGCAATGGCCGAGCGGATTAGGTCGCCGTAATTATGCACCGCCATAATGGTATTAATAAAGAAGGTAAGGAATTGTAAATTTTGCTTCGGGTTTTTCCCTGGGCTCAGGAGGTTGTCGCCTTTATCGGTAGCTAGCGACCAGTTGTTGTGCTTTCCAGAGCCATTTACATCGGCAAAAGGCTTTTCGTGTAGCAATACTTTTAGTTGGTGCTTAGAGGCTACCCTGCCCATAATGTCCATTAAAAGAGAATTATGGTCTACGGCTAAATTGGCCTCTTCAAACATCGGCGCCAGCTCAAATTGATTGGGTGCCACCTCATTATGGCGCGTAGTAACGGGGATTCCCAGTTTCATACACTCCACTTCTAGCTCCTTCATATAATTAATGGCTCTAAACGGAATGGAACCGAAATAATGGTCGTCCAGCTGTTGCCCCTTGGCCGGCGGGTGCCCCAGCAAAGTGCGCCCAGTGAGCCCTATATCGGGGCGAGCGCTTGCCAGCCCTGCATCTACCAAGAAGTATTCCTGCTCCCAGCCGAGCGTAGTCTGTACTTTTTTTACATTTTTATCAAAGTAAGAGCGCATCACATCACCAGCGGCATTATCTATCGCCTGAATGGCACGCAAAAGGGGCGTTTTGTAATCCAAAGTTTCGCCCGTGTAGGAAATAAATACCGAGGGAATGCACAAAGTAGTATCAATGATAAAAGCGGGCGAAGTGGGGTCCCAAGCGGTGTACCCGCGCGCCTCAAAAGTATTCCGAATTCCGCCATTAGGGAAGCTTGAAGCATCGGGCTCCTGCTGAATGAGCATTCCGCCATTAAATCGCTCAATCCCACGATTGCCCTCGATAGGAGAGAAAAACGAGTCGTGTTTTTCTGCCGTGGCTCCCGTAAGTGGCTGAAACCAGTGGGTGTAGTGCGTAACGCCCTTGGACAAAGCCCAATCTTTCATAGCGGTGGCGATTTGGTCGGCAATGGAGCGATCAATATTTTTACCGCGTTCCACGGTTTCTACCATTTCTTGGAAAGCTGATTTGGTGAGATATTCACGCATTTTCTCGAGCGTAAAAACATTTTCACAAAAATATTCTGAAAGTTTTTTTTCTACTTTAAACTTTCTATACGGAATGCTGGCGAGCCTTTCTAAGGCATTAAATCGTAAGGTTGACATCAATATTTCTTTTAGTTCGCTCGCAAATATACAAATTCAAACAAATTACCCTATAAAAAATAGGGGTAAATTTAATTTTTAATACTTTTTCAACTCAAACACCCCTATTCAATACCCCATTTCAAGCAAGAAAAGATAAAAATCGATTTTTAATACATTTTCAAATATTAATTATTTGGAATTTCCATGATTATTAAATATATTGCGCTGAGCAAATCAAAAAATTATGAACAATTTATCAGAAATTTTAGTCGCAATTTATTTAATTCTTGGTGCTTTTTTAAGCGTTTGGGCTATTGTAGACTGCATTAAAACAAAAAGGGAATACAGCACTTTATGGATTTTGGTCGTATTTTTCTTCCCACTTATAGGTGCTTTTGCTTATTTCATAACCAAATCGAGAGCTAAATTTAAGCCGTTTAAAAACAACATTCAATCTTATAGAAAATAGATAAGATTAAAAAAGATTTTTCACAATAAATTCCCCGCTCGGCAAAGCCGAGTGCGGAATTGTTTTAATCTGATTTTTAATTAAAAATACAAGGCTAAAACTCGTTTAGGCATTTAATGATGATAAAAATGCCTTTAATTATGGTTTTCAGGCAAAAATGGCTGAAATTGAATTTCCCCATCATTCCACTGAGCGACAATATGCTGAATGCCATTGGTTAAATAAATCCACGGCGCACGGATTTCTTGATTATATCGCAGGATTTGATCCATGGTTTTTTGCGTGATTTTCACTTCGGGCTTTTTGCATTCGCACAAAATAAAGGGTTGTGCCTTTTGGTAAACAATGCAATCGGCTCGCTGTGGCAGTCCGTTGATTTTTACAGGGATTTCCGTTCCTATGCTTTCTGGTCTGTAGTTTAAACTTCGAACCAAAAACTGTAGCACATGCTGGCGCACCCACTCTTCGGGCGTGAGCACGAGCCATTTTTTTCGCCACGAACAAAAAATAAATGTGGTTTTTTCCGTTTTTTTGATACGAAATTGGTATTTTTCGGGAAAATTTAGAACGGGCAGTTTTATGAAAGAGTTTGAAAGCATACGCAAAGATATACAAAACAAAAGATTTCAACCGATTTATTTTTTCTGGGGAGATGAGCCGTATTTTATAGATGTTTTGACCCAAGAAATCATCAAAAATGCGCTTTCCAAAGAAGAAAAAGCCTTTAACGAGCATATTTTTTATGGCAACGAAATTAGTATAGAAGATGTGGTGATGCAAGCCAAACAATTTCCCGTAATGGCTGAACGACAGCTCATCGTTATCAAAGAAGCGCAGCACTTGAGCCGCACGATGACCAATTTTGCCACCTATGCCGAAGACCCCGTACCTACGAGCATTGTGGTTTTTAATTTTAAAAATAAAAAACCCGACGGGCGTAGTGCTTTTTTAAAAAATATCAAAAAAACGGGCGTGGTAGCGGAATCCAAAAAAATGTACGAAAACCAATTGCCCGCTTTCATCGATTCGCAAGCGCAATCTTTAGGCTTAAAATTGCACCCAAAAGTTAAATTTCTACTCACGGAATTCATCGGGAACGACCTTTCAAGAATCCAAAATGAAATGGCGAAAATTGCCTCGGTAATAAAGAACGGAGAAGAAGTTTCGCCTGAATTTATTGAGAAAAATATTGGAATTAGCAAGGATTACAACAATTTTGAATTGGTGGCGGCTATTGCCGAAAAAAATCAATTAAAGGCTTTTAGCATTGCTAAATATTTTGGCAAAAATCCAAAAGACAATCCTATTATCGTAACCAATTCTGCTTTGTTTAATTTCTTTTCTAATCTTTTGCTCTACCACTCGCTGCTCGACAAAAGTCGTGGAAATGTGGCGGCCAATTTGAAGATTAATCCTTATTTTGTAAAAGATTATGAATTGGCGGCACGAAATTATCCTGTAAAGAAAGTTTCGAGAATTATTTCGTTTTTGCGCGAAAGCGATGCCAAATCCAAAGGAATCGGCAGCCCAAACAGCACCACGGGCGAAGATATTTTGATAGAATTTTTATATAAAACTTTCAAGATTTAACTTTGCAGAAAATTTTAAGAATGAAAACTTTATTTCGCACGATATTCCTTTTATTAATTACCTTTAGCCAAGCGCAAAACAAAAAACTTCCGCAAGATTTTCGTTCGCCACTGGACATTCCACGCTATTTGGCAGGGAATTTTGCCGAGCTTCGTGGATTTCATTTCCACTCAGGAATTGACATCAAAACTCAACAACGCGAAGGCAAAAATGTGTATGCCATTGGCGATGGCTATATTTCGAGAATCAACATTTCGCCTTCGGGTTACGGATACTGCTTGTATGTAACACACCCAAACGGCTATACCTCTGTGTATGCACACCTGAGAGAGTTCAAAGGAAGAATAGAAGATTACGCACGCAAGCAGCAACATTTACTAAAATCATTTGAAATCAATGTTTTGCCTCCCAAAGATGCGCTTCCCGTGAAAAAAGGCGATGTGATTGCACTTTCGGGAAATTCAGGCAGCTCGGGCGGGCCGCATTTGCATTTTGAAATCAGAGATACTAAAACCGAAGAAACCATCAATCCTTTTTTGTTTGGCCTCACCACTCCAGACACGCAAAAACCTATGATTAATGGTATGTATATCTATGCACTCAATGGAAATGTGGCGGGCAAAAAACGATATGATTTAACGGGTAGCACTCAGTTTAAAAACCCTGTTTATGCCACGGGTAAAGTGGCTTTTGGAATTAAAACTTACGACAAAATCAATGGAGCCGAAAACTGGGACGGCGTCTATAATATTAAAGTATATGCCAACAATGATTTAATTTTTGAATTTAAAACCGATCAATTTAGTTTTGATGAAACGCGCTACATCAATTGCCTTACGGATTATGCACAATACATGGCAAACAAAGGCTTTATTTATCAATTATATAAAAAACCTGGCAACCAGCTTCGTATGATAAAATCGGCTAAAAATAATGGAATTCTGAATTTAGCCAACGGAAAAACCTACAACATCAAAATTGTGGTGAGCGATTTTGCGGGTAACACCAGCACAGGCACTTTCAGCCTTGTGGGCAAGGCAGGGAATACCCGCCCCATCGAAAAACCTAATAAAAATAGGCTCTACTGGGATAGGGAAAATTATTGGAGTAATGGCGAAGTGGAACTCAGCTTCCCGCCCCAATCCTTCTACGAAGACTTTAACCTCGAATACAGAAAGACTAATGGCAGATATTATATTCAGAATGACAAAGTGCCTTTGCACAAATTCTATACGCTGGCCATAGTGCCTAAGGACATTCCCACGCACAAGGTGGATAAGGCCGTGATTGCCGTAGAGTATAACTATGGAGGAAAAAAAGTAACCGACTACTTCCCCACCACTTACCAGAACGGGAAATTAATTGCAGAGGTGAGAGACTTTGGCGCTTTCAAAATTGATATTGATGAAACAGCCCCAAGCATTCAACTTTTAAATAAAACTAAAACTTTTTCGGCTAAAAATGGTAGAATTAGTTTTAGGGTAAAAGATAGCCAAAGCGGCATTAAAAAATATGATGCCTTCATTGATGGGAAATGGGCTATCCCCGTGTATGATAAGAAAAATAAATTAATCTATATCGATTTAGCCAAAGAAAATATAAGCCCTGGAAAGCACCAATTCCAGCTGAAAATCACAGATTTTAGTCAAAATGTGGCGCACTACTCTACCAGCATTATTTACCAATAATTATTCTCTATGAAAAAACAACTTCTAGCATCATTCAGCATTTTAATCTTGGCGCAAAGCACTTGGGCACAGGTGAAAAAAGAGAATAAAAACGAAAAAGTGGATTTGCCCGAAATCGTTTTTCAGGCGGAAGAAAAAGAAAAAATTTACGCCGAAAACATAAACCCCGAAATGGCAAAAAACGCACCCTCACTCACGGGAAGCTTTACCGATATTTTAAAAACCCTGCCCTATGTAAGCGTGAACACAGAGCTTAGCTCGCAATATATGGTACGGGGCGGAAATTATGACGAAAATTTGATTTATGCCAACGGTATTCAGATTTATAAACCTCAGCTCATCAGAAACGGAGCACAGGAGGGGCTAAACTTCCTAAACCCCAATATGGTGGCTAATGTAAATTTCCTCCCTGGGGGCTGGGAGGCACAGTTTGGTGATGCGATGAGCTCTGTGCTCGATGTCATCTACCGCACCCCCACAGAATTTGAACTCTCCGCACAGCTAAGCCTAATGGGCGGGAACCTCACCCTAGGAGGCCTCAGCAAAAACAAAAAGCTAAGCGCACTGGTGGGCGCGCGATACCTGAACCGAAATCTCCTGCTTAAAACACAAGATACCGAAACGGAGTTTACCCCATCATCTTACGACATTCAGGCTAATATTCAGTATAAAATTAATGACAAATGGCATTTAGGATTTATCGGGAACCTTAATAATAGCCTCTTTCAGCAAACGCCACACAGCCGTGAGACCAATTTCGGAACCTTGCAGCGCCCTATTCAGCTAAAAGTGTTTTACCAAGGGAATGAAAAAGACCGATACATTACTAATTTTGGCGCTATAACAACTCATTTTAAACCAAATAACAACTGGGATTTGGGGCTTGATTTGTATTCATACCAAAGCCAAGAGGAGGAGTATTTTGACATTCAAGGCGCTTATTTCATAAAGACCATAGACCCTCAGACTATGGAGCCAATTGCCACACCAGATGCGGCGGCACAAATTGACCACGCTCGGAATGATTTGGATATGCTGGTAATGGGCGTTCAGCATCGTGGAAAATTCCGAATTAATAATAATTCCGCTATTGAATGGGGGCTCGGCACACAACGCGAGAATATAAAAGATATGCTAAATGAATGGCAAATGATTGATTCTGCAGGATATAATGCGCCACGCCAAGCGCGAAAAAAACTATTGCTCGGCGAGGTGGATAAAAGTCTACTTCACCTAAATTACGCTATGCAATCACGGCACAGCACCGCCACGCAGCGCTATACCGCGTTTCTGCAATGGAGCAAAAAATTCTACTGGAATGAAGCAAAAGTATTATTAAACGCTGGAATAAGAAGCACTTACAATGATTTAAATAAGGAATTAAACCTAAGCCCGCGCGCACAAATCGCTATTCGCCCTGACTGGGTAACGAGCCAAATATTCCGCTTTGCCGCTGGGTATTACGCTCAGCCGCCATTCTACAAAGAGTTTAGAAAACCTAATGGGGATTTAAATCTCAATGTAAAATCTCAAAAATCGGTACAACTCATCGCAGGGCACGATTTTGAATTCTTCCTGTGGAATCGCCCCTTTAAGCTCACCACAGAATTATACTACAAAAATATTAAAGACCTCAACCCCATATACATAGACAATGTACGAATGCACTACTTTGCCGAAAATAACGCCACAGGGCGTGCTTATGGTATAGACACTCGATTGTATGGCGAGTTTATCCCTGGTTCCGATTCTTGGCTAAGTCTATCCTATGCCAAATCTGAACAAAACATCGGAGAGCAAGGCTGGATTCCGCGCCCCACGGACCCTAGATTCAAGGCTTCGCTCTTCTTTCAAGATTATATGCCCATTTACCCAAGTCTGAAAGTGAATGTTAATCTAATCTATGCCTCTGGCTTGCCTACGGGTGCTCCGATTTTCACCAATCCGTATGATTTCACAAGCTATTTGCCCGATTATAAACGCGTAGATATTGGATTTTCTAAGGTTTTAATCGACCGAGAGAAAAATATACATTTAGGCAATAATTTGTTTCATGGGCTAAAAAATCTTTCGGTGGGTGTAGAGGTATTTAATGTATTCGATATTAAAAACACCATCTCTACCCAATGGATAAAAGATGTAAATAGCACCAAGATTTACGGCGTGCCTAATCGATTGACGGGGAGATTTTTTAATGCTAAATTGAATTTAAATTTTTAAGTAAGAAAAATATACCTAAAAATTTGGCTAATCAATAAAAAAAGGCTACTTTTGCCCCTTGAAATATACATAATAATCATTTAAAACAATATTGGAATGTATTTAGACCCACAAAAGAAAAGAGAAATTTTTGAAAAGTACGGAGAAAACGCTAACGATACAGGATCTCCAGAGAGCCAAATCGCACTTTTCACTTACAGAATCAACCACCTATCTGAGCACTTAAAAGTGAACAGAAAAGATTTCAACACTGAAAGAGCTTTGGTGAAATTGGTAGGTAAAAGAAAAAGTTTACTAGATTACTTAATCAAAAACGACATCGAAAGATACCGTGCAATCATTAAAGAATTAGGTATCAGAAAATAATTTTTTTCGCACAAAATTTTTTGAAAAGCAGCCACAACTACATGTTATGGCTGTTTTTTTTATACTCAAAAAAACAAAGGGCTAGGCACATTCAACCCCTAAATGCAACATTTTCCACAAAATTAAAAAAAACTTCACGAGGCTTGCAAAACTTTAACACTTTAAACGGTCTATCGTTTATCTCTTTTTGTACCGCTTTCAGCTTGTTAGCGTTACTTTTTGTAATTGCCGAACCTTTTTTTACATACTGTCTAACAAGTTTGTTCATATGCTCAATTTGTCCCTTTTCCCAACTAGAATAAGGGTGCGTAAAAAAAACACGCGCCCCCAATCTCTTCCCCACCCGTTCGTGCTGTGCAAACTCCAAACCATTATCCACCGTAATAGACTTAACCACCCCCTTGTACGGAACCAAAACATCTATCATCGCATTTGCCACAACATCAGCACTTTTATTAGGTATATATCTAATAAATAAAAACCTTGATACCCTTTCTGTAATCGTCAGCAAATAACCCTTATGATTTTTTCCCTCAATTAAATCACCCTCCCAGTGTCCGAACTCTTTTCTATCATTCACCACTTGCGGGCGTTCTTCTATACTAGTTCTATTTTTTATCTTTCCAACAATTTTAGAAACCTGTGCCTTTCTCTTTTTCAAAGCGTGCCTGCAATATTTGTACAGATTACCTCCTTTCAATTTATCAGCCCTTATATATTGGTAAATTCTTTCTACTGATACCATTTCAAGCCCCAACTTTTTACAATAGCCTACTATTTGGAGCGGTGAATATCTTTTATACAGAAATTGTCTTACTCTTTTCTCAATGTCTTTTGTAAAGCGTCTATAACGCAAAAAACGCTCTTTCTTTTCAGAATAGAGCGTCTGTGCTGTCTTTGCTTTATATTTTCCTTTCTTCGTTCGGTTCCTCCTCACTTCACGGCTTATCGTAGATTTATCCCTTTTCAGTTCACGGGCTATTTTAGAGATAGACCAACCAGCCTTTAAATAAGCCTCTATCATTGCTCTATCGTGCAAATCCAAATGCTTAAATCTCCGTGCCATTAGTCTATATCTTTAGGGTATTCAAAATTTGTAATCATATAACCAAACATTTTTCTATCTGGAGATATAGAATATCTTTTCTCATAAGGCTCTAAAAAATATTCCCTAAATGCTTTTTCTTTTTGTTTATCGTCAAAATTTATAGTATAATCCAACAACAAATACCTATTAACATCATAATCATCGCCATTCAAACAAGCATTATCACCTTTAAGAAATTCTTTTAAATCATTTTTTATTTCATTAATCTGTTTTTCAGTGTAGTACTTTCTTATTTCTTTTTTTGCCTCCTTGCTTTGTGCATATCCAGCGGTTACAGCCAAACATAGTCCAAATGATAGTAAGATTTTTTTCATGACTTGAGTTTTTAAATGATTTAACAACACTTTGCAAATATCAAAAGAAATGCCAAATATTGCAAAGCAAAAAGATAAAAAAAAAGAAACCACACCAACAAGGATGCAGTCTCTCTCATTATTATAACAAACTAATTAATTCAAAAATCTTGGTATATAGTTTCCATTGTAGAAGCGTCTTAGATATTCTCCAGTTCTACGATTGTAAACATTAAAATATTTCCAATCCCGAAACTTAGAACCATCCAGCCACTTGCTAAACTTATAAAGGTCGTGCACATATTGCATTTTGAACACTTCAAATGCTCCGAAAACTATACACGAATAATCATTTTTATGGCTCATTATTGAATACCCCTTATTTCTTCATCTCCGTCGTACAACATAAATGGTCCAGCACCTGCATAATAATACTCTTGTCCTGGCTCTAATTCGCATACTACATGGCTATACGCGTCCGATACATCAAGATAGACCCCAACAAATTTCGCAGAATGGTTTGCGAAACGATACCGATCACGAGTTTTAGTCACTGCAAATCCATCATAATATGTACCCACTAGGTAATATTTTAAAGAAGAATTTTCTTCATCTGTAGATGTTGGTAAATCTTTCACCGCCTCGCCATCTACAGGTATTAACCGCCTGTAAATCACAAAATCAGACTTATCAACCAGATATTTTTTAAAACCATTAGCCGTATACAACTGATTTCCCACTTGATAATAACAATTCATAAACAAATCAACAGAAGAAGCTTGCTCGCAAACATATTCCCCGCGAAATCTTCTATTATCGATAACTATGGTACAATAATCACTCATCTTTTTTACCTTTTAAATCTCTAATTTTCTTCTTTGCAAAACTATACGCAAAATCAAGCACAATAGCCAATAAACTTGCTAGAAGCGGTTTTAGCTCATCAAACGAAACCGCCCCCGTAAATCCTAATATACTATAAATCTTTGTCCTATCTACAAAATTTGTCATATCTCTTTATTTTTTGTTTAACTCAATTGTTCAAAACCCCCGTTACTATCTAGCTCAAAATTTGCCACTTGTACTTTAATGAAGCCCAATAAGTCTATATACTGCCCATGCTCAACAAGATATTCAACTTCACCAAATTTATAACTTTGCACCACTCGTGCAGGTTCTCCATATAAATTTAATACCCTGCAATGCCCAGTTGATGGCATTCTAAATAGAGCAAGTCCACCCATGCCAGTTATTTTAACTTTCTCGGGCTCCTCACAATCATAATGAAATTTTACAGGAACTTCACTTATTTGGTTGCAATTATTTTTCTTTTCAAGCAACTTCTTTCTAATTTCTTCTTGTTCTTTACGCTTTCTTTCTTCCTGCTGCCTTCTCTTTTCTTCCTCACACTCCACACATGGCTCTGCCGAAGAAACATCTGGTGCCTGCTCTCTCTGTACTTGCTTCACAACATCAGACTTTACAGGTATCTTGCCCTTTCTTTGCTCCGCATTCATCATATCTTCCACCTTGTGAGCAAATGCCTTTTCATTTCTCACTGCAGAACCGCCTTTGGCAAATACGCTATCAAACTTTGGTTTTTCTACTTTGGGCAAGCTCACAGGTTCCTTGAATTTATTTGTATCCAGTGGCAACAAGGAATTATCTCCTGTGCTTACTTTCTCCTTTATACTCGTCTTCTTCGTTAATCTAAACAACAACCAAACTAACAATAAGATGAACAAACCCTTTTTTACCCTTTTCTTATCTCTCTTTGTCATAATACAATATTGAATATTTTTAAATAAGCATTTCCAAATCTGTTTACATCGGAAAGTTTTTTTGCATATCGTTTAGGGTCCTGAACCTCCCCAGGATTTATAGATAAACGAGACTTTACAAAATCAGTACTTCCATTTGGCATTATTTTAGGCAAAGCCCTAGAAGATGATGAAAAAAAACCTCCATTCCACCCCATAAAGAAAGCTACAGCAATCTTAAAAGCATATTCTTTTTGAAGCACTAACTCTGGATTTGAAATAAAATCAACTCCTAATGATTTAGACGCTCTTTGATACAATTCACGCCCAGTTAATTGGCAAAATCCACGACCTCTAAATGTATAACCATCATTAGGTTTTTTATTTCCATTTTTAGAACCATATCTAGCATTAAAATACCCAGCGGGATTACCCTTATATTTTAAATAAGGTTGCGCACCAGATTTAGTTTTATATGTGTAATGCGGTGCCTCAATTAACAATTTAAAATGGCATTCAATCATCATATTTGCCATAATAGCAGCTGCATGATTTTTCTCCATTTTCCCAGCTTTAACGAGCTTGCACAATTCAATGAAAATCCATCTTTCATACTCTTTGCCTTGAGGTTCTAATGGGTCAAATTGCAATTTTAACATAGCTTTTTGCTCATCAAACTTTCTCAATGCCTCATCTGGATTAAATGTTTCATCATCAACGCCCACAAGGTTCAATTCTCCAAATTCAACTTTTCCCTTTGGCTTAGCCACACTTTCATATAATTTATAGGCACTCCATCCGCCTACCAGCCAGCCCAACGCTTGTAAATATGTCATTTTTTTATCTCTATTTTTTCTCATTAATGTTGGTATCTATTTTCTTTTTGCAAATCGTATTTTTCCAACAATTTTTGCTGCTCTTGGAAAAACCTACCGACAAATGTTCCTAAATCCTTACTCTCTTGTCTCAGTTTTTTCACCTCCTCATTACTCAGCGAAGGGAATCGACCGAAAAGAAACCATATAGACCGCACATAATGATAATGCAAAAATGCCTTAAAACGATCCTTAAAATCCAAACCAGCAAAAGCCTGTGATAAATTTTCAGACACCCCATCTTTGCCAAGTAAAACCGTCTTTTGAAAACCCTTAAACGCCATCCATATGATTAAAGCTACCAGAGCAACCCCCAATAGCTTTAATACATTTGTTAAATCACTTAAAAACTTCATCCTTTAAAACTATCTTTAATATGTTCTTTCAACACATCTGATAACATAATAATCCCAATGTAAACCACTGCAATTAAAACACTTGTAATTAATTTACTTGTCATCTCTCAATATTTTACCACATATGTTCCTTATCCGTAGGAACACCCGCAAGTTCTTCTTCATTCAAGTACTCTGGCTCGTTGCCCTCCACATCGTCAAACAATGTATCAATTTCCCTTTTCGCCTCATACGCATGGTGTAGGCAAATTTTTGCACATTGCACATATTTCAACAATGTTGGAATACTTTTCATTAAATTCCGAATATTCTTAAACATAATTACCTTGTTTTAATTTGTCCGAAATACCCACCATTCGGCGCTTTGGTACTAATTACCATGCCAACCTTTTGTAAATACACCTTTCCTGTATTCACATTATAATTAGCTAGCTCAAGCACCTTAGCACCCGTATTCTTATAAAACACCTCAAACATCATCATCAGAAATCTATTCCCTGTTTGAGACTCCGAGCGCACAGAACGCGAGTTTTCAAATGCTTTAACAGTTATCATACCTCTTTGCTTTGAATAGTTCCAAGCGGTAACATAAAATTTACCATTCTTGGATTGTCCAGACTTTGCACCAGAATGTTTTTTAGGTTGTCTCTGATTATTATAACCGCTTTTATAACCTCGGTTAAAATTAGGGTTGGGATTTCCACCCCAACCATTACTATATCCGTTATTATACGCCATTTCTATACTTTTTTAGTTAATAATTACCAGCCTCTTCTTTTTCCTTTGATTTTAATCCAGCCCATGTACACAGACACAATAACCGCACCTAGTGCCAGCACCAAAAAGGTTCCAATACTTGTACCTGCACCATTACCGCTCAATGGTTTCAATAAAAAACTATCAATTTTTGTTATTACTTGTTTCATTTTATTTACTTTTTTAAATTATTATTCTTATTACTTTTTCTTTGTTAATAAATAAATCGTTACACCTCCGAGTAATAAATACAACAGAGTATTATCCCCACTTCTCACATGTCCAGTAGCTTTGCCATAAACTTTCCCCTCTGTCACTGCTGGTTGTGCACCTTCTGAAGGCATGCCAGTTTTAAGTGTTTCATCATCAGTAGGTCTATAATCCGATGAACCTGCTTGGCTATCTGCTTGTCTTTCAGCATCTGTTTTTTCTCTGAAGAACGGCACTCGCAAAACCTCCTTACTCACGGCATCACCTCTTGAAGTGTCCTTAAACGGAAAATCTAAATGAACATCTGTCCCCGCAGGATACTCTTTATCCCCCACATAGGCAAACTTAGTCTGATACTCTTTCAGCATTCTACCATATGCCTCTGTTATCATTGCAGCTAGTGCCTCGGTACCTTTTCTAGTACAATCTTTACCCCATGGGAAACCACTTGCACAAACTTTTAAATAAAGTAACGCCTTATTAAAATTGTCAGCACTGGCTACCTTAGTAAATCCAGATTGCTCAATAATCCATTCAACGATTGTGGTTCCTTCTTTCATCGCTCTACTAGGCGACCAGCTCGAGCCCCAACAATGCAAATCAAAGCCGTTTGCAAGTACACTATCTAAACCGCCAGTTATCTTACTTAATACACCGCCTACTATCTTTCCTCCAAATTGACCAAGAGAGGAGCCGGAGGCGTTACCGCCCCCCACACTTCCAATTAAACTACTTACCGCTGTTATTGCTCCTATCATTTCAATATTATTTTGCGTCTAACAAATAGAATGTAAATTCTTCACCAACATTTTTATACACCGCCAAAGTGTACAAGCCTGTTAAATCTAATGCAGGTAATTTCGATAACTCATCAATCCTTGCATTTTTTGCATAATCAAGTTGTAGTTGCGAAATCCTTGTTTTGCCCTGTGCATTGATAACTTGTAATTCATTTGGTGTTTTCTCAGCTACCAAATAATCAAATGCTAATACATCGACATCCTTTACACTAATGTTTTGGTCAAGTTTCACCTGCTGAACATAAATAGGCTCTGCACTTCCAATAGCCTCAAATGTTTCTGCAGTTACATTCTGTGCTTGTCCACCCGATACATGGAACTCAATGTAAGTTTTGTCATCAAGTGGCAAACTTCCAGATTTAGAAAAAGGAATTACCGCTACTTTGTCGCTATCAATTGTTGTTTGCAATTTGATGAAATGCACGCCCAACAATTCTGTAAATAGCTTAACGCTCATCTTCGGAACAAGCACCTTCTTCGTAAAAGTCTCATCCACTAAAAAAACCTCAATATCCACCGCCTGCAAAAAAACAGCAGAACGAGCGCCACTCTTAAAAATCAAACCAGCGGCACTCTCTCTAATCTCCAGTACCTCGGTTGCTTTACTTAAACTCTGTTTCATTTTTATCTATTATTTTAAATTTCTAAAACAAAAATATTGAGCCTGCAAAAACACCTTTCCCATTTAAGCCATTTTCAGCCCTTTTTAGCCAATTTTGTCCATTTTAAACCCTTTTCAGTCAAAATATAATTTAACCAGCTTGAGCGTTAAATACTTCTTTTTATAGTGTTTTAATATATCCTTTCTAATCATTTTGGCAGTGGAATAACTCACGCCTAAATAACAAGCTAATTCCTTGACGCTAATTATTTGCAAGTTCTGTGTATTGTTTTTCATAAATTAATTGCATTGATTTATCTAAACTCATATTTACATCAGTATTCAGTAGGTTTTTTATAGCCTTTTGGTAAATTTTTAAATGCTCGTTTAATCGCTTGTATCCCTTGCGGATCATCTGATATACTTTCCCCTTATACAATTCAACATATTGTATTGCCGTAGGCACATACTCCAATTTTTCACGCAAATGGTTTAATTCTTCCATATAGGTACTCACTTCAAAACTTAAATAATTCAGCTTTTTAACCTTATTGCTCGCTCCCCACACCGCACCAATTATTGGGCGTTTATTCTCCTCTTGCTTTAATAGATATTTCACCACATAGGCAACTATATTTCGTTTACTCTTTGGCGTTTCAATTTTAGTACTTGGGGGATTTGTCCATCCTATTTTTTTGTTGCGCTGATAGGCTAGTATGCAGTCTTTTTCTGATTTATAATTTTTTGAATACTTTTCTAGATATTGTTTAGCCGTTAAACGGTTCATCTTTTCAGAATATCTATCTACATAACCATATTTATTTATATACTGGTTCCATATCCGCTGAATATCCCCGCGAGGAATTTGAGTATCAATCAACACATGAAAATGAATATTTCCATTCTTCTGCGTCTCCGCTTTCCAGAGATAATTTTTTAAACCATAGACCTTTTTTAAATGATCAAGATATTTAGCCAGTATTTTACGCAACACTCTATCATGGTGTATTTGCGCACTGGGCAAGGTCAAGGTTACAAAAGACAAATATTTGTCTTTATTTGATTTCGTTGCGTCAGCAAATAATATCGCATACTTCTTTATATTTCTTACTTGAGTTTCTGATAATGTACCCAAATCTTTCAACACATGCCCTTTCTGATTATAAACATCTACTTGCTTTTGTGTGTATAGCTCCTCGTACTTTTCAGCATATTTAGTGATTGTACCAAATTCCGAAATATCATCTAGTGCGTTTAACTCATCTAATTCTGTTTTTTCCTTGTTTAGATTTTGACGCAAGGTAGGAGCATAGCCTACTTCGTAATTTCGTAAATCCATCACATAACTATAATGCAATAGACTAGTAGGTCTAAGCTGAACCTTTTCACACAAATAATAATTATTAACCTCTTGATATTGTCGCATTTACAGGGATTTTTGCCGTTAGATTTTACCGATACTTGAGACGAGCCCACTCAAAAGCCTATCGGCTTTCTTTTTTTAAATCAATAAAATCGGTTTCTTCTCTCTTTACAACCACACGATGATATAACATATGGTTATTATCAAAAGATATCCACGAACGACCAGAAAACAACACTTCAACATTATTTTCTTGTTTTAATACCTGTACTACAATACCATACTCATATATGTATTGTCTTGGTTCTAAATACTTTGCTGGAATAGGCACAAACTTCTGTACTACCAAAAAGGGTCTGATTTCTTCTCTTTGCATACGCTTTTGTATTTAAATTATTTAAGCGTTGCATTTGTGTTTTGAATGTAGGCTAGGCAAAAAAATTGAATTTAATTACTGAAAATCACAAGAATTGCCTTACCTTTGGCTACCTATAAACTATCGTATGAATTATCAAGAATTTACCGAAGAAATCCGTCTGAAAGACGGGCGTTCCATTACCCTTTCCACCGGAAAGCTTGCCAAGCAAGCCGATGGCGCTGTGGTAGTGAAGATGGGTGGCACCATGCTCCTTGCTACCGTAGTAGGAGCGAAAGAGGCCAAAGAAGGCGTAGATTTTATGCCACTTACCGTAGAATACCGCGAGAAATTCTCTGCCGCTGGGAAAATCCCAGGGGGCTTTATTAAGAGAGAAGGCCGCCCTACGGATGAAGAAATTTTAACAATGCGATTAGTAGACCGCGTGATGAGGCCACTATTCCCTAAGGATTACCACGCCGAGGTACAAGTAATCATCAGCGTTATCTCTTATGATGGAACCGTGATTCCAGATTCGCTGGCTGGGCTTGCTGCCTCCACCGCAATGGCTTTGACAGATATCCCTTTCAAGAGCCTAATCTCCGAAGTGCGCGTGGTGCGTGTAGATGGTGAATTGCTCATTAACCCAGACCTTGAAACCTTAAAGAAAGCTGACCTAGATATTATGGTGGGCGCCTCCAAAGATTCCGTAGTAATGGTAGAGGGCGAGATGAATGAAATCTCTGAAAAAGAGATGATTGAAGCCATTAAATTTGCCCACGAAGCTATCAAGGAGCAAATCGATGCGCAAGAGAGATTAGCTGAAAAAGTTGGAAAATCATTCCCAAAAAGAGAATACTGCCACGAAGTGAATGATGAAGCATTGGAGCAAAGAATCCATGATGAGCTTTATCAAAAATTATATGATGTGGCTAAAGAGCCAAGCGATAAGCACGAGCGTGCCGAAAAATTTGATGCACTACTAGCCGAGTTTAAAGCACAATTCCGTGAGGAAGAATTAGAGGAAAAAGAAACTCTAATTGATAAATATTTTGGCGATACTAAAAAAGAGGCTGTGCGCCAAATGATTTTAGATGAAAACCTCCGCCTAGATGGTAGAAATCCAAAAGAAATCCGCCCAATTTGGAGCGAGGTAGATTACCTTCCAGCCACGCACGGCTCCTCTATCTTCACTCGTGGCGAAACGCAAGCTCTAAGCACCGTAACGCTAGGCTCCTCCCTTGATGTAGATAGAATCGATAGCATTGTAGAAGAATACGACAAAAAATTCTATTTACACTACAATTTCCCACCATTCTCAACTGGCGAAGCACGCCCAATTAGAGGCACTTCTCGCCGCGAAGTAGGACACGGAAACTTAGCTGAGCGTGCATTGAAAAAAATGATTCCAGAAGATAACCCATACACTATTCGTTTAGTTTCTGAAATTTTAGAATCAAACGGTTCTTCGTCTATGGCAACTGTTTGTGCAGGAACCTTAGCTTTAATGGATGCAGGTATCAAAATCAAAAAACCAGTTTCTGGTATCGCCATGGGACTTATCACCGACACAGAATCTGGAAAATGGACTGTGCTTTCAGACATCTTAGGCGATGAAGACCACTTAGGCGATATGGATTTCAAAGTAACTGGTACCCGCGATGGAATTACCGCTTGCCAAATGGATATCAAAATCGCAGGACTTAGCTACGAAATCCTAGAAAAAGCCTTGATGCAAGCACACGAAGGTAGAATGCACATCTTGGATAAAATCTTAGAAACTATTCCTGAACCTAACGAAAATTACAAACCAACGGCTCCAAAAATTGTTACTTTAAGAATTAAAGGAGACTTCATCGGTGCAGTTATTGGACCTGGTGGAAAAGTAATCCAAGAGCTTCAAGCAGAAACAGGCACTACCATTTCAATTGAAGAAGATGGCGATTTCGGAGTTGTGGAAATTTCGGGTGTAGACCAAGATGGAATTGACGCTGCTGTACAGAGAATAAAAGACATTACCTTCGAGCCAGAAATTGGGGGCATTTACAAAGGTACTGTAGTATCCATCAAGCCGTTTGGAGCTTTCGTTCAGCTTAGAAAAGGCGTAGAAGGTCTCGTACACATCTCCGAGCTTGAGTGGAGCCGCGTAAACGATGTAGAAGATGTGGTGAAAGTAGGCGACGAAATCGAGGTGAAATATCTTGAAAACGACAAAAAGACTGGTAAAATGAGACTTTCAAGAAAAGTTTTATTGCCTAAACCAGAGAAAAAAGATTAAAAATTCATATTTTTAAGTTTTTTAATACTAAAAATCCTTTCTGCAATAGAAAGGATTTTTTGTTTTTCACTACATTTACCCCTTTAAATTAAAATACATTTTCAAACAATGAATACTCCCAATTGGCCCAACATTCCTTTTCCTAAAGCTGAACAAAAAGACTATGTGCGCGACATTCACGGCGAGCGTGTAAACGACCCTTATTTCTGGATGAATGCTTATTTCAAAAAAACAGAAGATAGCCCTGCCGTGCTTGCTCATCTAGAACAAGAAAATATCTATGCCGAGGAAATGATGGCAGATACCAAAAATCTGCAAGATCAACTCTTTGTAGAAATGCGTAGCCGAATCAAGGAAAAAGATGAAAGTGTACCAACCTTTATCAATGGCTATTATTACTACACTCGCACCGAGGAGGGCAAACAATATTATAAATTTTGCCGAAAAAAGGCATCGCTTGATGCCCCAGAAGAAATTTTGCTCGATGTAGATGAAATGGCAGAAGGCAAAGCTTATTTCAATGCTAAGGGTTTCTCTATCAGTCCAAATAACGAATTATTGGCTTTTAGTGTAGATGAAGTTTCAAGACGACAATACAAAATTTTTATTAAAGATTTAAAAACAGGAAAAATCTACGACGAAGGTATCCAAAACACTTCGGGCTCAAGCGTTTGGGCAAATGATAATCAAACGATTTTTTACACCGAAAATAATACAGAAACACTTTTAAGCGAAAAAATTAAACGCCACCAATTGGGCACACAAGCCAGCGAAGATGTTTGTGTGCATCATGAGCAAGACCCGACCAATTACATCGGAGTTTATAAATCTAAAAATCGTGATTACATCCTAATTTATTCATCGGCTACCACTTCATCGGAGGAGCGATTCATCAAAGCCAGTGAGCCTTTTAGCGAATTTCAAGTTTTTCAAAAACGCCGAAAAGATGTTTTATACAGCGTGGTGCCGCTGGAAGACAGATTTTTAATCATGACTAATGACCAAGCCGAGAATTTTAAGCTTATGCAATGTCCACTTGATAAAACTACGGTAGAACATTGGGAAGAAATCATTCCGCACCGCAGCGATGTTTTGCTCGAAAGCGTAGAAGAATTTAAAGACTTTTTAGTCATTACTGAAAGGTTTAACGGACTCACGCGTTTAGTCATTCAAAACCGAAAAACCAAGGAAGAAAAACTCGTAAGTTTTGACGATCCCACCTATGTGGTGTACCCAAGCGGCAACGAAGAATACAATTCCCAAGAGTTGCGATTTGTGTACAATTCTATGGTTACCCCGCCGTCGGTCTACGATGAAAACATGGTAACGGGCGAAAGAAAATTACTAAAACAGCAAGAAGTTTTAGGCGACTTCAACAAAGATTTATATACTTCTGAAAGGCTTTTTGCCACCGCACAAGACGGCACAAAAATTCCGATTTCGATTGTTTATAAAAAAGATACACCCCGAAACGAAAACACTCCACTCCTACTCTACGGCTATGGTTCTTACGGCTATTCGCTCGACGCAAGTTTCTCTACCACAAGACTTTCATTATTAAATCGAGGTTTTGTTTTTGCCATTGCCCATGTGCGTGGGGGCGAAGAAATGGGGCGTGCTTGGTACGAAAACGGAAAACTACTTAAAAAGAAAAATACATTCAATGATTTTATAGATTGTGTCAAATTTTTAATCCAAGAAAACTACACTTCGCCAGCACATTTGTATGCCGAGGGCGGAAGTGCGGGCGGACTGCTCATGGGAGCAATTGCTAACCAAGCCCCCGAACTCTGGAACGGAATCATTGCACAAGTGCCTTTTGTAGATGTCATCAACACAATGCTCGACGAGACGATTCCGCTCACTACCAACGAGTACGACGAGTGGGGAAATCCGAACAATGAGGAATTTTATCATTACATGAAATCCTACTCCCCTTACGAAAACATCAAGGCACAAAAGTACCCCAACATGCTCATCACCACAGGATTGCACGATAGCCAAGTGCAATATTTTGAGCCTGCAAAATGGGCGGCAAAACTGAGAGATTTTAACCAAGGTGAAACTAAAATATTGTTTAAAACCGAAATGGATTTCGGGCACGGGGGCGCATCTGGACGATTTGATTATCTAAAAGAAACCGCTTTTGAATTTGCCTTTTTATTTAAATTAGAAGGAATTACACAATAATTTTCATGATTAAATTTTGAAAATTAAAAAATATATAAAAATCGTATTTTTGTATTTATGAACTACGAAGAAACCATCATTGCCCCAGCTACGGGCATGCAATCAGCGGCAATTGCTGTACTTAGAATTTCTGGCGAAAAGGCTTTTGAAATCACCGAAAAATGCTTTCAACCTAAAAATAAAAAAAGAAAGATTTCGGAAAAATCGCACGCCTTGATTTTTGGCGACATAATAGACAACAATGGCAATTGGATTGATGAAGTACTGGTTTCTGTGTTTAAAAATCCAAATTCCTACACGGGCGAGGATACGGTAGAAATCTCGTGCCACGGCTCGTCGTTCATCATTCAGCAAATCATAGATTTATATTTAAAAAATGGTGCACGCATGGCAAATGCGGGCGAATTTACCTTACGTGCCTTTAAAAACGGAAAATTAGACTTGGCGCAAGCCGAAGCCGTGGCGGATTTGATCGCGTCGGATACGCAAGCAGCACATGATTTAGCGATGAACCAAATGCGTGGTGGCGTTTCGACCAAATTGAAAGAACTGCGCAAACAACTCATTCACTTTGCCGCTATGCTTGAGTTGGAACTGGATTTTACCGAAGAAGATGTGGAATTTGCCGACCGAGAGGAGTTTTTACTTTTGGTTAAAAATCTACAAACGCACATTCAGGCTTTGATAGATTCGTTCCAATACGGAAATGCGATAAAAGATGGGATTCCGATTGCGATTTTGGGTAAGCCGAATGCGGGAAAATCTTCGTTGCTCAATAGTATTTTGAACGAAGATAAAGCCATTGTTTCTGATATTGAAGGAACAACACGCGACAGCATAGAGGATGTAGTGATTGCTAATGGGATTAAATTTAGATTAATCGACACGGCGGGCATTCGCGAAACCGAAGACACCATCGAGGCTTTAGGGGTGGAGCGAGCCATTGCCAATGCCAAAAAATCGAAATTAGTCCTATTTTTATACGACACCGAAAACACTCATCCTGAAGAAATTATAAAATTACTGCAACCGATTAAAAATTTAGGAATTCACCTATTTTTAATTGAGAATAAAATCGATGTGCGAAATGGATTTAACCCAGAATTCTTCAATTCCGATGAAATTTCATCGTTAAAGGAAAACTTTGCCAGTGTAAAAAATCTTGGAATTTCGGCTAAAAATTCTGCTCAAGTTTCTGATTTAATGACCGAAATCGCTAGCCTTGTGAAAGATTGGAAAAACACCAGCGACACCATCATCACCCATGCCCGCCACAAAGAAGCACTCGAGAAAACACTCGCAAGCCTACAAGCTACACAACAGGCCCTCGAGATGAATATTCCAGGAGATTTGATGGCTCAAGATGTGCGCGAGGCAATTCGCCACTTAGGAAGCATTACGGGCGATATCGAAGTCGATCGTGATATTTTGGGTACTATTTTTAGTGAGTTCTGTATCGGGAAGTAGGTAGTGTTAATATCGGACAACAAAACACCAACAACCGACTAATATAGTAATAGTTACAAATTTTCTTCTTACATTTGATGTCAGATAATATGATGTTATAGGGCATTTTTTTACACCTATACTACACCTCAAATACTGTAAATAACAATGGGGTGTAGTAACTACATCCCAAAACTGAATAAAATGAAAATAACACTCAAAAAAAAGAAACTAAAGACAGGAAAAATCAGTCTATATTTGGAATACTACAAAGGCTCGTATAGAGATGAACAAGGCAAAGAAAAACACAATCGAGAATTTGAATACTTAAAACTCTATCTACTTGACAAGCCAAAAAATCAAGCCGAGAAAAAACAAAACGAGGAAACATTGAAGCTTGCTGAGAAAATTCGCGTCCTCAAAGAAGCTGAATATATCAAAGGGGTATTTGGAATGCATGATAGCAAAAAAACGAAAATAAATATTTTTGAGGTTTTTGACGAATTACTTAAAAACAAAGCAAATACAACTTGTGACTCAAATGCAACAACATATATTTCTACCAGACGTCTAATGAGTGAATACTTTCACTCCTCTACTGTTTTTTTCGGATTTAACTTTTCAAATTACAAATGGTTTTAAAGAATATATAGATAAACACGGCACAACAAAACATGGCCAACCTTTAAAACATGGATCAAAATATAGCTATTTAAATCGATTTATTACATTTTTAAATTATGCTTACGAAAATGGATATATTGTAGACAAATCAGTTACCAAAATATCTGGATTTAATGATAGACCTGTTCAACGAGAATATTTAACTTTTGATGAAGTTCAAGCTTTAGCAAAAACAGATTGCAAATTCCCCGTCATGAAACGAGCGTTTTTGTTTTCGTGTCTTACTGGACTGCGATGGGGAGACATCCACAAACTACGATGGAAAAACATCAGAAAACAAAACGGCAGACATCGCATACATTTTTCTCAAAACAAGACAAAAGAAATTGAATATTTACCAATAAGCAATGATGCTTTCCAGCTTTTGGGAAAACGAAAAAAAGACAATGAATTGGTATTCACCAATTTAAAATATGGAGGTACAATGAGCATGGAATTACTCAGATGGTGCATGAGAGCTGGTATCACAAAACATATAACTTTTCATTGCGCTAGACACACAAATGCTGTTCTACTTCTTGAAAATGGAGCTGACATTTATACAGTTCAAAAAAGACTTGGTCATAAAGAGATACGCACCACACAAGTATACGCTAAAGTACTTGACTCAAAAATGAATGAAGCGGCAGATTTAATTCCTAACCTAAAATTTTAAGCATTATGGACTTACTAATACTAATAGGAAATTTTATATTACTCATAATATTAATATACAACATAGTGAAATTTTTATTATCAACACTATCAATCAACTTAAAATCGACGTTTTACATATCCTTTTTTTCCATATTAATATTAAACATATTCATTAATCCACATGGTAACACTATAAACTTTATAATATTCTCAGTCATTCTTTTAAGTTTCTTCACAATACTCGTAATGATAATTAAATCAAGATTCAATATCAAAAATTTTCTTACAAGAAATAACCTTTATTCAGATTCGCATCAATCATTTACATACGATAGACGAAAATATTATTTCGACAATAACACGACTAATTTTAGTAACTTTGATATTCAAAAAACGACAATAAACAATTCACATAATATCACGAATAACTTTAATCAAAATAACAAAACTCAAAACATAAATAAAACCATTACAAATAACTTTGATCAAAACATTTACATAACACCAAAAGAAACAAATAAAAAAAATAACAAATCCGAAAAAAATGAAAGTACGATTGTTAATGAATTAACCGAAAAACAACTCAAAAAAATTTTTATTTTTTTTCAAGACCACAAAATTATCTCTACTAAGATGAATTTTGAGATATTCAAAGAAAAGTTTTTGAAAGAAAAAATTCAAATTTCTTGCGAAAACATCGTCCTCAGAGAATTTTATGACAATCTAGTAAAAAACAGCCAAATTACATTTAATCCGGAATCATTTATAAAATTATTCATCAACACAAAAACCAATAAACTCTTCAATTACGGAACATTTAAAAATAATGCAAACAAAGCATCGAAATTGACTAGTGAAATCGAAACTTTTTTTCGTGACTTTTGTGACTGAGCCACAGAAGTCACGGAAGTCAAAGTGAGTTTTGCTTTCCTTTGCTGCCATAATCTTAAAAAAAGACAATTATGGCTAAAGAAGAACTTATCTTATTAAAGCTTTCAAAGATTGAAAGCATGATGCTGAATGCAAAAAAAATATTGAGTGTTGATGAACTTTCAGACTACACAGGCTACAGCAAATCTACCATCTATAAGATGGTCCAAAAGAACATTCTCCCACACTCAAAACCAAACGGGAAACATATCTTCTTCGACAAAACAAAAATTGACGAATGGCTTTTATCAAACTCATCTACAAGTGACTTTGAAATAACCAAAAAAGCTAATGACTACATTAAAAAGAACTTGAAAAAACTTTAATTATGGATTCATTAACTTTAAAAAATAAAATCTTGACGGGATTAGAGCTAGATTTCTCTAGATTTACCATAAACAACCTATTCCCTATCGATGTTTTTCCCGTTTCCTTACAAACAATAATCAAAGAAGTGGACAAAAATTTAAGCTTTCTTCCTGATTATTTTGGAACGGCCTTACTTTATTCAACATCCGTTGCTCTTGGCAGTAAAATAAAACTAAAAATTAAAGAAAGCTGGTACACATCTAGCAGCATATACCTCGTAATAGTCGGTAGAACTGGAGATGCTAAAAGCCACGCAATTTCTTTGGCGCTAAAACCTATTGATCAGATAAATACCGATAATTTTAAAATCTATAAATCTGAGCTAAAAGAATACAAAAAAAATATATCTGAAGAGAAGGTCAAAAAGCCAACCTTTAAGCAGTTAATTATTAATGATGCTACATCAGAAGCTTTAGTGAAAGTCATGTATGAGACAGACAGGGGTATCGGCTTATATTACGACGAAATCAGAGGATTTATCAATTCATTTGGCATGTATAAAGCTGGCAACAATGATGAGGAGATGATTTTAAGCTTATGGGCAGGAAAACCAATAACTAAAAATCGTGTTTCGGAAGACACTATTTTAATTACCAATACTAAATTAGATATCATAGGTTCCATTCAGCCAGAATTAATAGGCAAAACTTTTAATGGGAATAAGCTTAACAATGGATTTATTGAGAGGTTTTTATTTGCTATCCCTTTTGAATATCGTAGTGTAAAATGGAACAAGAGAAACATAGATTTAAATTTAATTCAGAACTACAATGAAATAATTCGGTCAATTTATGATTTTAGTGAAAACTTACAAGAACCTTTGATTATTGAATATTCGGAGGAAGCCTTTAATTATATCGTTGATTGGCAAAACAATTTACCATCGGACTTTGATTTTGAATATGAAAGAGGGATAAATATAAAATTGCAAGAATACACCCAGAGATTTTCTTTGCTGTTGCAAGTTTTGGATGACATTGTTCAAAATAAAAGAATAGAAAAAGTCAATTTAAAATCTGTTCAAAACGCAATTAAACTTTTTGAATATTTCAGAAAAAATGCTTTGAAAGTTAGGGAAATCATGAATCAAGACTATCTAGATTCATTGTCCACTAATCAAAAAACTGCATATAAAGCTCTCCCCCAAACCTTTTCTACGAGAGAAGCAAAACAGATTTTACAAAAACTGAGTATAATGAAAGAAAGAAATATTTATTATTTCTTGAAAGATAAAAAACTTTTTAAACGCTTAGAACACGGCAAATATGAAAAAATATATAGCTACTAGTACATTGCAGTTTTTGCAGTTTTGCACTTCAAACTACATTTCCCTAACTATCAATACATTGCATCACATAAAAAGATGCAAAGAAACTGCAATAGTGCAAAACTGCATTTTTAACTGCAGTGAATTATGTCTTGAACCCCGCATCAATAAAGGAAACTGCAAAACTGCAAATAATGCACAAGGAATATAGATATAAACTTGATTCGTCTTCAAGAAAATTCATTTGTCCCAGCTGTGGTAAGAAAACTTTTGTAAGATTTATAGATTCTTTGACCAAGGAATATCTTCAAGATAATTTGGGAAGATGTGATAGAGAAATCAATTGTGGGTATTTTAAGTATCCGAATAAAAATAAACTTGAAACTACTCTACAAGCTCCAAAGGTCAAAGAAACTACTTATCATGATTATGATTTAGTCGAAAAAACCATGGATTATAAGGGTGACAATAATTTCTTGAATTACCTGAGAAGCTTATTTAAAGAGGATATTGTTCAAAAAATCAAAAGAGATTATAAAATAGGAACAGCTGATTTCTTTTATAACGGAGCTATATTTTGGCAAATTGATGACCATGAGAAAGTGAGAGGTGGAAAAATCATACAATATAAAGAAGATGGACATAGAACCAAAAACATAAATTGGGTTCATGTTCATTTGTTGAAACAAAAAAAAATTGATGAATTTCATCTTTCCCAGTGCTTATTTGGTCTTCATCTTATACAAATTGAAAAAGATAAACCTATTGCAATCGTTGAATCTGAAAAAACAGCTTGTATTATGAGTGTTACTTTTCCAGCCTTTTTATGGCTAGCGACTGGATCTTTACAGGGAATTAATTTCAATAAATTATTACCTATAAAAAATCGTAAAATTATTTTATACCCCGATACATCTCCTATTAGAAATGAAAAATCTGCTTATAGTATCTGGACAGAAAAAGCAGAATATTTTAAACAATTAGGATTTGATATTCATGTATCAGACTTGTTGGAAAATCTCGCGAATGAAGATGATAGAGAACGAGGTTTTGATTTAGCCGACTATGTAAACTACCCAAAAAAATAACATGAATCGAGAAAATTGGATGCGCAAAAGTTCGAGATGGGTGCTTGTCAGGACAAACGGCGGAAAAATTCCCTTGTTTGCATCCTGAAAGCAGCATCTCGCTTTTCTGCCCTTCGGTTGAAAAGATTTTGACCTTCGGCCAGGTTTTTCTCCGAAAAACATTTAAACATTATGAGTAATAAAAATCGAAAAATAGAAATACGCGTTGATGCTTGGGACAAAGCTTTAATAAGACAAAAAGCCACTGATTTAAATTTAAGCATGTCAGAATACATTTTAAGAGCTGCTCTCGGCAGAGAGCTCCCCGCCCTTGTTGATGCTAAACAAGTGGAAGCTTATTTACTGCTTCGGCAGTATAGGTTAAACTTCATGAGAATCAAGAACCTCTTAAAGAAAGGGAATTATAGTCTAATGATAGATAGAATAGACGATTTAATTGAAAAAATAGAAAAACATTTAAATTTTATTGAAAATGGTTGGAAAAGGAGCTAGCACTAAAGGTTCTGCACGAGCCTTTGACTATATTTTAGATGATAAAGGACAGGCTATAGAACTTGGGCGAAATTTACTAGGAGGTACCAATGGACATGAACTGCTAAAAGAAATGAGATTTGTACAACAAATGAATAAACATTGCAGCAATAATACATTTAGTTTTGTACTAAGTCCATGCCCAGACCGAGATTATAGCAGGCTAGAATTAAAACAATACGCCACTGATTTTATCCGAGAAATGAAATTGAGTAAACATCAATGGATAGCCACAATCCATAATTCCACCAAGACAAAACATATCCATATCATAGCCAATCGCATAAACCCTCAAACAGGTTCCGCATTAAACGATTTTAGAATTGGTAAAAGAACACAAATTCTCTCTCAAAAAATTGCAGAAAAATATGGTTTAACGACGGCTAAAATGATTGCAGAAAGAAAACAGAGAGAACAAGAAAATTTAAGGGCTTATTACAAAAAGATGTTTCTCCAAGAAACTCAATGGTCTAAATCAATTTTTGAAGTAATAGATGATTTGCAAAGCCACAACATACACATGGTACCAATGAAAAACAAAAAAGGAGAAACACAAGGTTTTAGATTTATGAGTGCAGAAGAGAAAAAGCAATATGATGAACGGATTTATAAAAGTGGACGCAAAAAGGGCGAAATACTGGGAATCAAAGCCTCTGATCTTGGCAAAGAGTTCAGTCTAAAGCATATGAAAAAACGAGGTATTGATTTTACAGGGCTAAAACTTACAGCTACTCAACAGAAATTATTAAATAATATAACACTTGGAAGCGAACTAAAAATCAATCAAACAAATTTAACTTATAAAAGAAAACGATAATGAGCGCAAAACGAAGAATCTCCAATGAAGAAATAGGAAAAATATTATTTGAAGCTATTTCAGAACATACAAAACGCATGGAAACCAACGAAAAACACATAACTCAAATTGAAAATGCCATAAAAAGCCATGTGACTGAAGCTAAGAATATACATATCGATGTAGATTCATCAAAACTTCAATCATCGATGAATGAAATTGACACTTTAATGACAAATCAATTAAAATCATTGAAAGCTTTACTCAATATCCCAAAAATGGCAATGTATATACTGTTTGGGTTGTTTGTCTATATAGTAATCATTTCGGGAATATCTTTTTATAGTTTTAATAAAATGACAAATGAAGTAAAGGATTACAGGAAACAGGTGGAAAAATACGAAGGAATGAAATCATATTTTCAATCATTTTTAGACAATTCAAAGGAAGGTAAAAAAGCTTTTGAGAAGTGGAAGAGGAATAGACAATGAAACAGATATAAAATATTATCTAATGGTCGATTATATGCCTAACACCAATTCCTCTACCATAAAAAAGACATTTTGTCATGACATTATAAGAGAAATACACAATATTGGACTGAAAACAGATTGGTATAATTTATGACATACCTCTTTTTAGGATTGAGGTTGGGACAAGACTGGCAGATACGTTTTATGTTAAGTACACGAAAGTGTTCCACACGCAGAATTTGGCTGACGTGTGAAGAGAAATTCCAATCTTGCAAATATTTATCAATATTATTAGAAGTTCTATTGATAGACCTGCAAGAAGAATTGTCTTATGTTCTATATTATTTGAATCTGTCATAGTTGATAGTTTCAACAAATGTACGAATTTAATTCTATCAGTGAGTGGCGTTGCCTATAACTAAATAAAAGCAACATCAGGATTGTATCAGCTAATAAGTAAGCCACGACCACCTCAATCTTTTATTATCCTTATCATGGACTGCGAATGGCTTAAATTTAAAAAGTACCCACATATTGGAAAACCGTTAACTACCAAAGATACTCCTTGGTTAATTACCTATATTACAAATCCAAAAAATATTGCTAAACATAAGTTTGTACCGCTTCTACATAGAACTTTAAGCCAACGAAAGTATAGACCTATTGAGAATGCTCCGAAGAATAAATGGGGAAAACGTCAAAGAACAGTAGGTAAAAAAAAAGAAAGACATATCTATTTCCCTTCACATTTAGATTCAATCATTTACAGTTATTACAGCCATCTTTTGACAAATGTGTATGAAGAATATTTAAAAGATAAACCTTATAATCCTGCTGCCGTTGCCTACAGAAAGATACCTATAAAAATTGGCAAAAAGGGAAATAAATCAAATATTGAATTTGCTTTTGAAGCCTTTATCTTTATAGAGAACAATAAACATAGAAAACTTTCTATAATTGTAGCTGATGTGACTTCTTTTTTTGATAATTTAGATCATAGAATTTTACATAAACAATGGAAACGTATTCTGAAAACAACAGACCTACCAAATGATCATTATGCAATATATAAGAGTTTAGTCGATTACAAATACGTGAATGAAAATGAGTTATTTAAAAAATTTCAAAATAGCTTAATCGTAGAACGTTTTAAAATCAATGACTCATCACAAAAAATACTCAAACGCAAAAAAGTGAATAAAATTTACAATATGCGACGAGAAAATGTTGTTGGATTTTGTGACAAAAAAGAATTTTTTAATAAAGCTACTGATTTAATAAGGACTGACAAGCCATATAAAAAAGAATTTAGAGAGAAACTTAATAAAGAAGAAAAAAAAGGAATACCACAAGGAACCCCAGTTAGTGCGACATTGGCAAACATCTATATGTTAGATTTTGACGAAAGAGTATATTCAGAAACAAAATCAAGGGATTCCTTTTATCAAAGATATAGTGATGATTTGATTATTATTTGTGACCAAAAAGATGAAATTTATTTTTATAATTTAATTCAAAAAGAAATTGAAGAGGAAGCTAAACTTAATATCCAGCCCCAAAAAACCAATATTTATAGATATAAAACAACTGAACACTCAGAGTTTAAGGGAGGTTTAATAAAAGATGGAGTAGTGAATCCTAATAAGCAGTTGGAATATTTAGGTTTTATGTATGATGGTTCTAAAGTAAGAGTTAAGACGGCAAGTTTTTCTAAATTTTATAGAACTATGAAGAGATCTTTTAAACGTGGTGCACACTTTGCGAAAAAAGCACACATTCCTTCTGATTCACTTTTTGAAACACGCTTATACAAAAGATTTACACATTTAGGTTCTAAAAGACATTTAAAATTTCGGACAAACAAAAAAAAATCTCGCTTAAAACGGCACAATCGTAGGAACTTCATCAGCTACCTAAATAAGGCAAATCACGTCATGAAATCAATCAATGAAGATGACACAATACTACGTCAATACAGAAAGGTGTGGAACAACTTTCATGATATCAAAAAACACACTTATCAACAGATATCAAAGGATCTAAAGAAATCATAGATACCTTCGAACTAAGTTTTTTTAAAATTAAAATTGAAATAATACCCCAAAAATCATTATATTTACCATTCATAAAAAATAAATATAAACAGATATGGGAGTGGATAAATTAGACCTGCAGTCGCCAGATTTGGTAAATGAGAATTTTGAGAAATTGGCAAAACTTTTTCCGAATTGTGTAACGGAAGGCACAGACGGAAAAGCCATTGATTTTGATTTGCTAAAACAAGAACTCAGCCACGCCGTAGTGGAAGGAAACAAAGAGCGCTATCGCCTAGAGTGGCCAGGAAAGCGAGAAGCAATTGTAACGGCTAATTTACCCACAACTAACACTTTACGCCCCGTGCGAGAGGACTCTGTAGATTTTGACAATACCGAAAACCTTTATATAGAGGGTGACAACTTAGAAGTGCTCAAGCTATTGCAAGAAAGCTATCTGGGTAAGGTTAAAATGATTTACATAGACCCGCCTTATAACACGGGAAAAGACTTTGTATATAAAGACAATTTTAACAAAGAGACCAATATTGAGCTAAAAGAAGGCGGACAAATAGATGAGTACAACCAGCGATTAGTAGCCAACCCAGACACATCGGGACGCTATCACTCCGACTGGCTAAGTATGATGTACCCTCGCCTAAAATTAGCCCGAAACCTCCTAACCGACGACGGCGTGATTTTTATTTCTATTGATGATAGTGAAGTAGACAACTTAAAAAAACTTTGTAATGAAATTTTCGGAGAAAATAATGGAGAAGTTTTGATATGGAATAAAGAAGCTGAAGGCTCATCTGGAACTTTAAAACAAGTTTTAACAACTCGTAGGGTTCACGAATATATCGTATGTGCTTTTAAAAATAAGAAGAATGTTCAATATTATAAAATTCATGAAGCTCTTAAAGGTAAAGAAAATGAACTCCAAACTGCAAACCTTGCTGTAAATGCTGAAAAAGAAAAGAAAACACACCCTAATTATTTTACAATAACAAATACTTTTGGAGAAACTTTCACAAGACAATGGAAATGGAGTAAAGATGAAATTCAAAAGCTGATAGATGAAGATTTAATTTATTGGGGATCTGACGGACACAAACAACCTCGCCTTATTATCCCAACTGATGAAAGAAGAACGACATATCTACTTTCAATTTTAAATTATGGTGGAACAACTGTAGGACGTAAAGATTTTGAAGCTCTAATAGGAAATAACATTGAATTTTCATATCCAAAACCTATTATTTTAATGGAAAAAATTATAGGGACTGTCACAGCTGAAGAAGGAATAGTGTTAGATTTCTTTTCAGGCTCAGCTACCACTGCCCACGCTGTAATGGAGCATAATGCGAAAGAAAACAAAAACTTAAAATACATTATGGTACAGCTGCCTGAACAAACAGATGAAAAATCTGAAGCTTACAAGACTGGGTACAAAAATATATGTGAGATAGGCAAAGAAAGAATTCGCCGTGCCGCTAAAAAAATAAAAGAAGAAACAGGCGCAGATATAGATTATGGTTTTCGTGTCTATCGCCTAGATAGTAGCAATATGCAAGATGTGTATTACAAGCCACAAGACTATACACAAGAAAGCTTATCCCTATTCCAAGACAATATAAAACCAGATAGAACCGCCGATGATCTTTTAGCACAAGTAATGCTAGATTGGGGCTTACCGCTTTCACTCCCCATAGAGCAAGAAGAAATAGACGGGAAGCAAGTGTTCAAAGTAGCTGGCGATTCTCTATATGCTTGTTTTGATGAAGGTATAGGCGAAGATTTTGCCAAAGCTATTGCCAAAGAAGCACCACTTAGAGTTGTATTCAAAGACAGTAGCTTTGAAAGTGATACCGCAAAAATCAATGTACAACAATTGCTAAAACAATTGAGCCCAGAAACTGAAATGAAGGTGATTTAATCATGGAGTTAAAAGAATTATTAGACCAATTAAACCATTCAGACGAGTGCAATTACATTGAGGCAAAAAAAGGAACCCGTATAGACACCTCTATTCTAGAGACTGTATGTGCTTTTAGCAATGAGCCTGGGCTTGGTGGTGGTTATATTCTATTGGGAGTTACAGAGGAAGAAAATACGCCATTCCGCTCTTACACCATTGCCGGTGTACAAAATCCAGACAAACTACAGCTCGATCTAAGCACACAATGCGCCGATAGATTTAATGTAACTGTTCGTCCTCAAATAGACATAGAGAGCTACGAAGGGAAAAACATCGTTAAAGTTTATGTTCCAGAGATTGCCGAAAGGTCTAAACCTGTTTATTTTAAAAACACGGGATTACCTAAAGGAGCTTACCGAAGAATTGGCAGTAGCGACCAGCGTTGTACGGATGATGATTTGCTAATTTTTTATCAAACAGAAGAAACATTTGATAGTAATATAGTACAAGAAGCTTCTTGGGAAGATATCAGCGGAGATGCCATAGAGCAGTACAGAAAATTAAGATACAATGTTAACCAATATGCCGAGGAATTACAATATTCTGATGAAGACCTTTTGTATTCATTAGGTTGTGCAAAAAAAGTAGAAGGGAAATATATCCCTACTTATGCGGGGTTATTGCTTTTTGGTAGTCGTATGGCACATCGTAGATTATTACCTATGGTTCGTGTCGATTATATACAAGTTCCCGGAAATGAATGGATAAAAGATCCGGAAAATAGATTTACAACGATTGATATGCGGGGCTCACTATTAGAAATGGTTCAGCGTGTTTTCAGTCAAATAACAGATGATTTACCCAAAGGCTTCTTATTGCCGGAAGGAGAATTACAAGCAGAAAGCATAGGCTTGCCGAGTCGTGTACTTCGTGAGGCCATTGTAAATTCTCTTATTCACAGAAGTTATAGAGAGCACCAGCCTATCCAAGTAATTAGATACAGCAATCGTTTAGAAATAAAAAATCCAGGGTTTTCGCTAAAGCCAGAAGATTATTTAGGAGAGCCGGGATCTAAAAATCGTAATCCTAATATTGCCGCCGTATTTCACGAAACAAATTTAGCAGAAACAAAAGGCTCAGGAATAGGCTCTATGCGTAAACTGATGGAAAAAGCCAACCTTTTACCCCCCACCTTTGAGAGTGACCATGGCAGAAACACTTTTACCGCTCGCCTATTATTACATCATTTTTTAGGGACAGAAGATATCGAATGGTTAAGTCATTTTGACCCATTTGAATTGAATGAAAATCAAAAAAGAGGATTGATTCTTTTAAGAGAAATGGGGGCTTTAGATAATTCTACTTATCGCCAAACCAACAATCTTGATACACATAAAGCCACTATGGATTTAAGAGATTTAAGTAAAAAAGGATTGTTGATACAGAAAGCAAAAGGGAGATCTACATATTATATTCCGGGTAAAAACTTAAGCACCCCAGCTAAAGACTTAAGCACCCCAGCTAAAGACTTAAGCACCCCAGCTAAAGACTTAAGCACCCCAGCTAAAGACTTAAGCACCCCAGCTAAAGACTTAAGCACCCTACCTGAAATAGGTGAAGAACTTAGAGAAAAAATAAAAAATTTAGGGCAACGAGAACGTGATAATGATAAAATGATGTCTATTATAGCAGAGATATGTAACAATGATTATGTGAGGCTGGCAGATATTGCTAAAATCCTCGGTAGATCAGAAGAGCATATAAAGAAAAAATACCTAAGAGAAATGATCGCTTCTGGTATATTGTCGTATAAATATCCAGATATGATAAATCACCCAAGCCAAGCATATAAAACCACTAAAAAATAACAACAGTGAAACTACAATTTAAAGAACAAGATTTTCAAATTCAGGCAGTAAATGCTGTTGTAGATTGTTTTGAAGGTCAACCACTTAAATCAAATCATTTCACCTTAGAAAGAAGTGAGCAACTTATCAAAAAGGCAAAAGAGGCTTCTCTAGGAATTATCGAAATGGATTTTGAAATAGAAGAAGAGATAGGTTACAGAAATTCAAAAATTCAATTAACTGAAAGCGAAATACTTGAAAATATAAAAAAAGTTCAAGGGTGTAATGATTTACATAAAAGTGAACAAATAGAAAGGCCTAAAGGCTTGAAGAAGGGATATAATCTCACCATAGAAATGGAGACGGGTACGGGCAAAACCTATACTTATATCCGTACAATGTATGAATTACATAAAAAATATGGGTGGAGTAAGTTTATAGTTATTGTACCTAGTATTGCTATTAGAGAAGGGGTTTATAAATCTTTTCAAGTAACACAAGAACACTTTCAAGAATTATATGGACATAAAATCAATCCTTTTATTTATAATTCAAAAAAACCGCAAGATATTGAAAATTTCGCATCTGACAGCCGAATAAGTGTAATGATAATCAACACACAAGCTTTCAATGCACGAGGTAAAGATGCTAGGCGTATTTATCAGGAATTAGACCAATTTGCCACACGAAAACCTATTGATATGATTGCCCAGACCAATCCTATTTTGATTATAGACGAGCCTCAATCAGTAGATGGAAAAAAGACATTGGAGAGTATGCAGGATTTTAATCCACTTTTTACTCTTCGTTATTCGGCCACTCACAAAGAAGATTATAATAAAGTATATCGCTTAGATGCTTTAGATGCTTATAACAAAAATTTAGTAAAGAAAATACAAGTAAAGGGTATCAATCTAAAAGGCTCTACGGGTACTACTGGATATTTATATCTGGAGCATATCCATTTAAGTGCAAACAATCCTCTTGCGGTTGTAGAGTTTGAAACCCGTACAAAATCAGGAATTAAGAAAATCCGAAAAAAATTAGAGCAAGGAGCAAACTTGTATGAACTTTCAGGGGGCATACCAGCCTACGAGAATCAAATTATCACAGAAATCAACGGACAATTAAATAAAATTGTAGTAGGCGGAGAAGAAATTTATCCTGGTGAAATTTTAAACGATAATGACGAATATGCTTTTCGCCGAGTGCAAATCCGCGAGTGTATTTTATCGCACTTAGAAAAAGAAAAGCAACTATATGGCCAAGGGATAAAGGTACTCTCTCTTTTCTTTATAGATTCAGTCGATAAATACCGAGTTTATGATGAAGCGGGCGAGCAACAATTAGGCGAATATGCCAGAATATTTGAAGAAGAATACAATAAAATTAAAAATGATTTTTTAGACCTTTTTCAACAGGGATACAATGAATTTTTGGTAAATACCGACCCGTCAAAAGTTCATAAAGGATATTTGCCAACGTATAAAGATTACTTGGAGCGGGATGATGTTTCGCAGGTACATAACGGCTATTTTTCTATTGATAAAAAAGGAAAAACGATCAATCCTGAATTAACAAAAAACAAAGAGGACTCTGATGATGAGTCTGCGTATGATTTAATAATGAAAGATAAAGAGCGTTTGCTCAGTTTTGAAGAGCCCACCCGTTTTATTTTTTCGCACTCAGCTTTAAAAGAAGGTTGGGATAATCCTAATGTTTTTCAAATCTGTGCTTTAAAACATGCTGAAAGTGGAAGTAACATCCGAAGACGACAAGAAGTGGGTCGTGGTATGCGATTATGTGTAGATAACCGAGGGGTGCGTCAAGATTTTGAATTAGTAGGTGAGCGAGTACACGAAATCAATAAATTAACCATAATTGCATCAGAGAGTTACGAAGATTTTGCCAAAGGTTTGCAGAAAGAAATTGCAGAAACACTCAAAGACCGACCTCAAAAAGCCGAAGTAGAATATTTCAAAAACAATGTGGTACGAAATGAACAAGGCGAAGAACATAGACTTACAGAAGAAGACGCTAAAAAAATCAATAAGATTCTCTATAAAAATGACATTATTGACGAAGATGATAAAATTACAAAAGAAGGAAGAGAGTTAATCGAATCTCAGAATATACCTGTGCCTGAGCATTTAGAAGATTATCGAATCGCTATTTGTGATTTATTAAAATCCATTTATACAGGCGAAACTTTTAAACCAGAGAACGAAAGACAAGTAATTTTACTAAAACCAAATGCAAATTTTAAGAAGAAAGAATTTCAAGAACTTTGGAGTAAAATTAATTTAAAAACCATTTATGAAGTTCAATTTGACACAAAAAAACTAATAGAAGACAGTAAAATAAAAATCAATGCCGATTTACATATCTCAGACAGAAAGTACGAAATAAAAACAGGAGAAATGGTAAGTGGTAAGGCTGAGCAAATAAAAAAAGGAGAGTTGATAAAAGAAACTAAACGAGAAGTTGCTAGGCTTAACAATGATATTTATTCTAATGCTGTATATGATATTGTGGGAGAAATAGAATCCTTAACACGCTTGACTCGCCGAACTATTGTAGATATTTTAAAATCAGTAAAGCAAGAAAAGTTTTTATTAATTCGCAAAAATCCAGAAGAATTTATCTCAAAATGCAGTACTTTAATCAATGAGGTAAAAGCAAATCTAATCATCAATAATATTGTCTATCATAAAACTGAAGAACGATATGACGCCAATACTGTTTTTGCCAATGATAAATCGGCTTTAAGAAATTCGGAATTGCTTAAAAAGCATGTTTATGATTTTTTAACTTCAGACTCCAAAATAGAAAGCAGTTTTGCCGAGGCATTAGAGAATAGTGAAGAGGTAGTAGTGTATGCCAAATTACCTAAAAGTTTCTATGTATCTACACCCATAGCTAATTATAGTCCCGATTGGGCAATTGTGTTTGACAAAGATAAAGTAAGGCATATTTATTTTGTAACAGAAACCAAAGGTTCAGACTCTGATATGGATTTACGGGCTGTGGAAAAACTAAAAATTCACTGTGCAACGGAGCATTTTAAAGAAATTAGTGGAGCAGAAGTGAAATTTGAAAAGGTAAGCAGTTACGATAAACTAATGGGCATTGTACAATTAAAATAAAATATGAAAATAATTGATAATGTGAATATTCGTTTAGGTGATGATTTAAAAGAGAATATTCACAAAGGAAGTAAAATAAGTATTTCTGCTTCTGCTTTTTCTATTTATGCGTTTGAAACTCTAAAAAAAGAATTGAGTAAAATAGATGAATTACGTTTTATATTCAGTTCACCTACATTTATAGAGGAAAAGTTGCAAAAAGAGAGCAGGCAATTCTATATACCTCATATTTACAAAGAGTCTGAGTTGTGCGGAGGGGAATTTGAATTGCGTTTAATGAACCAATTAAACCAACGAAACATAGCAAAAGAATGTTCTCGGTGGGTAAAAGAAAAAGTTACTTTTAAGTCTAATAAACATAATAATATACCGTTAAACAATCTTATTCATATCCAAAATAAAGAAAACGAAATAGCTTATAACGGAACAAGCAGTTTTACCTCTGCAGACTTAGGTATTACACCTAAAAAAGGGTTCCCTACATTTATCAATAAAGTAGAATACCCTCACAGTTCTGCTTATTTGCAATGGTTTAATCAAGTTTGGGAAAATGAAGAAGATTTGAAAAATGTAACTCAAAAAGTTCAAGATTATTTTGAATGTGCTTATAAAGAAAATAGTCCGGAATTTATTTACTTTATTACGCTTTACAATATATTCAATGACTTTTTAGATGATTTATCCTTAGACCATTTACCAAATGAACAAATTGGTTTTAAGGATACTGTTATTTGGAATAAACTTTACAATTTTCAGAAAGATGCTGTAATCGGAGCCATCAATAAATTAGAAAAATACAATGGTTGCATTTTGGCAGATAGTGTTGGGTTGGGTAAAACATTTTCGGCATTGGGAATTATCAAGTATTACGAGATGCGAAATAAAGATATTCTTGTACTTTGTCCTAAAAAGCTGGAAGCCAACTGGAATACTTACCGTCACAATGATAAAAATAATATATTGGCAGGCGATCGTCTTCGTTATGATGTTTTATTTCATACAGATTTATCTAGAGAACGAGGAACAAGTAACGGACGAAATTTAGAAGCCGTTAATTGGGGGAATTATGGTTTGATAGTAATAGATGAATCCCATAATTTTAGAAATAATAACACTGTTGTAGGTAAAGAAAATCGGTATCAGAAACTAATGCGAAAAGTAATTAAAGAAGGCATAGAAACCAAGGTTTTAATGCTTTCCGCGACACCTGTAAATAATCGATTTAATGATTTACGAAATCAACTAGCTTTAGCTTATGAGGGTGATGCTGAAAAAATAAATGCTAAATTAGATATACAAAGTGGAATTGACCAAATATTTAAGAAAGCTCAAAAATCATTCAATGCATGGAATAAACTCAAGACAAAAGAACGAACAACCGATAAGTTATTGGACATGTTAGATTTTGATTTCTTCGAGATTTTGGACTCTCTTACCATTGCAAGATCACGAAAACATATTACAACATATTATAATACCACCAATATCGGTCAGTTTCCTACCCGAAATAAACCAATTTCTATACGGAGCCCTCTAACAAATTCAAATAAAATCACTTATGAGGATATCGCAGAAAAACTTACCTTATTAAATTTATCTATTTATACGCCATTAAATTATATATTACCTAGTAAATTTGAATTATATGCCGATTTGTATGATAAACGAGTAGGTGCAAATGCAGTAAAACTTACTCAAAGAGACCGCGAAGACAATTTACGTATTTTGATGCGAATCAATTTATTGAAGCGATTGGAGAGCTCAGTAGATTCTTTCCGAATTACGTTAAAGGGAATTATCGACCAAATAGAGAATACACTTAAAACAATAAAAAATAGTAGAGATACAAGCACTTATGATGGAATACAAAAATTATTAAATGATGAGAATAACGAAAATTACGATTCAGAACTTGATTGGGCTGATGAAGACCAAATCATAGGTAAAAAGATTAAAATACATATTGCCGATATTGATACTACAAAATGGCAGGAAGACTTAAATGAAGATTTATCAATTTTGAATATTATATGGGAAAATATAGAAGATTTAGTAGGTAAAGAAGACACAAAACTACAATACCTTTTAAGATTATTAGATGAAAAAATAGAAACCCCTTTTAATCAAGGTAATAAAAAAACCATTATTTTTACAGCTTTTGCCGATACGGCAAATTATCTTTATGAAAATGTAAGTGATTATATAAAAGCAAAATACGGATTAAACACAGCTATTGTAACTGGTTCTCGAAGAGTTTGTACAAGTAAAAATATCCCTGCAGACCTTAATGTTATTTTATCTTGTTTCTCGCCTCTTTCTAAAGATAAAGCACAATTATATCCAAAAGTATCAGAAACTATTGATATTTTGATAGCAACAGATTGTATTTCAGAAGGGCAAAATTTACAAGATTGCGATTATTTAGTCAATTATGATATTCATTGGAATCCGGTACGAATTATTCAACGTTTTGGACGGATAGATAGAATTGGCTCTCAAAATGAAACCATAACAATGGTTAATTTTTGGCCTGATGTAACGCTTGATAGCTATATAAATCTAAAACAGCGTGTTGAAAATAAAATGCTGATAAGTAACATGGCTAGTACGGGAGATGATAATATTTTAAATACAGAAGAAAAAGATTTAGACTATAGAAAAATACAATTGCAACGTTTGCAAGAAGAAGTAATTGATTTAGAAGATTTAAAAGAAGGAGTAAGCATTACTGATTTAGGCTTAAATGATTTCAGGATAGATCTATCCGATATGATGAAATCTTATGGAGAGCTTAAGAATATCCCTGAAGGATTACACGCTGTGGTCCCATCAGATAATATTTTAAATAGAGGTGTTATTTTTGTTTTTAAAAATGTCAACTCTAGTGTAAATATTAATAAATTAAATAGGTTACACCCTTTTTATTTGGTATATATCAATATGAATAGAGAATTAATAATGAGTCATGTCGAACCTAAAAAAATACTTGATGCGATGCGAATGTCATGCAAAGGACAACCAACACCTATTGAAGATATTTGTAAACAAGTTATTGAGCAAACAGATGATTATCATAAAATGGATAGATATTCTATTCTTTTAAAACAAAGCATTAGTACCATTTTACAAAAAGAGGAAGAAAAAGATATTAAAAGCTTATTCCAGGCAGGGGGAACAACAGCTTTACAAGAAAAAATAAAAGGAATAGAAGATTTTAAATTGGTTTCATTTTTAATCATTCAATAATATGGATTTTTTTTCATTACCTAAAAATAGCGAAATAGGGAAAGTTATCCCCAAGAATTCATTTGATAATTTCACCAATCCAAAGCAGAAAAAACAATTTATAGATATTATTCAGAGAATAACTTGGACTCACAAACTATCTTTTGAAACCATTAATCTTTCTTCAAAAGAAATAAAAGAGATACAAATTTTCAAGATTGAATTAAAAGAAAAAAGAAAAATTAATAATCTTCTTGACTTAATCAATAAAGTGATTCCTTATCATCTTATTTGTTATATTCAATATGAAAATGATGTGTACATTTCTGTAACCTCTAAGCACTCTCACCCTACAAACGAAAATATTTCGGTTATTGATTGTTCCTTTAATTCAGATTGGTTTAATAAGGAAGAGAATCCGTATCAACTTAACCTAAGACAATCTTTAGATATTATTTTTAAAGATTTTTGCATTCAAATTATTGGAGAACCAAAGTTATCACAGAATTCGATATCTCAAATTTCAGAGTATCAAAAATCAATATATAAATTGGAAAAAGAAATAACTCAATTAAAATTAGCTATTTCAAAATGTAGACAATATAATAAAAAGGTTGAGCTAAATTGTAATTTAAAGAAAGTTGAAAAACAACTATCAGACCTAAGAAATAATTGACACAAAAATGAATATTTTTTTATGGCATAAAATTTACCAAAGCTAATACTATAAATCCCATGATAGAAATATACCTAATAAGACACGCAGAGACTGAATACAACCGTATTAATGATAGAATAGGTGGACGCTCAAGCCATTTACATATCAATGAAACGGGAAAACAGCAAGCTCAAAGCCTAAAACAAAGAATTTCGGAAAGTCAAATAATCTTTGATAAAATGTTTTGCTCCACCTCTGTGAGGGCTAAAGAGACTATATCTTTTATTACCAACACTCCAGATAATATTATTTATTCGGATAAATTAGAGGAACTTTCTCAAGGGGATTGGGAAGGACTTCCAAGAAATCAGATATACACAAAAGAAAGACTAGATGAAATTAATGCAAATAATTATACATTTAAGGCTCCAAACGGAGAATCGCAAGAAGAAGTGGAGCGTAGAATGTATAAATTCATAAAAGAACAAATAATTTCAAAACACAAAGAAGGGAAATTTCTAGTACTTACACATGGAATGAGCATAAAATGTTTCTTACAAAAAATTTTAGAATCCAATCCAGCTATCACATACAAAATTACGATCGATAACGCCAGTGTTACTAAACTTGTATATTCTCAAGAAAAGGGTTGGAAAATTTCTTATATAAACAGGCACCAAGATTTGTAAATAATTGCAATAACCAACACGAAACAATCCAAATCATATTTTTATCACATTCCTCTCTATGTTTGTAAAAGATTTAAATGTTAAACTTTTCTACACCCCGACTACACCTAAAGACATTTAAATCATTAATTAACAGGTAATTAAAGATTCTGCATCGGGAAGTAAAGAGCTAAGGCTTAAGGGAAATCCCCCCGTAAACTATGTAAAAGGCTTGGATTTACAATCTGAGCCTTTCTTCAAGTACAAGCATAAATTGATTCAAAATCAAGTCCCATTTTTTAGTAGGCATCGCCCATTTTCTGGTAGCCTCTCGTATCTGATTCAACACACAAATCTGCGTCTATGATTCAGGGAAAACAGAGCGTATCGTTTGGGCAAATCCGTTTAAATAATTTAACACATTGATAGAGCCTCCTCTCTTCTTTACTTTTATTAAATTTGCCACGAGATAAAAATTCTGCTACCTTTGGGCGACAAAATAATCCACTTTAAATCCTAAAAATGAAAATTTATAATATTACTTTTATCGTAGAAAATACCTTAGAAAATGATTTCTTGGATTGGCTCAGAAATGAACATATCCAGAAGTTGCAAAACACCGATTGTTTCGGACATGCGAGACTTACCAAAATTTGCGCTCAACAAGATCCAAACACCAAAAATTATTCGTTACAATTGGAAGAAAAAAACAATCTTTTACCTACCTATTTAAACGATTTTGCTCCTAAATTAAAGCACGAAATCATGATTAAATTTGCCAATCGCGTGCTTTTCTTTGAGACAGAACTAGAGCACTTGCACGACTTTTAAATTTCCCTGTGCTCTAAACGCTAACTTAACATTCTCTTAATATTATTTTTTTATTTTTGCTCAGAAGTAAATTAATAGCTAAATGAAAAAAGTTTTGAGTCTCCTTACGCTCATCGCTTGCGTTTGGACAAATGCACAGGAAAAAGTATTAGTAGTTTCAGACAAGGATTCTACCAAAATCAGAGCCATCGCTAAACAGGTTCACCTCGATGTTCTGCCTTATTACAATTTCGGGAAAGGAGTCGGCATCACTTCGCCCGACAGCTTATTTCAATTGAATTTGCGTTTTAGAATGCAAAACCGATTGGAAGCTCGTTTCGAAGACCATGAACCCACCCAATTCCAAGGAGCCATTCGCCGTTTGAGATTAAGATTTGATGGATATGTGGGAAATCCCAAGTTCCTCTACACCATTCAATTATCGTTTGCGCCAGAAGATGTGGGACGCGCCAAAGACGGACAATATGTAAACATCATACGAGATGCGGTTGTATTTTACCGAGCTACCGATCATTGGACTTTTGGCTTTGGGCAAACCAAGCTACCAGGCAACCGCCAAAGAAATAATTCCTCTGGTGCGTTGGACTTAACCGATCGCTCTATCAACAATGCGATGTTCAACATCGATCGTGATTTTGGGTTCCAAGCGATTTATTCTCATTTAAAAGAAAATGAATTTGGCTATAATCTAAAAGGTGCCATTTCCACAGGAGGCGGGAGAAATTTCAACGAACCGACTGACGGACTGGCTTATACAGGACGAGTAGAATTGTATCCGCTGGGGAAATTCAAGAAAAAAGGTGAATTTTTCGAGGGAGATTTAATGAGAGAAACCTCGCCAAAACTTTATTTGGGCGGGACTTATCATTTCAATCAAAATGCGATAAAAGCACAGGGACAAAGAGGAAAAACACTTTTTGAACAAAGAAATCTAAACGCCTTGCTTTTAGATGCTATGCTTAAATACAACGGCTGGTCTGCCATGGCAGCGTTTATGAACCGCACCACCCAAGATCCAATCACTTACAATGCAGACCGCAGCAAATCGCAATATGTATTGGCGGGCTATGGTTACGACGGGCAGCTAAGCTACACATTCCCAAGCCACTGGGAAATCATCGGACGCTACTCGCACAACCAGCCAAACAAAGGGATTCAGCAATGGCAACCGATTCACAATCAGTTTTCTTTGGGTTTAACTAAATACATTTGGGAACACGCATTCAAAGTTCAGTTTGAGGTGAGCAAAAACAATTTTGAATTCCTAAACGGAGAGAAAAAAGACAATTGGTACACTCGTTTTCAAGTCGAAATCGGAATTTAATCCTATATTAAATAATTACTTAAAAACGCTAATTTTCATCACTGAAGATTAGCGTTTTTTTTATGGCTAAATAAATTTTCAATCAAGAAAAAATCCTTACTTTTGGGTAAATGAAACTAGAGAGCAAAGCCGATTGGATTCAGCGATTGAACGAAGTGGGAACGCAACGCACGCCCGCTTTTTTTATCATAGATTACAAAACTCAAAACGCCGAAATCATTACAAATGATAAATGGCACGAAAACAAAATTTATTTTGAATTTCAAACCCAAAAACACACTCCAAAAATTACTAAAAATCCGATTTTAGAAGAATTGAATTTCACACCACTGAGCGAGCAATCTTTTAAAAATCAATTTGATATAGTAGCCAATCATTTGCAAAACGGCGATTCTTATTTAGTGAATTTAACCTTTAGCACTGCATTGAAAAACAAATTGGATTTAGCCCAAATTTTTTTGCAAGCCAAGGCTAAATACAAAGTGCTGTACCAAGATAAGTGGGTATGTTTTTCACCTGAAACTTTTATAGAAATCCAAGAAAACACACTCTACACCTACCCGATGAAAGGCACCATAAACGCTAAAATCCCGAATGCCAACAATGTTCTACTGAACGACCCCAAAGAGACTGCCGAGCATTTTACCATCGTGGATTTATTGCGCAACGACATCAGCCAAATCGCTAAAAATGTAAAAGTTACCAAATTTCGATTTATTGATAAAATTCAAACGCAAAAAGGCAAAATCTTGCAAGCCAGCTCAGAAATAAAAGGTGACTTACCCCAAAATTGGCAAAATCAATTGGGCGATATTTTGGCTCAACTACTACCTGCGGGCTCCATTTGTGGCGCACCAAAGAAGAAAACTTTGGACATAATTGCCGAAGCCGAAACCTATGAGCGTGGCTATTATACTGGAATTTGTGGATATTTCTCGGGCGATGCACTCGACACGGGCGTGATGATTCGATTTATAGAAAAAACAGGAAATTCGTATTTTTACAAAAGCGGTGGCGGCGTTACCGCACAAAGCGATTGGCGCGAAGAGTACCAAGAGATTTACGAGAAAATTTATTTACCCATTTAAAAAACCTTCAAATATGGATTTTTTAGAAAGCATTAAAATCGAAAATCATAAAATCTTTTATCTCGCAGAACACCAAAAGCGAGTGAATCAAACTTTTAAAAAGTTTTTCCCAAAAGCAGAAGTTTTAGATTTGGAGCAATTTTTTAGTCAGCAAATGATTCCAAAGGAAGGTTTGTTCAAAGCACGAATTGTGTACTCAGACCAAGACTATTCGCTCGAGATTTCGCCTTACACGCCTAAAGAAATTTCATCGCTAAAAGTAGTGGAAAAAAATAATATTTCATATGATTTTAAATTTCTTGACCGCAAGGCACTCAACGGATTGAATGATAAGCCAGAACAAGAAGTCATCATCGTGAAAAACGACCAAATTACGGATTCTTCATACGCTAATTTGGTATTTTATGATGGCAAAAAATGGGTGACGCCCAAGACTTATTTACTCAACGGCACATGCCGCCAGCGATTGCTAAAAGAAGGCAAAATCACCGAAGAAAAAATCGAAAAAAAAGACATTCAAAAATATCAAAAAATCGGTTTTATCAATGCCATGCTCGATTTGGGCGAAATGACTTGGGACATTGATATTGTAGAGCTTTAAATTTCGTTTAAATATTCTTTAATCAACTCATACTCATAGCCTTTCTGCATAAGGTAGCGGGTGAGTTTGGTACACTTGTCGTATTCATTTTTGTAGGTAATGCGGTTGGCTTTTTTTTCCATTAAATCAGTCAGAGTTTTTAAATAATCCTGATTATCAATTTGTTTTAAAGCTTCATTGATTAATCGCGTACCGATGTTTCTTTTTTTTAATTCTTGCGTGATTTTAAGCCTACCCCATTGTTTTTGGTTAAATTTTCCACGCACAAAACTATGCGCAAATCTTTCTTCATTTAAAAAATTATGCTGCATCAGCGTTAAAATCACCTCATCTTTGGCTTCGGGAATGAGAAAAAACTCTTTCAACTTTTGCTCCACTTCCCAATGGCAACGGTCTTGATAAGCACAATAACGCGCCATTTTTTCTTTAATTTCGGCTATGGTATAGGATTTTCCGTCTTTCACAGGGTAAAATTAATTTTTTTTGAATTATTTTAGCCTTTGATTTTAAATAAATTTTGTTGAGATGAAAATAGGATTGTTTTTCGGAACCTTTAACCCCATTCATATGGGACATTTAATTTTGGCTAATCATATACAGCAATACAGCGGGCTAGACCAAGTGTGGTTTGTGGTAACGCCACGCAGTCCGTTTAAGAAAAATGACACGCTAGCCGACGATAACAACCGCTACTACATGGTGGAACGCGCCATTGAAAACTACCCCAATCTGCAAGCCAGCAAAATTGAATTTGAAATGCCTCAGCCAAATTACACCACGCATACGCTGGCGGTGTTGAGGGAAAAATACCCTAAAAATGAATTTTGCTTAATCATGGGCGAGGATAATTTGACCAATCTCCACAAATGGAAAAATGCAGATTTTTTGGTTAAAAATTACGATATTTTCGTGTATCCACGCATTCATCAAGATGTGGCAACTCCGCAAGTTTCCATAGATCGCATTTACCGAGTAGAAGACGCGCCCGTGGTAGAAATCTCGGCTACGGCGATAAGAAAAGGCATCAAAGAGGGCAAAAATGTACGATGTTTGCTTCCGCCAGAAGTATTTGAATACATAGATGGCAGTTCGCTCTATAAATCGTAAAAATATGAATCGTAGAAAATTTCTCACTACCACAGGGTTAGGATTGGCAGGTATCGGGCTTGGCACGGGGCTTTACACATGGCAATGGGCACCGTATCAACTGGAATTTACGCACACCCCCATGCCGATTAAAAATTTACCTTCCGAATTAGAAGGCAAGACTTTGATGCAAATTAGCGACATCCACATTGGGAAAAGATTTGACCCAAAATACATTGTGGAAAGTTTTAAAAAAGCTAAAAAATATAATCCTGACTTTGTGGTGTATACAGGCGATTATGTGACGACGCACCACGATAAGATTTTGTACCCGCTCTTGCTCAATACGATGAAACATTGCGTGTATGGAAAGTTAGGGACTATTGCGATTTTGGGCAATCACGATTATGGTAAAAATTTTCAAGAGGCAAAAGAAGGTGACAAGGTTGCAAAAACTTTAGAATCATTAAATATCAAGGTTTTAAGAAACGAAAGCGTCGCGATTGAAAATCTATTTTTTTATGGTTTTGATGATTTTTGGGGCACCAACTTTAAACCTGAAAAAACGCTTAAAAATCTAAATTTAGGCCAAGCCAATCTCGTGCTTTGTCACAACCCTGATGTGTGCGATTTACCAATCTGGAAAGGCTACGACGGCTGGATTCTTTCGGGGCATACCCATGGCGGACAATGCAAAGCACCGTTTTTGCCACCACCGATTTTGCCCGTAAAAAACAAAAGATATTCGGCAGGAAAAATTGATTTGGAAGACGGTAGAACGCTCTACATCAACCGTGCATTAGGGTGCTCCTACCCGATTCGTTTCAATGTTCCGCCAGAAATCAGTCTTTTTACTTTGCAACGCGCTTAGGCTTTTATAAATCTAATTTAAGCTGTTGCGGTAGAAGTTTAAAGCTTAATCTATGGTGCAAAGTGGCTCCAAATTCTTCGATGGCCGCTCGGTGTGCCTTGGTGGGATAGCCCATATTTTTATCCCAATTAAATTCGGGAAAAAGTTGCGCCAGTTTCTCCATGTATTCGTCTCGGTGGGTTTTGGCTAAAATCGAAGCCGCCGCGATGGACATGTAATTGGCGTCGCCTTTAATGCAACATTGGTGCGGAAGGTCTTGGTATTTTTTAAATTTATTACCATCTACTGCAATAAATTCAGGTTTTAGGCTTAATTTATCAATCGCGCGATGCATGGCAAGAATGCTGGCGTTTAAAATATTAATTTCATCGATTTCTTGCGGACTCACGAAAGCTACTGCCCAATCCAAGGCTTCCCGCTCAATGATTTCACGCAATTGATTTCGTTTCTTTTTACTGAGTTGCTTGGAATCGTTTAAATCCAAATTTTTAAAATCTGGCGGTAGAATCACGGCACCTGCGACCACGGGCCCCGCTAAACAACCGCGCCCCGCTTCATCACAACCTACTTCTAGTTTTTCGGTTTGGTAGAATCGTTGCATTTTTTTATTTCTTTTCGATTAAATCTACGATTTTTCCGCCAAGCCATGAGCATGGGAAAAATACAAAAAAGATTAAAACATTATACCAAGCGGGGTGACCATGCACAAATAAAATATCGATAATTGCCACCGCATACAAAATAAAGCCTATGAGCATGGCATAGGCCTGCTTAGCCGTTTTCACGAGCAATGCCGTTACCACTCCTCCCACGGTGCTCGCTACGCCATACGAGATGAGCAAGGCGATGAAGAAATTATTGGGCGCGTGGTAAATCACGCTTTTCCAATAAAGTAGCACATTGCTTTTGTTTCCTAAGTCAATGAATGAAAGCTCGCTAAACCAAGCTTTGTTCATGGTTATTCCTACCAAAATCAATGCTAAAGAAACGAATAAACCTGCGAGAATGGCTAAGGTATTTCTTACAAACATTTTATAGCTAAATTTGACTAAACTGCTGCGATTACAGAGATTTCTACACTCACATCTTTAGGTAATTTGGCTACCTGAACACACTCGCGTGCTGGGTAATTACCCTCGGAAAAATATGAACCGTAAATTTCGTTTACTGTTGCAAAATCGTTTAAATCTTTTAAGAAAATAGTTGCCTTGATTACTTTAGAAAAATCTGTATTAGCTTCTGCTAAAATGGCTTGAAGGTTTTTCATCACTTGGTGTGTTTCTACCTCAATTCCTTGTAACAATTCGCCATTCTCTGGATTGATAGGGATTTGCCCTGAAACAAATAAAATTCCATTGTGTTCTACCGCTTGAGCATATGGCCCAATTGCCGCTGGGGCATTAGTTGTGTTTACCTTTTTCATTTTTCTTTTCTTTAATTAAAAAAATTAATTTTTATATCATTTTCTAAAACTCGGGTTGTCTACCAGAGTTAAAGTTTCGTTCTTCGTATTTCAATGCATCGCTTAGGAAATTAGCTTTGATTCCGATAAAGAAATTCCAAGTTTTGTACATTCCAAACGGCACCATACTGAAATTGATCCTAAAACTACGCAAATCTCTAGTAAGTGCCAAACGCGTATAGCTGATTTGCCCCGTTTGTAAATCAATATTGGTGCTTCCCGAAATGTCCCAATAAGGTGTTGGTGCAATCCTACCACTAATGTTGAGCGAGGTGGTTTTGTTCACATCTCCACGCAAGTTTTTATTGGCACTATAATTTAGCCCAAAAGATAAATTCCAAGGGGTAAGGAATTGTGCATACCCTTGGTCATCAAAATAATACACATCATTTCGTATGGCTCCCCTACGAGGGTAATCGATTTTTCTATCTCCAAAGGTTTTATCGTTTAGCGAGTAATTTAGCCCAATATTATAATTAGTTACATTTAATTTTCCGAATTTGTTGATGCGCACGCCATATGGATTTTGCCCGTTTACTAGTACTTGATAAGGATTTACTGTTGCACTGAAGTTGATGCGCATTTGATTGTTTAAAACACTTGTTGCACCATTAATGCTAATCGGGCTTAGTTTTAAGCTATCGGCTGCAAAATTATAGCTGGTGGAAAGGTTTAAATAATCGAATATTTTAATTTTTTTAACGCCTGTGGAGTCTTGCCGTGAGCGTACTTTCATCTCTAAATTATTTGAGATGCTAAGGTTTAAACTCTGGCTCAAACCTCTTGAAGGGCTGCCGTAGAGACCTCCCTCAAATTTTGAGTAGAGCACCTGCTCGCCGCGCTCATTGATATACGAATCATAGTAGCCCCAAGCGGGTGCACTGAAATCTGGTGTGTAGCTGAATCCTACGCTAGGCGAAATGATATGGCGCACGGCTTTAATCATCTTATTATCATCTGCCGAGCCAAATATCTTGATACCGTACAAGGTAGTCTGCAAACTGGCATTCACACCAAAAGTCCTAAAAGTGGAAAAGCCATTCACCTCCTTATTTTCCACGCGTTGGGTAGTTGGGTTATATGATTTTTGAGTGGTTTTAAGGTACCATACATCTTGGTAATTTCCGCCAAAACTCACGGGAAAATAATTGAAAATGGTGGTTCCTGTGTTGAAGTTTATGCTATGTTTTATTCCATTTTTGGCATTATCAAACATTTTTTTGGTAAAAACATCTTCCTCCGTAGTCTGGATTAAATTTTGCAAATTAAAATTATAAGTCATTCCTATATTTTGCAGCAAACCTCTTTTGGCGCCCACTTTGGGAGCAAATGGATAGATTCGGCTCATATTCACCACCATAGAGGGGAGGGTGAAAGTTACAGGATTATTAGCATCACTTGAATTCCCATAAGTCTGGCTGTGCGAGAGGTTTACACTTGCGCTGAATGGCGTATTGGGGAATGTTTTATTAATGGAAATAGAAGATTGTGCCGTGTTTTGCAGGACATTGCCCGAAATTAAATTATAATTGCTCAGGCCTTCGCGGTAAAATTTACTGCTTGTGTAATTAACATTGGCCGAGAAGATTAGATTTGGATTAGCCTTTGAATCTTGCCTGTGCGACCAATATAAGCGGTATAATTGCGTTTTGGAATATGAGCTAAGCCCCTTAATTCCTGTAACTCTACGCTCCCAATCAAAGCTAAAATCTCCACTGAATTTATAGCGTTTTCGGTATTGAGACTGCGCGTGCAGGCCGTAGCTCCCCTTGGTAAAAATATCGCCCGTAAAAGTCAAATCCATATAATCACCTAGCGGAATATAAATCCCCGCCCCTTGAATGTAGAAGCCCACATCTTGCCGCTCCCCAAAGGAGGGCAAAAGAAGCCCCGTGCTGCGCTCGCTCCCCATCGGGATAAAGGCAAAGGGCAGCGCCAGTGGCGTTGTTACATTGTAAATTTTCATAAAAACGGGTCCCGTTACCACTTTTCGATCTTTTCCTTGAATGAATTTAGCCACTTCGGCTTCTAAATGATAATCTGCAACAGAATCTTTTTTATTGATGAAATACTCATCTGTCGTGAAAGCCACTTTTCTTAACCCCGAAACCGTATCGCTATATTGTTTCACCAATTTAGCCACCACAACGCCATTATCTCCACCCAAATTTTGCTGAGTACGAATGTTGGAGGCTGTTCCTTTTTTTGTTTTAATATTATAGGTAAAGCTATCATACTCCATTGCGTTTTCGCCTTGTTTAAAGACACTTGGCTTAATCAGGCGCCCGATGGAATCCTTCTTGCCCTCGGCAAAGAGCATACCTGTCTCCCAATTAATTTCTATGAACTCCGCCGAAATATCAATATCCGTATAGCTCACATGTGCGTTCTGCTCCAAGTAGGATTTTTTCTGCTTCCAATCGTGGTACACATTCTCCGAGGAATAGTCCACAATGGCTTGCAACGCGCGGGCGCTAGTCCTTAGAGTATCTACCCTCACGGTGTCATTAGCCTTAACATTTGGCTGGGGCAAATTTCGACCTTGCTGGGCAAAACCAATTCCCCAAATAAATATTAAAATTACACGAATAAGCTGATTATATACTTTATATTCCAAGCGATATTATTATTTTTGTGGCAAATTTGGTTCAAAAATACATAAAAAAACAAGCTAATATGAATTTTATTATAAAAAATATTTTTAAGACTCTGTTTTTCATAGCCTTAGCATTTTTATTTTCTGTAAATGTTAATGCTCAAAAACGGAATGATAAATTTGTTTTAGTTTTAGACGCAGGACACGGCGGGGAGGATATGGGCGCAAGAGGCGTGGTGGAAAATGAAAAGGATATTGCCCTTGCAGTAACTTTGCGCGTGGGAAAACTGGTGAAAGATTATTTTAAAGATGATGTAAAGCTAATCTACACCCGCTCAAAAGATGTATTCATTCCCCTAGCAGAGCGCGCCGATATTGCCAATAGAAATCACGCTGATTTCTTCATCTCAATCCATTGCAACTCTGCCCGCCCTGGGGCTTATGGCACGGAAACCTTTGCGCTGGGCTCGGACCCTAAACGCGCAAACTCCAATTTGAGCATCGTGAAAAAAGAAAATAGCGTAATCCTGCTGGAAGATGACCATAAAGAAAAATACGAAAACTTTAATGGCTCCCCAGAATCCTTAATCGGGCTTACCTTAATGCAAAATACGCATTTGGACAATAGCTTGAAAATGGCTAAATACATTGAGGATAACTACACAAATAAAGATAAACGATACAGCCGAGGCGTAAAGCAAGCAGGCTTCATCGTGCTATGGCGCACGGCAATGCCCTCAATCCTCACCGAGATTGGCTTTATCTCAAACCCAGAAGAAGGGCGATATTTGGCCTCTGATGAAGGTAAAGATAAAACCGCAGAATCAATCTTTAATGCTATAAAATCCTACAAAAAAGCGTGGGATTTAAGACGAGGTGTAAACAAAGTAAACGAGACAAAAAAAGCTGAAAAATCTAGAATAGAACCAGAAAAACCCATAGCAGGAAAAGTTTTTAAAGTTCAATTTTTAACGAGCAAAAGAAGTTTCAGGCAGGGAGCTCCCCAATTGAAAGGGCTCACAAATGTTGAAGTTTTAAAAGATAATGGCATTTATAAATACTTTTACGGGAAAACATCTTTTAAATCTAAAAGCGATGCCAACCTACGCCATGTAAAAGCCAGAGGATTCCCAGACGCTTTTGTAGTTGAGTTTACTAATGACAGTACAAAATAATATCATCATTTTTCACGATTTATAACACGATAAATTATACTTTTGCAAATTAAATAGTAGCATATGAAAATAAGTAAGGAAATAAAAATCGGTTTAATCTCCGTTGTGAGTATCGTCCTATTTTATTGGCTTTTTAATTTCCTAAATGGTAAAAACTTCTTTACCTCTGGGCAGATTTACTATGCAGTATATGAAAATGTGGACGGGCTACTCCCTACCAAGCCTGTGAATGTAAACGGACTAAAGGTGGGAACTGTAGAAGACATTAAAATCGTAGAGGGGAAAGAAGATATTTATTTCGTAGTGAAAATGATACTTAATAAAAAATTACACTTTTCTAAAAATACAGTAGCAGAAATCTACGAACCTGGCTTAATGGCTGGAAAGCAAATAAAACTAAACATTGATTACAATGGCCCAGAAGCCCAAAGTGGCGACACACTCGTTGCTGCAAATACACAATCTCTTATGACCATGTTATCAAACAAATTGCAACCCACTCAAAACAAACTTGATAGCGTGCTAACTACTCTGAATGCGACTTTAGGCAGGTTCGGAAACTTGGCAGATGAAGAAACCAATCAAAATTTAAAACATGTTTTAGCCAGTTTAGACCAAACCATTCAATCCCTTGGTGAGACTTCCAATAGTGCTCGTGCACTTATCCAATCAACAACAAAAATTGCCGACAAAATTGACGGCGAGGTGAAACAACTTTCTCAAAACGCAAACAATGTGATGTCTACTGCAAACTCTACACTTAAAAAGTATGGTGATGTTGCCGACAAAATTGAAGCGGCTAATTTTGAAAAAACATTGGCAAATTTAGAATCTAGTTCTCAAGAACTGAAACAGTTTTTAACCAAACTAGACAACTCCAATGGAACGCTAAATAAGCTTATAAACGATCCTGTGTTTTACAACAACCTCAACGAAACAACCAAAAGTTTAAATACTCTTTTAACTGATTTAAAAGAACGCCCAGACAAATACATTCAGTTTTCAGTTTTCGGAAAAAAAGTTAGAGTAAAAGATACTATAAAATAAGAAAATGCTTGCCCAAATTCTATTTGCCATAGCCCTATTGTGCGGAATCGGATTTTTCGTTTTTAATGTAAAAAAAATCAAAAGAAACATTTGGCTCGGTAGAAAAATCAACCGTAGCGACAACAAAAGGAAAAGATGGCAAAAAACAATGCTTATAGCACTTGGGCAATCAAAAATGATGGTGCGCCCCATTGCGGGAATCCTCCACATTACGGCATATCTAGGCTTTTTTATTATCAATATAGAGCTGCTCGAAATCATAATCGATGGGCTTTTTGGCTCCCACCGAGCTTTTGGATTCATGGGTGATTTTTACAATGCTTTAATTGGCGGATTTGAGATTTTAGCAGCCTTAGTACTTATTGCCGTAGTGCTTTTTTTTATCCGAAGAAAATTATTATCTATCCAGCGATTTAAAATTCTAAAAGGATTTCCTAAAACAGATGCCTACCTTATTTTAATCATCGAATTTTTTCTAATGCTTGCGTTTCTGTGTATGAACGCCGCCGATTTCTATCTACACCAAATCCAAGGCATTGATTTAGCAGGAAGTTTCCCTATTTCAAAATATCTATTTTCTGGATTTAAAAACTTAAACGAAACCACACTTTTCATCATTGAACGCACTGCGTGGTGGTTTCATATTTTGGGAATTTTAGTATTTTTAAATTATTTATATTATTCAAAGCACTTGCATATTTTGCTTGCCTTCCCTAATGTTTGGTATAGCAAATTGCAACCAAAAGGCGAATTAGACAATCTTGAAAGCGTAAAAAAAGAAGTAGCTCTCATGATGGATCCCAATATCGATCCGTTTTCGGTAACGCCAGAGCCAAGTACTGAGACTTTTGGGGCTAATGATATTTTTGATTTAACCCGAGTACAACTGCTGAATGCCTATACCTGCACCGAATGTGGAAGATGCACCGCAGAATGCCCCGCACACCTCACAGGCAAAAAGCTTTCGCCTCGAAAAATTATGATGAAAACGCGCGATCGATTGGAAGAAGTGAGCAAAAATATCAATAAAAACAAGGAATTTGTGCCAGATAACAAAACGCTACTTGGCGACTATATCTCTGCTGAAGAAATCTGGGCTTGCACCTCATGCAATGCTTGTACGCAAGCTTGCCCTATTGAGATTGATCCGCTTTCAATCATCATCAATCTGAGACAATATTTGGTCATGGAAAAATCGGAAGCCCCTACGGAACTTAATCACATGATGCAAAATATAGAGAACAACGGAGCTCCTTGGCAGTTCAACAATGCAGACCGATTGAATTGGGTGAATGATAAATAACTTAACCCGTAGTGCATTATAAAAAAGGTTGCTCATGTGACGGAAGAATAGTGAATTTTACTGGTTTTCAATTAAATAAAATTACAAGCCGCCTAGGGACAAGTTGCAATTTTATTTTTATCTAAAATTGAAAGGCTCGTTTGCAGCGAAGAAAACGAAAATTTTTCCTTTCTTTGGGAATATTGGCGAAAATGATCTTCCTGATTATCATTCAATATCACAATAAATTAATCTCATTTGGATAATGCACTACGGGTTAACTTAAATATTAAACGAAAAAAGTCAGCTCGTGCGAGCTGACTTTCTTTATAATACATCTTTTTTTAGCTTTATAAAATATCTGAATCTTGGATATTTTCGCGTGTTTTCTTTTTCATCTCCTCGCCTATCACATTAGCCGCAGAAAACGAAGCCACCATGTTATTCAACATATCTCCTGCTGCACTTGGCGAATTAGGCAACAAAATCAAATTTGATTTATTGCTTGAGCCCATTGCGGTGAGCGTGTCGTAGTGTTGCGTTACCACAATAAGTGCAGACGCTTCTTGAGAATTAATCCCCACTCTATTTAGCACATTTACAGATTCTTCTAAACCTTTAGCTATTTCTCTTCGCTGGTCTGCAATCCCTTGCCCTTGGAGGCGTTTACTCTCAGCTTCGGCTTTTGCTTTCTCCACAATTAAAATACGCTGAGCGTCTCCTTCGTATTGTGCTGCTATTTTCTGGCGTTCAGAGGCATTGATACGGTTCATCGCGTGTTTTACTTGCTCATCTGGATCAATATCTGTCACCAAAGTTTTGATGATGTCATAGCCATAATCGTTCATAGCTTCTTGCAGTTCAGATTTCACCGCAATAGCGATATCGTCCTTTTTCTCAAAAACATCGTCCAATCGCAATTTTGGCACCTCGGCACGCACCACATCGAAGATGTAAGAGGTAATTTGTGATTGCGGATCGTCTAATTTATAAAAGGCGTCGTACACTTTGTCTTTTATCACTAGATATTGTGTAGATACTTTTAATTTTACGAATACATCATCTTTAGTCTTAGTTTCTACCACTACATCCAATTGCTGGATTTTCAACGAAACACGCCCTGCGATTTGATCCACAAAAGGGATTTTCAAGTTGAAACCTGAATTTCTTACGCTATGAAATTTCCCCAAACGCTCTACCACTACGGCGGTTTGTTGCTTTACGATGAACCAAAGTCCAAAAAAACTAAGGACAAAGATGATGAACAATATGGCTCCTAAGCCAAGTTCTAGTCCTAAAAATTCAAATTGTGTAATCATGTGTTTATTTTTTTATAGATAATTTTTTGTTGAGAATTATAACATTCCTAATTCAAATTTTGCTTCCTCGCTCATCAGCTCTTGCGACCATGGAGGGTCAAATGTAATTTGCACAGTTGCTTTCTCTACACCTTCGATGTTTCCAATTTTCTCTTCCACCTCGGCGGGTAGGGATTCGGCAACGGGGCAATTGGGTGTGGTGAGTGTCATTAGGATTTTGGCCTCGCCTGCGGTGCTGATGTGTGCGTCGTAAATAAGCCCTAGCTCATAAATATCTACTGGGATTTCTGGGTCGTAAATGGTTTTAAAGACTTTGACCATTTCTTCGCCCAAATCGTGTATTTGTTGATTTGTAAGTTCTGCCATTTTATGATTTTTATTTAATACAAATATAATTAAATGTTTTAAATTTTTAATCCAAAAAAATAAAAAAGCGTCTCTCAATAAAGAAAGACGCTCCTTTTGTATTTTACAAAAAATGATTTTATTTAAAATCTGCTAATTTTACATCTTTGTTCACCTCCATTTTTTTCATGGTAGTTACTATTTTTTGCCCTGCTACTTCTTGCGTTACAACAAATGCAAATTTCACTCCATCTACAGATTTATAATCTTTGTATGATGTAATGATTTCCATAGGGCCTTGTGGTGTATCTACAGAAACGCTGTTTTGCACCAATAATTTGGATTTAGCGTCGTAGTATTCATAAGTTTTTAAATCTCCCACAGGCACTTCAACTTTGTAAGCTAGTTTCCCATCAATAGTTGTTGTGCCTACTAGTTTCGCCTCTTTATTTGTGTAAAATGCTTGTGGCACGATACCTTTTTTAGCAGCTTTTTCTGCTACATCTTTTCCAGATTTTTCTGAATTCCCCATCATGCCAGAAGTCTTCTCTACCTTTCCGTCGAAAATGGTGGTAACGATTACTGCTCCGTTCATTTTAAGAACAGTTTTTTCTAAATTCGGCGCGTAGTATAAAACTTCTCCGTCGAGTGGTTGTGGTGCTGCTCCTTCTAATGTAAAGGTAGCTTTTACGCTTTTAATGTTTTTCACTTTTTGCACACCACCAATTGCTTGCACATAGTCTGCTAAAACTTTTTGAGCAGTGAGCCCTGCTGGCAACGCTACTTGATTTTTTAATGGGTTTCCAGTTTTTTCGCCAAAACGATTGTAGAAATTAATTGGGTAACCTAATTTTTCTAATCCTGGCAAAACATCTTCTGCTTTTCCTACAACTACGATTCTTGAGTTGTCTGCCCCAAAGTATTTTTTAGCCACAGCTTGCACTTCTTCTAAAGTTACAGCACTGATGTTTTTGATAAAATTTTCGTAGAAATCGGCAGGTAATCCTTGTGTTTGGATTTGCAATGCTTGATTAGCTATAACGCTTGGTTTTTGTGCATTCATTACAAAAGACCCTATGTAAGTAGCTTTTGCTCTATCTAACTCGTCTTGAGTTACTGGTTCTTTTCCAATTTTTCTAATTTCATTCATCATTTCCACCACAGCACTATCGGTCACGGCATTACGCACAGCTGCAGTTGCACTAAAACTACCTATTTCCTTATCAGGAGAGATATCTGAATAAGCACCATAAGTCCATCCATGTGCTTCTCTTAAGTTAAGAAATAATCTAGCTTCTCCTCCTCCACCTAAAATTTTATTAGCTAAAACGGCGGCGAAATAGTCTTTGTCTTTGATTTTTAAGTCTACCACATTCAAAGCTGCAATTTCGGTTTGCACGGCATTTGGCATATCAATGAAATCGATTTGCACATTTGGTAAATTTTGAGGCTTAGCATAATTTACTTTTTTGATGCCTTTTGGCTTCCAAGAAGCTAAATCTTTTTCTACTAACTTCTTAACTTGGGCCAAAGTAACATCTCCTACTACCACTAAATATGCATTTTCTGGTGAGAAATATTTGTTATAATAGTTTTTCACATCGTTGAAAGTAACATTTTGTAATGTTTTTTCGGTAGTAAATTCACCATAAGGATGGTTTTTACCAAAGGCTAAAGCTGAACGAAGATTGTTTGCAACACTCTGAACATTTTTCTCAGAAATTCTAAGATTTTCCAAGGCTTTTTCTTTTTCTTTTTCAAATTCTGTTTTAGACAGACGAGGGTCTAATGCTGCACTGATCACTAAATCAAAAACTTTAGGGAAATAGCGAGTAAGCGTAGTGGCACTCGCCCCAGAGGCATATACACTGGCATTGGCACCATAAAACTCTAATTCTTCGTTGAAATCGTCTTTAGAAATCTTTGAAGTTCCGTTCCCCATAATAGCACTTAGCATCTTGAAAACACCTTTCTTATTCCCCTGCAATAGTGGCGGATTATCCATGGACAAGTAGAAGCTCACAGATGGCAATTTGTGGTTTTCTACCACCATTACATGCAATCCATTGGCTAATTTAAATTCTTCCGGCTTAGTAATTTTCACTTTTGGGGCAGGGCCTGGCGTAGGTCTTACGGAGCGATCTATTCCTGTGTTCACCTTGGTTGTTGTTTTAGGTTCTGCGGCTTTTTCTGTTGCAGCTTGTTTAGTTGAAGTACAAGCAGTAACAAGCAAAGCGGAAAGTATTGCGATTGATAATTTTTTCATGGTTTATTTTTTGTCATTATTTTGTTCTGGTAAATATTCCAAAACCAAAGATTGATTTAAGTTAAAATATTTTCTTGCAACCTCTCTAATTTCTTCTCTCGTAATTGATCTGTAAATTTCTATTTCTTTGTTGATTAACGAGGTGTCGCCATACAACATATAGTTGGTAGCTAATGAGCTTGCCACTCCAGAGATATTTTTATTTTTATTTACAAATGAATTTTCAAAAGAGTTTTCGACTTTCTGGTATTCTCTTTCAGAGATCAGATTGGTTTGCAAATCTTTGATTTCTTTTTCAAAAGCTTTCAAGATTTGTTCCTTGCTTGTTTTTCCAATAGGAATGCCATAAAATAGATATGTCCCGTAATCTTCTTGCCCATAATTAAAAGACGATACTTCCAAGGCTAATTTATTTTTGTCTACCATATTTTTATATAATCTGGCAGTTTTCCCTCCACTTAAAATTTGAGAAATCATATCTAAAACATATGCATCTCTGTCCTTCATACTTGGTGTTCTAAAAGCCAAAATATACATTGGAGCTTGGATATTTGGATCATAGAATTTAGCTTGTTTCTGTGCTTTAAAGGGAGCCTCTTGAATATGAGAGCGCTCAATGGATGGTCCTGCAGGAATATCTCCAAAATACTCTTGGATCCATTTTTTGGCTTGCGTTTCATCAAAATCCCCCGCTACGATAAGCACTGCATTATTTGGAATATAATATTTTTTAAAAAAGGCTTTAAATTCATCTAAAGTTGCCGCATCCAAATGTTCCATTTCTCCAATAGTGGTGTGCTTGTATGGGTGTTTTTCGAACATATTTTCTTTAACTGCTTTGAAAAGATTACCATAAGGTTGGTTATCCACACGCATACGCTTTTCTTCTTTCACTACCTCATTTTGGGTATCTACCCCGATTTGGTTTATCACTGGGTGTAACATTCTTTCTGATTCCATCCATAGGGCCAATTTCAAGTTATTTGAAGGGAAAATTTCGTAATAATAAGTGCGGTCATCTGTAGTGTTAGCGTTCACTTGTCCTCCGTTAGAAGAAACGATTTTAAACCACTCGCCACGCTTAATATTCTCTGTTCCTTCAAACAAAAGGTGTTCAAAGAAGTGAGCAAAACCAGTTCTGTCTGGGCGCTCGTCCTTGGCTCCCACATGATACATTACCGAAGTGATCACCGTAGGTGCAGAAGTATCTTTGTGCAAAATCACATGTAGCCCATTAGATAAATCATACTCCTCGTAATCGATTTTTTGTGCATTGGTCAAGAGGCTTGCCCCTGCCAAGAATGCACCTAATAAAACTTTTTTCATTATTTTGATAATATTAATTTCTTGAATATTTTAAATCGAGCGTAAAAATAGTATTTCTTATGATTAATACCTAATTTTTATTACACACACAATCACATTAACATAACTTAAAGTTATTTTGCATTTTTTTAACTTATTTGTGCTCAAAAAAATTCATTACCCATCTTTTTAGTTACATTTGGAACAATAATTGAAAGTAAACGCAAAAACACAATTAACTATGAAGAAAACAGCATTTGGTCTTGTAATTATGTTTCTCATGCTCATCGCTGCATGTACGCAAAATCCCATTACGGGAAAATCTAACTTTCTTTTGGTGAAAAATGAATCGCTGATGCCTATGGCCTTTCAGCAATATCAGCAAGTTTTGAAAACACAAAAACTTTCCACTAATAAGCAACAAACCTCTATGGTGAAAACCGTGGGAAAAAATATCCAAACTGCCGTGGAAAGATATCTTAAAGCCCAAAACCAATTGGACTTCATCAAAGGCTATCAATGGGAATACAACTTAATTGAAGACAAGCAACTTAACGCTTGGTGTATGCCTGGCGGCAAGGTAGCGTTCTACACAGGAATTATGCCCGTGTGCCAGAATGACAACGGCGTAGCCGTAGTTATGGGGCACGAAATCACACACGCCCTAGCACAGCATAGCGCTCAGCGCGCCACTCAGGCCCTTGTAGCACAAGGTCTGCAAATTGCAGGCAACCTCGCACTTAATGATAATAGATACAAAAATGTATTCAACTCGCTCTACCCCATTGGCGCACAGGTGGGAATCTTAGCCTATTCAAGACAAGCGGAATTAGAAGCCGATAGAATTGGGCTCACCCTGATGGCTATGGCGGGCTACGACCCAAGAGAAGCGCCTAAGTTTTGGCAAAGAATGGACGCCCAAAGTAGCGGAAGCCGTATGCCCGAATTCCTCTCCACGCACCCCAACCCTGGACGAAGAATTGAGCAATTAAAAGCGGAGCTGCCTAATGCCCTTAAAATTTACAGCCAAGCCACAGGCAAGCAAGTAAGTCTTAATTAATAAAAATATAAATTTTTAGAGCCATTCCAGATTTTGCGAATAGCTTTTTCTATTTTTTTGACTAAATTCGCGGCCGTATGGCAAAAAATAAATTAAGACGATTTCAAGAAAACGAGCATTTCGCTCACTTGATACAGCCCACAAGAGAGGAGGTTTTAAGCGGTTTTAAACTAAAAAATAAATGGCACGAGGATTTCTTTAAAAACAACAACCCCATCGTGCTAGAACTAGGCTGCGGCGGTGGCGAATACACCATAGGGCTATCAAGTATGTTCCCAGAAAAAAACTTCATCGGGGTAGACATCAAGGGCGCCCGCCTATGGAAAGGCGCTAAAAAAGTGCAAGAGAATCAAATCAAAAATGTGGGCTACCTGCGCACCCAAATCGAATTAATTGCCGAGGCTTTTGGGGAGAATGAAGTTGATGAAATTTGGATTACTTTTCCAGACCCGCAAATTAAATTTCGCCGTGCTAAACACCGCCTCACCCACCCGCGTTTCTTGGATTTATACCAAAGGATTTTAAAACCAAATGGGAAAATTCACCTCAAAACGGATAGCGAATTCCTGCACGGCTACACGCACGGCATCGTGGAACAACTGGGCTGCCGCGTACACCTCTCTAACCACGATATCTACCACCCAGACACTGTGGATTTGCCCAATTATGTTACTGGAATTCAAACTTTTTATGAGGCTAAATTCAGAAAAGAAAATAAGAAAATTACTTATATGTATTTTAGCCTTAAATGAAAAGTGTAGCCCAAAGAACTACACTCTTACTGCACTGGGAACTAGTATTTTATAATTCCCTTTATTTCTTATCACATCTCGCACAATGCTAGAACTGATATAGGATTTCCCTGAGGAAGTGAGCAAAAACACCGTTTCCAATTGCTGCTGCGTAAGGGCGCGATTGGTGTGTGCTATCGCCTTTTCAAATTCAAAATCGGCAGGATTTCTAAGTCCTCGAAGAATGAAGTTTGCCTTTTTCCTTTGGCAATAATCCACTGTAAGCCCCTCATAAGTATCTATTTCTATGTTAGGAAAATCCTTAAAAGTCTCCTCTAAAAATCTTTTTCTCTTTTCAAGCGAAAACATATAATTCTTCCCTGAATTTTGCCCAATGGCCACAATAATTTTATCAAACAAAGGCAACGCACGATTGATGATATCGCAATGCCCAAGCGTAATGGGATCAAACGACCCTGGAAAAACTGCTATTCTCTCCATATTTAAATTTTATTTTTGAGCCAGAGCACTCTCAATCTCACTTGTGATAAAGTCTTTAATTTCTATCTTGGAATAGGCTAACTGCTGCGGCAAAATGCTGGCTGGCGAAAAACCTGGCAAAGTATTCATTTCTATAAAATTAGGCTCACCCTCTACGATTATAAACTCACTGCGCGACATTCCTTTCATACCGAGGGATTCATAGGCTTTTTTGGCAATTTGCTCCACCTTTTGGGTGATTTCTTGCGAGAGACGCGCGGGGGTGATTTCTTGCGAAGCGCCCTCATACTTAGCCTCATAGTCAAAAATCTCATTTTCTGATATAATTTCAGTAATTCCGCTCACAATGGTTTTGCCTTGATACTGCACCACCCCTACTGAAACCTCTGTACCTTCAAGAAATTCCTCAATTAAGACATCCTTATCTTGCTCAAAGGCTTTTGCCAAGGCAGGCGCGAAGTCCTCTTTAACATTCACTTTTGAAATGCCTAAACTTGAGCCAGATTGATTCGGCTTCACAATACAAGGCAGGCCTATTTCTTGCACAATCTCATCTAAATCATATGGCGCACCTTTTACTAAATAAACCGATTTTGCCGAAGAAATTCCGTATTTATTCAGCACTGCGATACAATCTTTTTTGCTAAAAGTAAGCGCAGAGAGATAGTGCCCACAGCCTGCATAAGGTAGCCCAATGAGCTGCCAATAGGCCTGCATCTGCCCATCTTCGCCTGGGGCGCCGTGAATGATATTGAACACTACATCAAATTTCGTTTTTTCCCCTTTTTCATTAGTAAAAGAAAAATCCGCCTTATCAATCGGGAATTTATCCTCGCCCACTTGTGCAAACCAGCCCTCTAAACCGATTAAAACTTTGGTTGGATTATATTTAGAGGTGTCTATATGGTCAAAAATCGTTTGTCCGCTTTTTAGCGAAACTTTGTACTCGCCAGAGTACCCACCCATCACAATGGCAACATTTTGCATAGTTCAAATTTTGGGGCAAAAGTATTAAAATCTTGCGAATTATTATGTGCATTTAGCACTCAAATACATAAAAAAATCCCGCATTCTAGGTTTTGCGGGATTGAAATTATAAATTCTAAAAAAAATAAACTCCGTGTTCCTATTCTTCTTCATCTAATTCCTCGTAAGCCTCCAGCTCATCTTCAAAGAAAGCATAAGCTTGCTCTATCAAGTCATTTACTTGTGTTTGAATTTCTTCTTCCTCTTCATCGATTTCATCAAACCACTCCACCTCATCGGTGTGTACATTGATTAAAAATCTAGGATACTCGGTGTGCAGCACAAATGCATCTTCCACACTTGAATTGTCTGCCAATAAAAATTTAGGTAATTCCATAATTAAGGGATTTTAATTTGCTTCAAATATATGATTTTGATTTCAATTTTGCAAAAGTAATTGTTTTGTTTTCAAGTAAAACCTTAAAACTAAAGCTATTGCGGAGAAAATTAATCCTAGCCCTAAGCCAATCCACATTCCAAAGGCGCCCATTTCCCTAGGTATCGTCAAATAATAGCCAAGTGGCAAAGCAATCACAAAATAGGCCACTAGCGTAATCACTGCGGGGATAAACACATCTTGCATTCCGCGCAGGCTACCAAGTGCGGTAACTTGTATGCCATCTGCCAATTGAAAGAGCGCTGCCACGATTAAAAGCTGTGCAGCTATGCTTATCACGGCTAAATCTTCGGTGTAAATCTCTGGCAAAGTGTGCCTAAACACGATAAAACTTATGCCCGAGAGGCTCATAATCGCCATAGTCATCACAATGGCAGAGAAGCCTGCTTTTCTTAAATTTTGAAAATGTTTCATTCCCCATTGATTGCCCACACGCACGGTGGCAGCGGTGCTAATCCCAATGCAGAGCATAAAGGTAATGGAGGCTAAATTCAGGGCGATTTGGTGTGCGGCGAGCTGGTCTGTTCCTGCCATTCCACAAATGAATGCGGCAGCAGAAAAGGTTCCCATTTCAAAGAACATTTGCAGGGCTGTTGGTGTGCCAAGGCTTACCAATTTCCTGAAAATGTACTTATCAAATATCTTAAACGAAACGGCTTTTAGGTACATTCGTGTTTTAGGATTTTTTAGCATTAAAACTAAAAGCAAGACAATCATAATGATGCGAGAAATTAGGGTGCCGAGTGCGGCTCCGGCAATTTCTAAACGCGGCATCCCCCAATTTCCGTAAATGAAAAGGTAATTAAAAAATATGTTTAAAACATTGGCTACAATTGTGGCTATGGCAACATTGAGCGTGAGTGATAAGCCCTCGGAAAGCTGCCTTAATGACTGAAAAATCATCAGCGGAATGATTGAAATACCGGCAATTCTGATGTATGGAATTGCAGCCTGTACCACCTCTGGGGGCTGCTCCATTTTAAATAAAAGTGGTTCAACGCAATAGAGCACCACGAGCAGCAGAGCGGTAATGATTAAATTTAGTAGCAATCCGTGCGAAAATACTTTTGCCCCGCGATTGGTTCTGCCCTGCACATCGGCCTGAGCTACTAGCGGAGACATTCCGAATGAGAAGCCAAAGGCGGTGCTCATAATGATGAATAACACAGAGTTTCCCAGTGCTACGCCGGCCAATGCTGTGGTGCCTAATTGCAGATTTTCCACGGTATCAAATCGGCCACCGAGACCGCCCACCATTACATTATCTGCTACATTCACAACAATTTGCCCAGCTTGCGATAGCATCACAGGCCAGGCAATTTGAAAATTCTTCTTGATATGCTCCTTGAAATTCATAGGGGCAAAGATAGTGTTATTCCCACAAAGATGGTTTATTTCTTAGGGACAAAAGATTGTACATCTTTTTTACTCACAGGATTTTCTCCTAATATAATAAGGCGTTCCACGACATTTCGCAATTCACGAATGTTCCCCGTCCAGCTATAAGATTGCAGCTCTTTTATCGCTTCTGGGCTAAATTCTTTGGTAGCTTTGCCATGCTCTTGAGAAATGATTTCAGAGAAATGATTTACTAAAGCTGGGACATCTTCTTTTCTCTCATCTAACGCAGGAACTTTTACCAAAATTACTGCCAAACGGTGGTATAAATCTTCTCTAAAATTTCCTTCTGCTATTTCTTTTTTCAGATCCTTATTAGTCGCAGCTAAAACACGCACATCCACAGGAATTTCCTTATCCCCACCTACTCGCGTGATTTTCTTTTCTTGCAACGCACGCAACACTTTGGCTTGTGCAGAAAGACTCATATCCCCGATTTCGTCTAGGAAAAGGGTTCCTTTATTAGCTTGTTCAAATTTTCCAGCTTTATCTTTATGAGCTCCCGTAAAAGAGCCTTTCATATGCCCAAAAAGCTCGCTTTCAATCAATTCAGAGGGAATTGCTGCACAATTCACCTCTATGAGTGGCATTTTATTTCGGTCAGATTTTTCGTGAATTTGGTGAGCTACAAGCTCTTTCCCCGTTCCATTAGGCCCCACGATTAGCACCCGAGCATCGGTAGCGGCTACCTTATCTATTATCTCCTTAATTTCAGTTAAAGCCACAGAATCGCCAATCATCTGGTACTTTGCGCTTACTTTTCTTTTAAGGGCTTTATTTTCATCTTTTAATGATTTATTTTGTTGAATCAAATTCTTCTTATCCACGGCATTGCGCACGCTACTTAGCAAGCGATTTAAATCTGGGGGCTTAGGAATATAATCGTAAGCGCCTTTTTTAATACAATCCACCGCCGTTTCGATGTCTCCGTGGCCTGATACCATCAAGAATGGAATATCTGGGTTGATTTCTATTGCTTCTTCAAGCACCTCTACGCCGTCTTTTTTAGGCATCTTAATATCACAGATTACAAGATCGTAATCCGTATTTTTAATTTTATCCATCGCCTGCTCGCCATCTTCGGCCTCCTCGACTTTAAAAGATTTATCCTCATCTTCTAAAATACTTTTAAGCACATTGCGAATCGCCTGTTCGTCCTCTACAATAAGGATTTTAGCCATTTTTCTTTTCTTTATATATAATGCCCAAAGATAGGAAAATACCTCGTATCTCAAAAAAAACATTAAATTATTTTTGTTTATCGCAAAACCTTTTTATATTTGTCATTCGAAAAATTAAAATTCTAAAGAAAATGAAAAAGGTATTATTATCATTAGCTGCTGCAACATTAGTATTTGCAGTATCATGCAACAACAAAGAGGCTGCTCCTGCTGCTGAACAACCTGAAACTCCAGCTACTGAACAAGCTGAGGCTACTCAAGACCAAGCTGTTAGCGAAGCTCAAGCTTCATTAGAAGCTGCTGAAGCTGAGTTAAAAGCTGCTCAAGAGGCTAACGACCAAGCTGCTGTAGAAGCTGCTCAAACTAAGTTACAAGAAGCTCAAGCTAAATTACAAGCTGCTAAAGAAGCTTTAACAAACGCTGCTCAAGGTGTTGTTGATGCTGCTGAAGGAGCTGTAGACGCTGCTGCTGATGGTGCAGGTGCTGCTGTAGATGCTGCCGCTGACGCTGCCCAAGGTGCTGCTGATGCTGCTAAAGATGGTGCTAAAGCTGTAGAAGGTGCTGCTCAGGGTGCTGTAGACGCTGTTAAAAATGCTCTTTAATAAGCAGTCTTTTTAAAAATTTCATAAAAGCGCTTTTTTCAAAGCGCTTTTTTTTATGCAATCATTTTTATACATTTGCCGAATGCAACAGTATTTAGACTTGGTAAAAGAGGTTTTAAACAATGGAAGCCTTAAAGAAGACCGCACCGGAACTGGCACAAAAAGCATTTTTGGCCACCAAATGCGTTTCGACTTATCGCAAGGTTTTCCGCTACTTACTACCAAGAAATTACACCTAAAATCCATCATTTACGAACTCTTATGGTTTCTACAAGGCGATACCAACATTAAATATTTAACGGATCACGGCGTAAGAATATGGAACGAATGGGCAGATGAAAACGGAGACTTGGGCCCCGTCTATGGCAAGCAATGGCGTAGCTGGGCTAGCCCTAATAATAAAACGATTGACCAAATTCGTGAAGCGGTGGACACCATAAAGAATAATCCCGATTCTAGGAGAATCATTGTATCCGCGTGGAATGTGGGCGAACTAGGGCAAATGGCACTTATGCCGTGCCACGCATTATTCCAATTCTATGTGGCAGATGGCAAACTCTCGCTACAATTGTACCAGCGCAGCGCCGATATTTTTCTAGGCGTGCCGTTCAATATTGCCTCTTATGCGCTATTGCTAAAAATGATGGCACAAGTCTGTGGCTTAGAGGCGGGCGAATTTATCCACACGCTAGGCGATGCACATATTTATTCCAATCATTTTGAGCAAATGAAAGAGCAAATATCTCGCACACCTTACCCACTGCCAGAAATTGAAATTAATCCTGAGGTAAAAGATATTTTCTCCTTTAAATATGAAGATTTTAGCCTAAAAAATTACAAAGCACACCCTCATATTAAGGGGAAAGTAGCCGTTTAGCCCTCCTACTTTAACAAATTTAAATTCTAGACTGGTAAAAATTCTGATTTTTATCACGGAAAAATTATAGCTTTTATTTTCCTTTAAAAATACCACAAAAATCATTATTTTTTTTTTTGAAAATTCAAAAATAAATCGTTATTTGCATAAGATTTTTTTAACACTTATAACGATGAAAAATGATTTTTTCCCAAGTGAAAATAAATCAAATTTGAAACGCGCTGATTTCCAAAAAGAAATCAACGGAAAAGAGACTGATTTATTTATCCTAAAAAATAGCAATGGAATGGAGATTGCGGCGACTAATTACGGCTGCGCGCTCCTTTCAATTATGGTTCCAGATAGGAATGGCGAGTATGCTAATGTGATTTTGGGGCATGATGACATTGATTCTGTGATAAATAGCCCTGAGCCTTTTTTAAGCACAATCATTGGGCGATATGGTAATAGAATCAAAAATGGAAAGTTTTCCCTATATGAGGAAGATTTTGAGCTAGCTATCAACAATGGGCCTAATTCCTTACACGGCGGGCCTACGGGCTTCCACGCGCGAGTATGGGAGGCAGAGCAGATTAATGAAAATGCTATTCAATTCGCCTACATTTCGGAAGATGGAGAGGAAGGCTTCCCTGGGAATTTAACTGTTTTGGTAACTTACTCATTGACTGACAATAATGAATTTATAATTGAGTATTTCGCCAAGACGGATAAGCCTACACCCGTGAATTTGACACAGCACGCCTTCTTTAATTTAGCTGGCATTCAAAATCCGACGCCAAGTATTGAGGACCATATACTTACAATTAATGCAGATTTCTTTGTGCCAATTGATGAAAATTCTATCCCAACGGGGGAGATTTTAAAAGTAAAAGGCACGCCAATGGATTTTACCAAGCCTCATAGTGTGGGAAAGCGAATCAATGCAGATTTTGAGCAATTAAAAATTGGCAAGGGCTATGACCACTGCTATGTTTTAAACAAAGATGAGGCAGGCGAATTGACTTTTGCCGCACTTTGTGAAGACCCTAAATCTGGGCGAGTATTGGAGGTTTTGACCACCGAGCCTGGGGTGCAGCTCTACACGGGCAATTGGCTAGGAGGCTTTGCAGGGGCACAGGGCGCTACCTTCCCAGAGCGCAGCGGATTGTGCTTTGAGGCGCAGGTGTTCCCAGATACGCCTAATAATCCTCACTTCCCATCTGCTACCCTATTGCCAGATGATGAGTATGAGCAAATTACAGTTTTTAAATTCGGAGTAATAAAATAATTAAAACAAAAAAAACATATGAGTACTACAAAACAAAATTATTTGTTGCCAATCATTATGATGATTGCACTATTTGGTATGATTTCATTCGTTACTGGTTTGGCAAACCCAATGGGGGTTATTGTAAAAAATCAGTTCGGAGCATCAAACTTTATGGCTACCTTGGGGTATTTTGCCAACTTTATTGCGTATGCATTTATGGGCTATCCTGCGGGTATGCTTTTACAGAAAATTGGCTATAAGCAGACTGCACTTATCGCTATTGCCGTAGGCTTCTTAGGCACAGGCATTCAATTCTTGTCTGGTGAAATGGGAAGTTTTGGCGTTTATTTATTGGGAGCTTTCGTTGCGGGCTTCTCAATGTGTATGCTTAATACCGTGGTAAACCCAATGCTTAACAAATTAGGCGGTGGCGGAAACAAAGGAAACCAATTAATCCAAGTGGGTGGTTCCTTTAACTCTTTAATGGCTACAATTGTTCCTATCTTAGTGGGCTACTTCATTGGTAGCAATGTAGAGAAAGCAAACCTAACGGATGCCTACCCTGCACTATTCTTAGCAATGGGAATTTTTGCAGCTGCATTTTTAGTATTTTTCTTTGTAAAAATTCCAGAGCCAAGCCTATCAGCTGCTAAAAGCTCTGAAAAAGCGCCACACAGCCCATTCTCATTCCGCCACTTTGTACTAGGCGCCGTAGCTATTTTCTTATATGTAGGTATTGAGGTAGGAGTTCAAAACTTCATCAACCCATATATGACCGAGAAACTTAAATACGATGCCACTATTGCAGGTTCCGTGGTAGGTACTTATTGGTTCTTGATGTTGGTAGGTCGTTTGGTAGGTGCTGCTGTGGGCGGTAGCGTTTCAAGTAAAGCTATGCTTTCCTTCGTTTCCGTTTTAGGTATTGCCTTCACCCTAGCTGCCATCTTCACCCCAGTGGAGCAAACTGTGAGTATGCCAGTATTCCTATCAGACATCTCATTCGGTATCGTTCAAATCCCTACAAGCATTATGTTCCTAGTACTTTGCGGACTTTGCACCTCAGTAATGTGGGGTGGAATCTTCAACCTTGCCGTAGAAGGATTAGGACGATACACTGAGGCCGCCTCTGGCTTCTTTATGGTAATGGTGTGCGGTGGAGGTATCATTCCACTTATCCAAGGCGCTGTTGCCGATTCATCTGGATACATCGAAAGCTATTGGGTAATTGTAGTTTGTCTTGCATTCTTATTATATTATGCATTGATCGGATCTAAAAATGTAAATACAGATATTCCTGTAGATATTGCTCCAGAAAGTCTTCCAGTAAAAGAACTATAAATATGATAAAAGCCCCGAAAATTTCGGGGTTTTTATTTTTTTAATTAATAAATAATTCCTACATTTATACATCAAAATTTTAACCCAAAAAAATAAAAACATATGAGTTTAGAAAAGACTGTAAGAAATACTTTTAAAGAAAAATTCGGAACTGAAGGCGAAGTTTATGCCTCTCCAGGTAGAATTAACTTAATTGGTGAGCATACCGATTACAACGGAAGTTTCGTATTTCCAGGAGCTATCGACAAAGGAATGATAGCTGAAATCAAGAAAAACGGTACCGATAAAGTGCGTGCCTACTCCGTAGACTTAAATGAAAGCGCTGAATTTGGGCTAAATGAAGAAGACGCCCCAAGCCAAAGCTGGGCAAAATACATCTTCGGTGTGTGCCGCGAAATCCAAAAAAGAGGCGGCAAAATCGAAGGATTTGACACCGCATTTGCAGGCGATGTACCACTCGGAGCAGGTATGTCATCATCTGCCGCACTCGAAAGCACCTACGCCTTTGCCCTAAATGAAATCTTCAACCTAGGAATTGATAAATTCGAATTAGCCAAAATTGGGCAAGCCACAGAGCATAACTATGTGGGCGTAAAATGCGGAATTATGGACCAATTTGCTTCTGTGTTTGGAAAAGAAGGACACTTGATGCGCCTCGACTGTAAATCTATGGAATATGAATATTTCCCATTCAGTCCAGATACACATGGCTATCGTTTAGTTTTGCTAGACACTGTCGTAAAACACGAATTAGCTTCTTCGGCATACAACAAGCGTCGTGAATCTTGTGAGCGTGCTGCCGAAGCGATTAAGAAAAAGCATCCAGAAGTGGAATTCTTAAGAGATGCCTCTATAGATATGCTTAACGAAGTAAAAGACCAAATCTCTGAAGAAGACTACAAACGAGCAGAATATGTAATCGAAGAAACTCAGCGCGTGCTTGATGTGTGTGAGGCGTTGGAAAAAGGGGATTACGAAACTGTGGGCGATAGAATGTACAAAACACACCACGGCATGAGCAAACTTTACGAAGTGAGCTGCGAGGAATTAGATTTCTTAAACGATGTGGCTAAAAAATGTGGCGTAACCGGTTCTCGTGTAATGGGCGGTGGCTTTGGTGGCTGCACCATCAACTTGGTAAAAGAAGATTTGTACGATGAATTCATAGAAAAAGCTAAAAAAGCATATTTAGAAAAATATGGCCGTGAGCCAAAAGTGTACGATGTAGTCATAAGCAACGGTGCTAGAAAATTGAAATAATTTAATATTTAGAGATTTATCGTTAAAGCTCTCCCATAGGGGAGAGCTTTTTTTCTACAAAAATTTGTAACTTTGTTTTCTTATTACAAAAACCTATGACCAAAACTAAAAAAGAGTTTAATCCTAAAACCGAAATTCAAATTATTGGAGCCAAACTTCATAATTTAAAAAATATAAATCTCACGATTCCCAAAAACAAATTGGTAGTAATCACAGGACTTTCGGGCTCGGGAAAATCCACTTTAGCCTTCGATACGCTTTACGCCGAGGGGCAGCGTCGCTATGTAGAGAGCCTTTCTGCCTACGCGCGCCAGTTTTTAGGTCGATTGGACAAACCTCAAGTCGATAACATCAAGGGAATCGCCCCTGCCATAGCCATTCAGCAAAAGGTAAACTCTACCAATCCACGCTCAACGGTGGGCACCACTACCGAAATTTATGATTATCTAAAACTTCTGTATGCACGCATCGGGGAAACCTTCTCTCCTATTTCGGGCGAAAAGGTGAGCAAAGATACCGTAAGCGATGTTATTGATTATATTAAAAAATTACCCGAAAATACGAATTTAAGCATTCTTGCACCATTCATCAAGACAGATGAATCTCGCTCATTTCAAGGAAGTTTAGATATTCTACAAAAACAAGGTTTTGCCCGTTTAGAAATTGGCGACCAAACTCAAAAAATTCAGGATTTAATTGATTTTAATTTTGAGCCACCAGAGGGCACCGAAATCAGTTTAGTCATCGATCGAGTAAACACGCAGAATGATGAAGATTTTTATCACCGATTGAGCGATTCGGTGCAGACTGCGTTCTATGAAGGGCATGGCGAAATGATGGTGAAAATCCCTGAAAAAAAAGAAATTAAATCATTCTCTAATCGTTTTGAATTAGACGGAATTTCATTTATCGAGCCAAGTCTACATTTCTTTAGTTTCAACAATCCGCTGGGTGCTTGCCCTACTTGTGAGGGATATGGCAAGGTGATGGGAATTGACGAAAATTTAGTCGTCCCGAATAAAAATTTATCCATTTACGAAGATGCCGTAGTCGCTTGGCGTGGCGAAAAAATGAGCGAGTGGAAAAAACATTTCATTAAAGAATCATCCGAATTCGATTTTCCTATTCACAAACCCTATTTCGAGCTCACCGATGAGCAAAAAAAATTGCTTTGGGAAGGAAAAAATAAAAAATCTGCCAGCATCAATAATTTCTTCCAAATGCTGGAAGAAAACACCTACAAAATCCAATATCGCGTGATGCTTTCTCGCTACCGTGGCAAGACTACTTGCCCTACTTGCAAAGGAAAACGCTTGCGCGAAGAAACCAATTGGGTGAAAATCGGGGGCAAATCGATTAATGATTTGGTGAATTTACCGCTGAATGAATTGGGTGATTTTTTCAATCAATTAGAACTATCACCTTACCAAGAAAAAGTGGCAAAACGCCTACTTTTGGAAATCAACAACCGAATCAGTTTCCTACTAAATGTTGGTTTAGGCTACCTCAGTTTAAACCGAAATTCCAACACACTTTCTGGAGGGGAATCACAACGCATCAATTTAGCGACATCGCTCGGAAGTAGCTTGGTAGGCAGTATGTACATTCTTGATGAGCCATCCATAGGCCTGCACTCACGCGATACCGAAAACTTAATTTCGGTACTGAAAAAATTGAGAGATTTAGGCAATACCGTAATTGTGGTGGAACACGACGAGGATGTGATGAAAGCCGCCGACTACATCATCGATATAGGTCCTGAAGCAGGAACTCACGGAGGCGAGGTAGTTTTTGCGGGCACCTATCCCGAATTGCTAAAATCCAAAACCCTCACTGCGCAATACCTCAACGGCGAAAGAGAGATTAAAGTGCCTCAATCCCGTATCCCGATGCGAAACTATATTGAAGTAACGGGCGCACGAGAGAATAATTTAAAGAATATTTCGGCAAAATTACCACTTAATAGCCTTGCCGTGATTACGGGGGTGAGTGGCTCGGGCAAAAGTACTTTATTGAAATCTATTTTCATACCAGCCATTGATCGGGAACTGGGAATTTACGGGAGCAAACTCGGAGATTTTGAATCCATAAGAGGCGATTTAAGCAAAGTTAAAGCCCTTGAATACATAGATCAAAACCCGATTGGAAAATCTTCTCGCTCCAATCCTGTAACTTACATCAAGGCTTATGATGACATAAGAAAACTTTTTGCCAATCAAAAATTAAGCAAATTGCGTGGATACCAAGCCAAGCATTTCTCGTTTAATGTAGATGGCGGACGATGCGACCATTGCCAAGGCGAAGGGACCATTACGATTGAAATGCAGTTTATGGCAGATGTAAATTTAGAATGTGAGCAATGCCATGGAAAACGCTTTAAAGATTCTATTTTGGAAGTGAAATTCCATGGAAAAAATATCAGCGATGTACTGAATTTAACGGTAGATGATGCCATTGTTTTCTTCAGCAAGCATGGCGAAGAAAAAATTGCCGAAAAACTACAAAGTCTGCAAGATGTAGGGCTGGGCTATGTGCAACTTGGACAATCAAGCAGTACGCTCTCTGGAGGCGAGGCGCAGCGTATCAAACTAGCCTCTTTCTTGATTAAGGGAACGGCTGCCAAGAACACTCTTTTCATTTTTGACGAGCCATCTACTGGATTACATTTTCACGACATCAATAAGCTGATGAAATCGCTACGCGCACTCATTGATAACGGGCACAGCGTCTGGGTGATTGAACACCACCCCGACATTATAAAATGTGCGGATTATATTCTAGACCTTGGTCCCGAAGGCGGCAAAAAAGGAGGAGAAATCGTAGCCACAGGCACACCAGAAGAGATCATTCACTCAGATCGAAGCTATACCGCCAAATATCTTTTAGATAAACTTTAAACCTAATTTAAAACCTATTTATAAACCTAAAACCTATTTTTTTATGAAACAAAAACTTAGCTGGACATCGCTCCTTCCATTCATTGTGTTCATCACATTATTCTTGGGGAGCGGTATCATTTTAGAAGATTTTTACGCCATTCCTGCCCCCATTCCTGCGGTGGTGGGCGTGATGAGTGCCTTGCTTTTATTTAAAGGCAATTTTAAGGAGAAAGTAGCCATATTTGTGGAGGGCTGCGGCAATGGCAACATCATTACTATGTGCTTGATTTATCTGCTGGCGGGAGCCTTCACGCAACTCACAAGCGAAATTGGAGCGCTTAATTCCGTAGTGAATTTAACTTTAAACATTCTCCCCTCGGGCTGGCTATATGTAGGGATTTTCATTATCTCGGCAATTGTAGCCACTGCCACGGGCACCTCGATGGGCGCCATTGCAGCACTCGGCGGAACCACGCTTGGGTTTGCGGCGCAGACTGATGCTCAGCCTGCGATATTGGCTGGCTCGTTGCTATGTGGCGCTATGTTTGGCGATAACCTCTCGGTGGTCTCTGATACCACCATTGCCGCCACCCAAAGTATGGAATGCTCTATGGCTGATAAGATGAAGGAGAATCTAAAATTAGCCATTCCCGCTGCGGTGTGTAGCATTATTGTATTCTACTTCTTGGGGCAAAATATTCAGATAGATGGGCAGGGCGCTTCTATCAATTGGGTAGATTTCATCAATGTGCTGCCTTATGCGCTGGTAATTCTTTTGGCTGCAAATGGTATGCATGTTTTCGGCGCGCTGGTGTTGGGCATCCTCTTAACGGGAGGCATAGGGCTTTACTTCAATTATTTTACACTAATTGCCTTTACTAAAAACATTTATACAGGCTTTGCTAATATGAATGAGATTTTCATTCTCTCGCTACTAATCGGAGGGCTTGGGCATATGGTCAATAAAGAAGGCGGCCTTAAATACCTGCTCACCAGTGTCGAAAAATTTATCAACCGCCGGCGTGCCTACGGTGTGGTGGCGAGCCTTGTATCAATGATAGATATTGCGGTGGCTAATAATACAGTAGCCATCATTATATCCAGTCCGCTTGTGCAAAAATTGAGAGATACCTACCAGCTCAATGCCAAAAAACTTGCCTCTTTTATGGACATTTATAGCTGTATCTTTCAGGGCATAATCCCCTATGGCGCGCAAGTGCTTTTAATTTTAAGCTTAAACAAAGATTTTAGCTATTTTGATTTGATTCAAAATGTGTGGTATTTGCTATTTTTATTCATCGTCACGAGCGTTTATTTAGTCTTTATTTCTAAAAAATCTGAAACGCAAAGGGCTTAAAAATCAAAAGGGCAATTCAAAAAAATATTGAATTGCCCTTATTTTTTTATTTAATTAATGTTTTTTGCCTTGAAAAATGCAATTATTGTGCTAAAATTTTGCACTCAGCGTATTGATTCTTTAAGATTTATTTCTATCTTTAGGCAAAAGATTTATTTTTAAAACTAAAAATTTAAACACATGCAAAACAATCTTACCTTTACAATGATTAAGCCCAATGCAGTAAAAAAGGGATACATCGGGGCGATTTTAAACGATATCGTGAATGCAGGTTTTAAAATCCGTGCAATGAGGCTTACACAGCTGAGCCGTGCTGACGCGCAACATTTTTATGCCGTGCACAAAGATCGTCCGTTTTTTGATGATTTGGTAAATTTCATGATTTCGGGACCTATTGTAGCCGCTGTTTTAGAGAAAGAAAATGCCGTGGCAGATTTCCGAAAATTAATCGGTGCAACAGATCCTGCCGAAGCTGAAGAGGGAACGCTTCGCAAGAAATATGCAGATTCCAAACAGGCAAATGCTGTGCATGGTGCAGACAGCAATGAAAATGCCAAAATTGAGGCTAAATTCCATTTTTCGGGTAGAGAAATTTTTGAATATTAATTATTTTTTTAATTCATTCAAGTCATAAAAAAGCCGTGAGAGCTTCCTCTTTCACGGCTTTCATTACAACATAAAAAAAGAATGAATAATTAGAATTTCAGTTTTAGTCCCGCCAAGAAGTTGGTGCCTGCTTGTGGGTAGTATCTCAAATCGTCTCCGTACCAATCTTTGCTACCATTTGATGCATATTTTTCATTGAAAATATTGTTTACCAACGCCATTAGTTCAATGCTTTTTTGTCCCTGCAATTTGAAGGTATAATTGGCAGAAAGGTCTGAAACATTGTAAGCATCTAGCTTTAAGTTTTCGTTTTGTGTATTGGTCACATATTGTTCAGACACATATTTGTTCACGAAAGTAAAGTTTAAATCCTTTACTGGTGTAAATTCCAAACCTACAGAGCTCACAATATTAGGTGAGAAAGAAATAGTGGTGATGCCAAAGTTTTTCACTTTTTTATTCACGATTTCTTTGTAATCTATATTTTTGTTTACGCTCCAAGCCAAATTCCCGAAGAAATTTAATTGCTTATACACAATCGGTGTTTTAAAATCTAGTTCCAAGCCTGCACGGTAGCTATCGCCTACATTTTCTTTGATTGCAGCACCTACTTGGTTTAATTTCCCTGAAAGAACCAATTGATCTTTATATCTCATGTAGTAAGCATTTACGCCTAAGTTCAAATAAGGTTTTTCAATTCTATATCCTAATTCAAAATCGTGTAAAGTTTCTGGTTTAATTTCTGTACCTTCATCAATTGCGTTTAAAATATCGGCTCTTTTAGGCTCACGGTGCGTCAATCCATACGAGAAATACACATTTTCAAAATTATTGATATTATAAGTAATCCCTGCTTTTGGATTCAAAAAATTATAGTTTTTATCAAACGGACGGAAGTCTTCTGCATCGTTTTCTCCTCCATTTTTATATTTTCCATCATAGTTAATGTTTCGGATCTGAACATCTCCAAACAAATCAACTTTTCCTATCTTTTGCAAGAATTTCACAAATCCTGAAATTTCAACTTTGTTGGCTTCGTTTTCGTAATAATAGCCGTTTTGCTTGTATTCTGGGTGTTTAATTACTTTGATAATTTCTCCGTAGTGATCGCCCACATATTTATTGGCTGCCACGCCAGCATATAATTTAGTATTGCCTAATTGAGTATTTTCAATATTGAAAATTCCTCCAAAGAAATGGTTATCTAGCCATTTTCTACGAATGGCATCTGCTTTTTTCACACCAGGGAGACCTACTTTATAAGTTTTAGCAAGTTTTGCATCTTGCTTGTAGCTTTCGTAGTAGCCTTTTCCACGTGTGTAATGTGCTGTAAATTTTGAATTCCAGCCGCTTGCATATTTCTGATTCCAATATAAATGCGTATGGTTTTGGTCATAATTATCCACATGGTTGTCATAATAGCCTATAACACTTGACCAATCGGCATTGTAAATAGCTCCCTCTGGATTAAACGTTCTACCATATTTCTTTTCTTCACTTTTGGTAATTCCGTCCCAAGCTTGGTAAGTTTTCTCGTGCCCAAAAATGTTTAATAAATGGATTTCCGTATTAGCAGAAGGCATATATCTCGCATTAAACCCTACGGAATAAAGGTCTGCCGTCGCTCTATCACGATATCCATCAGACTTTACATAAGAGCCACGCACATCAAAATTCAATTTTTTATTGGCTACATCTCCTGTGCCTGCACTCAGCATATATTTTTGGGTGTTGAAGCTTCCATAAGCCCCCATTAATTCGCCAAAAGCTCGAGTTCTACGGCGATTGGTATCAAGGTTAATGCTTCCACCAAACGAAGCAGCACCGTTAGAAGAAGTTCCTACCCCACGCTGGATCACTACAGCATCGGTAGATGATGAGACATCTGGAAAATCTACCCAAAACACGCCTTGCGATTCGCTATCGTTTACGGGTACCCCGTTAAAGGTTACATTCACTTGGTCTGCAGAAATTCCTCTAATTCTCATTCCCGTGTATCCCACACCAGTTCCCGCATCAGAGGTGCTGATTACTGCGGTTGCATTTTTAAGCAATACGGGCATATCTTGCCCTAAATTCTTTTTCTGAAGTTGTTTTTTGCTTATAACTTCCTTGGTAATTGGTAATTTCGCAACGGCTTGTACACTTGACAAGGCAATGGTATCTTGCGTTTTCTGTTGCGCGGTAGCTAATAATGAAGCGGCTACACTGACTAAACTGAATAACTTTTTATACATATTTGAACATTTTAAACATTATGCATAAAAAGAGTGCAACTTTTAATCCTGAAGATAATTCTTTGGCAGCATTACCTGCCCAAGTTCTAAGAGTATAATCTCAGCCTTCTACATTTTCAGAAAGCACCCCTTTTATGATTTTATTGAGACAAAGGTAACAATTTGTTTGCTAGAATTAAAACAATCGTAAAAAAATATTGTTTTAACTCATTCTAAAAAGTTTTTTATGAAAAAGTATTTCCTGAATATGTGAAAAATGGCTTAATTTTGGCACTTGTTTAATCCTAACTTACAACATCCAAATTCAACCCTTATATTTATTTTACAAATTGATGAAAAAAACATTATTTATATTCAGTATCTTATCCATCTTTTTTTACGCTTGTAAAAATAATGGCAAAGATGCTGTTTCCTCCACTAAAATTGAAGCAGAAGATGCTCAACAAGATGAAATTCAAGTACAAACAATCAAAATAGGAAATGATAGTGCCGCTTATCGTTTCTTGGCTTCGTATCCAGAAACCAAAAGCTATCCTTTCATCAACGAATATGAGTATAATTTTGTATACGATTTTGAAACTGAGTTTAAGAGATTAACTAATGAAAATAAAGGTGCGGATTCTCTCATTGTTCATCCATCTCCGATTGATTTCAATCAACATTTTGAAGTTTTACAAAATAACGACAATGTAATTGTTTTCTTGATCGAACGAGAGGCTTCTTACGGGAACAATTCTACCAAACAATTCTTTACACACTACTATGATTTAAACAAAAAGAAAAAACTGAGAATCGAAAATGTATTTAATAATATAAACGATTTCAGAGCTTTTGCTGAAGAGGCTAAACAAATTGTAAGCGATACGATTAAAAATAAAATCTTTAACAACAAAGAAATTCCTAATGCCGACAAAGAAAAAATGTTTGAAAGATTATTGCCAAGCATTGCAGAGGGAACCGAAGCTAGTGGCGAAAACTACAAAACTATGATTCTGCTGCCAAATGGCGATTGGAAATTTATTTTTGATAAATATTCCGTAGCACCTGGCTACATGGGCGAAATCTCTATTGAATTACCTAAGGCTAAAATGGATACTTATTTAAAACCTTCTTTCTTAAATTTAGTAAACAATCAGCCTGTGCAGGAGGAAGAGGAAGATGAAAATCTACCTCAACAACCCGAAGAGGTAGCCGTAGATTGTAGCAAAGTGCCTTGTGTAGCACTCACTTTTGACGATGGACCATCTGATTACACACCTCAATTGCTCGATATTTTAAAAGAAAATAATGTAAAAGCTACATTTTTCGTACTTGGAAAATCGGCACAAGTGCAGCAAAAAACAATTCAGCGTGCTTATAGCGAAGGGCATGAAATTGAAAGCCATACTTGGGATCACAAAGATTTAAAGAAACTGAGTGCAGCAAAAGTGCAAGAAGAAGTGGACAAAACAGACGAAGTGCTGGAAGAATTAATTGGAAAAAAATCCGACTATTTGCGTCCGCCATATGGTTCAATTAGCCCAACGGTAAAAAAAGTGGTAAAAAAACCTTTTATCTTATGGAACATCGATCCAGAGGACTGGCGTATCAAAAACTCTAAAATCGTGGCAGAACGATTGAGCAAAGCAGAACCCAACGCCATTCTGCTAGCGCACGACATCCACAAAACTACGGTAGAAGCCATTCCTGAGGTGATTAAAAATTTAAAAGCTAAAGGGTATCATTTTGTAACAGTGGCTCAGTTGCTTGCCGATCAAAATTTAAAAAACGGGCATGCTTACCGATTTAGAAAACCAATAAAAGGCGAAAATAATATTTCAACACAAAATCAAAGTCTGAATTAATACTTCAGACTTTTTTTTATATTTGTAACAATCATTAAAACAAACTATGGAATCGCTTTTAATTGCAAAAAATATCAGCAAGAAATATGGCAATAAAGTAGCTCTAAACAATTTTAGCATAGAAATTCCTAAAGCATCAATTTATGGCTTACTGGGTCCCAATGGTGCTGGAAAAACTACTTTCATCCGTATTATCAACCAAATCACAATGCCCGACACGGGCGAAATCATACTCGATGGGAAAAAATTAGCCCCAAATCATATTTCTGCAATTGGCTACATGCCAGAGGAACGCGGATTGTATAAAAATATGAAAGTGGGCGAACAAGCCATTTATCTCGCTCAGCTCAAAGGGCTTTCCAGAAACGATGCCAAGCAAAAACTCAAATACTGGTTTGATAAGCTAGACATTGGCAGCTGGTGGAATAAAAAACTCTCTGAACTTTCTAAAGGAATGGGGCAAAAAATTCAATTCATCGTTACCGTATTGCATAACCCAAAACTTTTGATTTTTGACGAGCCATTCAGTGGATTTGATCCCGTGAATGCCAACATCATTCGAGATGAAATTTTAGAATTAAAGGAAAAAGGCACCACCATTATTTTCTCGACCCACCGCATGGAAAGTGTAGAAGAAATGTGCGATTATGTGGCTCTTATCAATAAATCCAACAAGGTGCTGGATGGGGAAATTCAATCGGTGAGAAATTCCTTTAAAAAAGGAAATTTTAAAATCGGATTGCAAATCACTTCGCCAGATGCTTGGCAAAACTTTAAGGCACAACACAAAATAATAGATTTAATTGAAAACGAAGCTTATGCAAGTTTTACTACTAGAAAAGAACAAAGCGACAACACACTCTTGCAAGAACTTTGCACACTAGGAATTGTCGGGGAGTATTCCGAAATTATACCAAGTATGAATGAAGTATTTATAAACGCTGTAAATCAATCGCTATGAAACAAATTTGGCTAGTTACAAAACGAGAATTTCTAGTTGAAGTTCGTAAAAAATCTTTTATCATTCTCACGATTGCCATGCCGTTTTTAATCGTGCTTTTCGGCTTGGTTATCGGATTTTTAAACATGGCAAACAACGAAACCAATCGCATTGCCGTGATCGACGAATCTGGGCTTTTTGAAAAAACTTTTGAAAGCAATGAGCATAATCAATACACCTTTTATGCACCCAAAGAGTTTAATGGCTTAAAAGATAGCATTCTCACTTCCAAATCTTTAACGGGAATTTTATTTATCCCCAAAACCGACAGTGCTTTTACTAATTTAAAAAATGGCATTGAATTTATTTCAAATAAAAACATAGGCGTTTCGCTCATTCCTACAATTGAAAAGAAAATCGAAAAAACGCTTACCGAAATCAATCTTAAACGCAAAGGCATCACTACACAAGATTTGGACGAAGCCGAAGCGAGCGTAAAAATCGCTGTAACGCAAGAATCCGACGACGGAAGCAAAAGTACCGACCAAATGCAAGAAGGTGTAAAATCCATATTTTCAGGGATTTTAATGTATGCTACATTTATGTTTATCATGATGTATGGCGTGCGTGTAATGCGTAGCGTGATTGAGGAAAAAAACAACCGTGTGGTAGAAATCATCATCTCAAGCGTGAAACCCTTTAACCTAATGATGGGAAAAATCTTGGGCTCAACGCTGGTGGCTATAACGCAATTCACCATTTGGATTGCTTTGATTTTAGCTTTTTTAATGGTGTCTCCAGCTTTGCTTGATTCATTCTTTGCCCCTGCACAGCAATTGGGAGATATGGCTACGACTACTAAGGTAGGGGATTTTTCCGAAATCAAGGAGATTATTCACACCATTCTGAACATGAATATCCCATTGATTATTTCGGTATTCTTTATTTACTTCTTCTTTGGCTATTTATTTTACAGTTCGCTATTTGCCGCCATTGGGGCATCGGTGGAGAGCGACACCGAAACACAACAATTTATGTGGCTCGGGATTTTGCCTTTAATGCTTGGTCTATATGGCTCGATAAGTATTTTTGAAAATCCAGACGGCCCTGTGGGGTATTGGTTCAGTATCATTCCATTCACATCACCCGTTACGATGATGGCTAGAATCAGTTTTGGCGTTCCGACTGAGCAACTTTTTCTTTCCATTGGATTACTTATAGGTTCCGTATTTTTAATGGTTTGGTTTGCTGCAAAAATCTACCGAGTGGGTATATTGATGTATGGCAAAAAGCCATCCATCAAAGAATGGCTAAAATGGATTAAATATTAATTTTAATCATTTTTTCAAAAAACAAAAAACGGCAAAAAATTGAATTTTTGCCGTTTTTTTTTATTATTTAATTTTAGATTTACACATCTAAAGTTTGTTTGCCACCGAAAGCGGCTAAAACTTCACAACACGCTTTTCCTATTACTAAATTTAATTTTAAAAATCGTATCCTACCTTAAATCCTAAATCTAATACAGTGCCGCTCACATTGTTTTTTTCGCCAAATGTAGTCCCGTAGCCTAAGCCCACTCGAAACTCATAATTAAAATCTTGCGCAAAATTTCTACGAATCCCAAAAGTAGGTACTATATCTAGTTTATTGATGAGTCGCAAATTATCATAATTAGAAATCGAAAACCAATCTGGTGTGTAATTCACTTGTAATGATAAATAGTTGGCACTGTTGTTTTTAATATTTTTACCTTGTTCTTTTCGGCTCAAAATATTGTAGTAATATTTAGGTTGAAGCGATAATTTTGGATATAGAATAAAGCCTGTTTTATCATAAAAATTACCACCCCAAACGCCCACATTCAACCCAACTGCCGAACGCAATGCAACTTGCTCAGAAAGGCGAGTTTCGTTGTTAAGATCTACACCAAAAAGCCCTAACTGCAAACCAGTTATGCTTTTTTCTACCTGCGCTTGGCTAGCATTGAATGCCAACAAAGCTGCCGCTGCTAATAGTACTTTTTTCATATGTTTATGGTTATGTTTTTTTGGTTTTAATATATTCAAAATCTGAATTTTAAAGAAATATTTGATTGCTGTGATTTAAATACTTAAAAAATTCAATCAACTTTCATTTTTTCATTTCTTTAATATTAGCACTTGTATTTCGGACAAATTTAATAAAAATATAATTAAATGAACATTTTATTTATAATTTTTTTAAACAAAAAAATAGGCACAACTCTCAAAAGAGAAATGTGCCTAAAATCTATTTTTTTAGGAAAGAAATTTTAATCAATATTAAGCATTGATGATTTTTTCCATTTTTTCTTTCTGCTCGTTGGCTAGCTCAGCATCTACCAAAATTCTACCGCTATGCTCATCAAGGATAATCTTTTTGCGCATCGCGATTTCCATTTGGCGCTGAGGCGGAATGGTGAAGAATGACCCCGCAGAAGCTCCACGCTCCACTGGCACTACAGCCAAGCCATTTTTCACAGAGGAACGAATTTTCTGATACGCTTTCAGCAATCTTGGGTCTATCTCTTGGCTATATTCTTCGGCCAATTCATTTAGCTTAGCCTCCTCTTTCTCAGTCTCTTTCACGATATTATCAAGTTCAGATTTTTTATGCTCCAAATACTCTTGATAATCTTTAATTTTTTGCTGTAAATCCTCTTGCTTCTCTTTTAAGAAAGCGATTTTAGCATTAAATTCCTTAATCTTCTTCTCGCTATGTTCGATTTCAAGCTCCTGATACTCAATTTCCTTAGACAAGGCTTCAAACTCACGGTTGTTTCGCACATTGTCCTGTTGTTTTGTATATTTTTTAATCAAAGCGGCCGCCTCTTTCATAGCCTCTTTTTCCTCTTTGATTTTCACCTCAAGCGCCTCAACATCTAGCTCCGTAGAGGCAAAGCGTTTTTCTTTACCTGCAATATCGTCTTCCAAATCTCGAACTTCTAGCGGGAGTTCCCCTCTCGTATTGCGAATTTCATCTAATCGAGAGTCAATTAGCTGTAGGTCGTATAAGCCTCTTAGCTTCTCTTCTACACTTGCTTCAGTGCTTTTATTTTTAGCCATAATTTAAAAATAATTAATTGGGTTTGTATTTACCTCAGAGGTAAGGACTGCAAAATTACTAAAAATTTCTGAAAGATAGCCTGTTATATAAAATTTATTGAATTGTTCTGATTCATAATGCCCCACATCGCACAGAAACAGCTGATTTTCTGCCAAGAAAAAATCGTGATATTTCAAATCCGCCGTAACGAAAGCATCTGCCCCTGAGGCTTTTGCTGCGCCAATGGCAAATGCGCCCGAACCACCTAAAACGGCTACTTTTTTGATTTCCTTTTTTACCAAAGCCGAGGTTTTAATGTATGGCGTGCCAAAAACTTTTTTAAGCAATTGGATAAATTCCTCGGCATTCATGGCTGCTGGCAATTCGCCAATTTGCCCCATTCCTGTGGCGGGATCTTCGTTTGCCAAAGGAAAAATGTCGTATGCCACTTCCTCGTATGGGTGATTTTGTTTTAAAGTCTGAATGGCTTTACCGATTTCGTGCTTTTTGATTAAAATTTCCACACGCTCCTCCTGCACCTTTTCCTGCTCGCCCGCCCTGCCTAGGTGCGGATTGGCCACCTGCGAGGGCTTAAATGTGCCGATGCCTTGGGTACTAAAACTACATTCCGTGTAGTTCCCAATGATGCCTAACTGAGCTTTAAATAAAGCTGCTCGGACTTTTTCGGCATCGTCCTGAGGGACAAAAAAACTGAGCTTAAATAAAGTTTCTTTATTGGGAATTAACACCTTCAAATCATTTAGCCCCAACCGCTTACCAATTTCGTGATTTACCCCTAAAAGCTGTGCATCAAGGTTGGTGTGTATGGCATAAATGGCAATATCGTGCTTAATGGCTCTGAGCAAAACGCGTTCTACTCGGTTTTTGCCTGTAATGCTTTTGAGTCCGCCAAAAATCAATGGGTGAAATGTAATGATTAAACCTGCTTGGTTTTCAATTGCTTCTTCTAAAACTTCTTCGGTAATTTCAAAAGCGACTAATGCTTTCTCAATATATTTTTCTTTATCCCCAAGCTGCAAGCCCACATTATCGAACGACTCAGCGTAAGCCGTAGGAGCCCATTTTTCAAGGGATTGTATGATTTCTTTGATTTGAATTTTCATAATTTTTTAAGCGTAAAAATAAAGATAAAAAAAGATAATACACAAAAGAAGAATAAGATTACACACTAGCTTTGCCCATTGTTTCTTATGTTTTAAGAAAATAGCCTCAATAAATAAAATTAAAAAAAATACAATATTTATTATTGGCAAAATAATTAAGAACAGAAACACTCCTCCCTCATAAAAAAACGCAATACTCAGCCCAAAAACTAAGCTGTAAACAAGGATTAAAATGAGTAACCGCAACAAAAAATGCTTAACAACAGGTAAAGCACTAACTAATATTTTTCTTTTTTCTGGCTCCATTCAACTAAAATATATTTTAAATCAATTTTCTTACTTTCATTTAAAGTATGCTTGAGCTATAAATAAAAAATGCGCTAAAATTGGAATTTAGCGCATTTTTAGTTTTTAAGTGTTTTTCTCCATCAGGAGTGTAGGGAATGTGCGTGTACCTTGGTCTAAATAGATTTTACCGCGCACTAGTCCCTGTATGGTTTCTTTTAATTTCCGTGCAAAATTTAGCCGTGGTTGAGACTCGTGGTACACAAGGCTTATCTCGCGTGTGGGGCTTGGGTGCTTAAAATTCTTTAAATTTTCTTTTCCCTTTCGGTGCAGAATATCATCGGCTTGCATTGAGGGTAAAACAGTCATTCCCAACCCATCATCGGCAAGTTTCACCAGAGTCTCAAAATTCCCGCTCTGCACTGAAACTCCTGATTTACTTGAATTTGAGTTTGAGCAAATGGATAATACATTATTCCTGAAACAGTGCCCCTCTTCTAGCAATAGCAAATCATTTAAATCTAAATCCCCCTCCTCTATTTCCTTTTTATTATGCAATCGGTGTTGCGGCGGCACATATGCGAGCATTGGCTCATAAAATAATACATCTTCCACAAAATCAGGCGCATTGAGTGGAGTGGCGGCTATTCCGAAATCTATCTTGCCTTCCTTTAATTGTTCTAAAATGGCCTCTGTTTTTAGTTCTAAGATAATTAATTGTGTTTTAGGGAATTTACGAATGAAATTTTTATAAAATAGCGGCACTAGTGTGGAGACTAGCGTGGGAATTACCCCAATTTTAAAAGTTCCTTCTAGGGATTTTTTTTCCTCGGCTACCATAAATTTCATTTTTTCGGCCTCGCTCAAAATCTTTTTAGCTTGTTTCAAGATTTTTTTTCCTATTGGCGTGATGCCTATGGGGTGCGTGGTGCGGTCAAAAATATTTACGCCCAGCTCTACTTCTAGTTTCTGGATTTGCATACTCAAAGTGGGCTGCGTTACAAAAACTCGCTCGGCGGCTAGGGTAAAATTTTTGCTCTCGGCAACGGCTAAGGCGTATTCTAGCTGAATTAATGTCATTGTATAAATTTATTTGATAAAGATATAAATAATCATTAGTAAAATAAAATAATTTAAAGCGAGTTTTTCATGATATTTGCATTACAAAAGTTGAATAACCAAAATATTTTAATACTATGTCATTAACTACAATCGGATTAGATGAAAAAGAATCAAAAAAATTGTGCGGAAGCCTAAATGAGCTTTTGGCCAATTTCCAAGTTTACTACCAAAATTTGAGAAGTGTTCACTGGAATATTAAGGGTGAAAATTTCTTTGCACTACACGCAAAATTTGAGGAAATGTATACCGAGGTTCAGGAGCAAATTGATGAAATCGCGGAGCGCATACTCACTCTTGGCGAAACGCCTATGCATACTTTCCAAGATTACCTTGCTACCTCCAAAGTGCAGGCTGCCAAGAATGTTCACAAAGATACTGAGGCTGTGAAAGTAGTGCTGGACTCTATGAAAGAGATTTTAATCATTGAGAGAGAAATCCTTGAAGCCTCTGGCGAGCTAGGCGATGAGGGTACAAATGCTATGATGAGCGATTTCATTTCAGGGCAAGAGAAGACTGCTTGGATGCTGAATGCATTCTTAGATATTTAAACAATTTATGTTTTTCGCTAACAAAAAGCCGTTCCCAATATTGGGGACGGCTTTTTTTTATTTTAGAAACCTTAATCTTTTATTCTTAATAATTCTTTTGCTAAATGAATCATTCGCTCATCGCCTGTATGCTTAAACGGCTCATCTGAAAGTTTCACGGTGGGCACCCATTCGTTATCACTGGTGAGGACATCAGTCAATTTGATAACGATATTCATTGGTTTCAACCCCACATCATTAGTCAGATTGGTACCTATGCCAAAGGAAATTCCAATTTTGCCCTTAGTAGCTTCGGTAATGGATTTCACTTTTTCAGGGTTTAGCCCATCGGAGAAAATAATGTGCTTGTAATGTGGATTAATTCCGTGGCTTTTATAGTGTTCTATGGTTTTATTTGCAAATTCAATTGGGTCGCCGCTATCGTGGCGCACTCCATCAAATAGTTTAGCAAATTTGGTATCAAACTGCCTGAAAAAAACATCCGTGGTATAAGTATCTGAAAGTGCCACGCCTAAATCTCCTCTAAATACATCTACCCAGTGTTCCAGTGCCATAGCATTAGACATCTTAAAGCCATACTCTGCCGCGTGAAACATAAACCACTCGTGGGCGTGCGTGCCTATTGGCTTGGTGTTGTAGAGCATTGCCATATGCACATTTGAGGTGCCTATAAAGCTCTGCCCATTATAAGTTTCTAGGGCGTGCACCACTTTTCTCTGCACGTGGTAGCTATGGCGACGACGGGTGCCAAATTCGGCAAACTTAACACCTAATTCATTGAATAACTTCACTTTATCCAGTGTATTTTTCACAATCTTTTCATCACTCCAGCTTTCTTGGTGCGTTGCCTTGTAATAAAGCTCCGAAATCATTGAAAGCAATGGCACCTCCCACAAGATAGTACGGTACCAAAGCCCCTCTACACGCACCTCTAAATCTGTTCCATTTTGCTCAATATGCACCTCCGAGGGGTCATAGCGATAGCCCTCCAAAAAATCAATATAAGCGGGATTTAAATAAGGGCAAGTTCTGATTAAAAAAGCCTTCTCATCTTTGGTCAGCTTCAGATGCGCCATATTATCCACCGCTGCGCGCATTAAATCCTTGAAACCTTCTGGAAATTGATGCTTACCACGGTTGATAAATTTATATTTTGCGCGTATATTTGGAAAAAGTTTCACCACTGCGCACTGCATAGTGAATTTGTAAAAATCGTTGTCTAATATTGAATTAAAAACATTAGGATTAATATTCATTGTCTTTTTTATGCAATTTATTAAAAGCATTTTACATATTCCAAAAAATGCGCTATTTTTTTATCAATTATGAAGAATTTTATACTAGCCAGCACTTCCACCATTTACGGAAGCGGGTATTTAGCCTATTTAAAAAATGAAATTGAAACATTATTTAAAGACTGTAACGAACTAATATTCATTCCATTTGCACGCCCCAGCGGAATCACACATACCGAGTACACCGCACGAGCGCAAGAGTTTTTCAGTAGCTTAAATATAAAAGTTACGGGCTTGCATAGCGTGGAAAATAAAAAAGTGTGCCTTGAAAATGCCAAAGCCATCTTCACAGGTGGAGGCAACACCTTTTTATTGGTTCAGAAAATGTATGAATTTGACCTATTTCCGACCTTAAAAAAAGTAATCGAAAACGGCACACCCTACCTAGGTACCAGCGCGGGTTCCAACATTGGCGGGCTTACAATCCAGACGACTAATGATATGCCCATCGTGTACCCTCCAAGTTTTAAGGCGATGGGGCTAGTTCCTTTTTGCTTAAATCCGCATTATCTCGACCCCGACCCAAATTCACGACACAAAGGAGAAACGCGCGAAACCCGAATTTTGGAATTTCTCACGCAAAACGAAACGCCTGTTGTGGGGCTGCGCGAGGGGAATTTTATCCTCTGCCACAATGATAGGCTCACAATTGAAGGGCCGCACACTTCCAGAATTTTTGAAAGAAATAAAACACCCTATGAGGTAGAGAGCGGAATCAATATTCAGGAACTATTTCCGCAGTTATTCTAAGTTTGAGAGCTTTAACTGAACTTTGTTCGCAATTTCCTTGGGGAGCAAATCTCGCCATTTGATTAAGAAATTGCGCTCAAAATCAGGCTCTCGGTACTCATCTGGCGACATAATGGGAATGCCTGAAATAATGGGATAATATCGCCCACAATTGGGGCAGGTAAATAGCCCCTCTATTACATTTTCGCCCTCCATTACAAAGATTGAGAGGTGTAAGTCGCTGTGGTCAAATGGGCAACACATTTTATTTATAATTCTCTTTTCCATTTTATTTTAAACTTTCTATTGTTTTCCTTTTATCTTTTGAGGTCATCAGCGCAGAGATGGTAGCGATGCCATCAAAATCCACATTATCTAGCATTTTTCTAGTTTTGGGCGTAATGCCACCCGCCAAAAAAATTTCGCCACTAAATAGAGCTCTCGCCTTTCGTATATTTTCAAATTTTACCAGCTCACAAACATTGGCCGACTTGGTAGGAAATACGGAGCAAAACGAAATATAATCATACCCATATTTTTGTGCCCTTTTCAATACCGCTAAATCATTCCCCACGGTACAGCCTTTTGGAATTTTTCGGTTTAACTTTTGTTCTAAACCCGTTAAATCTTCTGGCGTATCTAAATGAATTCCAATATTTTTACTCAATTCCAATGCAAGCATATTTTCATAAATAAATACCTGAGCAAGGCTATTTTCCAAAAACCAAAAAATATATTTTTGAAGATTTTCAACTGAAATTTCCTCTGTATTATATAGCTGAACTTTATCTAAATCCTGCAAAATTAGCTTTAAATCTGCCTGCAATTTAGCCAATGGAATTTGTACATCTATGATTAAATAAATCTGTTTCACTCTCATTTCCAGCCTTTTTCAACTGCATTAAAAAATGCCTCCCAGTAAGCATCTCTCTCTGAGTATTGTATCTCTTTCATTTCTCCACCTTGCCAGCTCAATATACCATTTTCAGCAGGGGTAAACTCGCCAATCGGGGTGAGCTTCAATTGATTTTGAGCAAAATACTGAATCAAATCATTCACCACCTTTGGGGAAACAGCCATAAGCATACTCCCTGCTCCGATGATTTCGGCTGGATTAAGCGAGAATTTTTGACACAATAATTGCTGTTCCCCGTCCACAGGAATTGCATCTGCATTCAGCATTATCCCTAAATCATTGGCTACACACATTTCATATACCGCGCCTAAAACTC